>NZ_JAIWOT010000001.1:3237500-3385000 GCF_021295335.1 Komagataeibacter sp. FNDCF1 | reverse complement strand
CGGGCCGGAAACGGTACGCTATGGCGTGGGGGAGACCCTGTACGGGTTTGCAGAGATAGCGGCCTTCCGCCGCAACCGTGCTGGTGGTTCACCGCCGCGCGATGTGCTGCGGCGCCATATCACCGCAATTGGCACGGATACGGGTACGGTTGACCTGGAATTCCGCCGCCATGGTGGCACGCGGATCGGACGGCAGAGCCAGACATGGATCCGCACGCCTGATGGCTGGAAGATCATTGCGGCGCATGTCTCCCTCATGGCGGATATTTCCTGATCAGACTGCGGGCGGGCAACCCGCCGTCTGCTGCAGTTGCGACAGGGCATCGACAAACCCCGTTGCGAAGGAGGCCGTACCCCGTGCTGCAGGCGCCGCCATCTCGGCGGCGCGTGCGTACAGGGCATGCGCCGCCACAACGGCATGAAGCTGCTCCGGCCCCGACGGGGCTACGGCCAAGGCCGCGGCGATCAGCCCACCCAACGCACATCCCGCCCCCGTAACGGTGGTCAGCAGGCGATGGCCGCCTGGCACGATGACCTGCCGCCCATCGGGGGCAAGAATATGATCCTCCGGCCCGCTGATGGCCACGATGGCCCCCTGCGCATGCGCAAGCGCCTGCCCCAGTGGCACGGCCTGTGCAATCGTGGCGGTGGTTTCCACCCCGCGCGCCGTGCCAGCCCCCCCCGCCAGGGCCATGATCTCGCTGGCATTGCCGCGAATGACCGCGGGGCGCCCGGCAGCCAGGGTACGGATCAGCGCATCATACTCGGCCGCCCCCGCCCCCATGGCCACGGGGTCGAGCACCCATGGCACATTGGCCGCACCGGCAACGGCAATGGCGTTACGCATATCCTGCACGTCGCCATTGATCAGTCCCGCCGTGTTGACCCACATGCCAGCCGCACTGGCGCCAAAACTGCTGGCCCAGCCCGGGGCGGCCCCAATGGCGGGGGCCGCACCCACGGCCAGAAGCACGTTGGCGCTCAGGGTCGCCGCGACATAATTGGTCAATCCATATACAAAGGGAGCCTGCATCCGAATCCCGTGCAGGATGGCCTGACAGTCCGGGCTATCGTAATCCATGGACACGGGGGAAGGCTGCATCGGGACGGCTCCTTTTTCCCTGCACGACCCGGGGGCGGTGCTGAACAGACAGGGGTTGCCTTTTGATGGTAATCGACTGAAATACAAAAGACGCCAGCGGTCGACCATGCCGGACCGCCCCTTATTCCACATATGCTCTTCATACACCCAGCATATTGTAACAGGAACATACCGTGCGCGCAGCTTACCTTTCCGCCCCGTTTATCCTTGCAGCCGGGCTGCTGCTGGACACTCCGGCCGCGTGGGCGGCCGACGCGCTGGGACAGCCAACCGCCAGGCTGTGCTTCAGCCTGCGCGATGTCGCGCTGGCGGGCGGCTATTCATGGGGCAGGGGACGGCTTTATTTCGCAGGTCATTCCTATCCGGTCAGGATCACCGGTGGTGGCGCGGTCGGCATCGGCTACAGCCGGTTACGGGGGGAAGGAACGGTATACAACCTTGCCCGCCTGTCCGACATCAATGGCACGTACTGGTCCGTTCGGGCAGAAGCAACCATTGCCCGTGGCCGCAACGTGGCGGTGCTGGACAACAACCACGGGGTGGACATCAAGACCACCATGCACACCAGTGGCGCACATCTGGCTGCGGCCGTGATGCGCCTGACCCTGCGGGTCGATCCCGGTAGCGAACGGATGGAAGCCACGCCCGCCACCTGCACCTTCCCCCTTCATTAAGGCAGGGACGGGGCGCCTCAGCCGACCGTACTGATCACGATTTCCACCAGATTGGGCCGGCCGGAAGCCATGGCGGCCTCGATCACGGGCGCAATGTCCTGCGCCCGCGTAACCAGGCGGGACTCCAGGCCGTAGGATGCCGCCATGGCCTGGTAGTCAACCGGTGGATCATGCAGGTCCATTGCGAGAAAATTCCCCTCCCGCGCCGAGACATAATGCGTCTGCCCACGCATGAATCCCTTCAGCACGTTATATTCACGGTTGTTCATCACCACGAAGGTCACGGGCAGCCGTTCATGCGCGGCGGTCCACATGGCCTGGGGGGAATAGAGCGCCGCCCCGTCGCCCACAAGGCAGACCACCGGCTCACGCCCCAACCCGAGCGAGGCCCCGACAGCGGCAGGCATGCCCCACCCCAGCGCCCCGCCACGCAGGAAGGAATACTGCGCCGCCCAGTCGCTATCAAGGAACATGCGGGTGTAGGAGGATGTGGCAATCGCCTCATCCACGATCGCCACGGCGGGGCCGATGGCGCGCACGGCCTCATGCGCCGCAACGCAGGGGGCTACGACCGGATCACCCCGATGGTGGGCAACCAGTTCCTCCGCCTGTGCGCGCCTGACCTGGCGGGCGGCCACGACACGGTCGCGCGCCGCGATGAAGGCATCCCGGCGGGGATGGGTCGCACGCTCCAGCAGCGGAAGCAGGACCTCCAGCGATGCGCGGATATTACCCACCAGTGAAAGCGGTGTCTGGAACGTGCGGCCAAGGTCGCGCGCATCGGCCGAGACCTGATAGACCGCGCAGCCCGGCGGCACGGGAGAACCTTCGGAATACAGAATGGTGATCAGCGACTTGCCACCCAGTGCGAAGATCGCATCGTAATCCGACAGGCGCTGGGCGATATCGGTCGCGCGCGTGGGCATGTTGCCAGCCCAGAGCGGACAGGACGTGGCAAACGGTATGCGCGATGGCCAAGACGCGCCATAAACCGGCGCCCCCAGCACATCGGCCACCGCCGCGACCTGGGCTGCCGCATTCGCGCCATGCACCTCGTCACCCGCAATAATGGCCAGCCGCCCCGGCGTGATCGAAGCCAGCGCCCGCGCCAGTTCCGGCAGGCCGCCTGCTATCGAGTCACGGTTGATCAGGGAAGGAAACCCGATATCGACATCACTCGCCTCCTCCATCACATCCATGGGCAGCGAGAGGAAGACCGGACCGGAAGGGGCGGCCATCGAATCGTTGAAGGCACGGCGTACCAGAACGGGAAGCTGGTCGGCATGCAGCACTTCCTGCGCCCACTTGACGGCAGGCGTGGCAATGCTGACCAGATCACCGAACAGTAGCGGATCGGAAATCGTGTGCCGGGAATCCTGCTGGCCCGCCGTCACCACAAGCGGTGTCTGGGAGACACTGGCATTGAGCAGATTGCCCATGCCATGGCCCAGCCCCCCCGCCGTATGCAGGTTGAGGAAACCGGGCCGACCCGCCGCCTGGGCGTAACCATCCGCCATGGCCACCACACTCGCTTCCTGCAGGGCCAGGATGTAGGCCAGATCCGGCCGGCGCTGCAGGGCATCGATCAGCGGCAGTTCCGTAGTGCCGGGATTGCCAAAAATGTAGCGAACCCCTTCACTTTCCAGAATTTCCAGCAGAATGTCGGCTCCGCGTCGCCCCCCTGCCCGCCGTGTGGCGACTTCAAGCGGTGTAATGGCCATGCTGTCCCCTGCCGTGATGGTTATTCCGGGTTGTTGCAGCCATCGCACCACGTTTTCACGTTCCGGTCCACCGCATGGAAGTTGGATTGGATGCATTTTTTTCTTGATAATGATAATTATTATCATTAATGAAAATGCAACCCGTGAGTCACCCGACAGAGTCCCGACCGTCGATTTCCCAATCTTCCTCACGGAACCTTGCGGCATCACCCCAACCCGGGTGATGCCGTTTTTTTATGGACGGGTTTTTATATATTTTCATGCCGGGCAGCATGGACATCACGCTTTCAATTGACCCACATGAGGGAAAATGAAGATGATACGCCCCATGTGCCGCAATGAAAGCAAACCCCTTGCCCGCTGACAGCCCTACCGCCCCTGTCCCCGCATCCCTTGGCGAGGAGCGTGCCGCCGACCTGCCGCTGCCGACCGTAATCGACGTGCTGCACCGTATTGGCACCCTGAACGCGCAGCATATCGCCGCCGCGCGCTTCTGGGCCACGGATTACCGCATCGGTGTGCTGGGAGAGGATGATCCACAGTTCGATCAGGTATCGCTTGGCCTGTCACGTCGGCGCCTTAACGGACGCATGGGGTCCATCAACCGCTACAGATACATTCATGAAATCATCGGCAACCGCTATGAGCGCATCCTGATCGCCACCATGATCAACAACATGCCGATGCAGGAACTGGCCTACCATACCCGGCAGGACGCGCATGACATGGCGCGCCTGATCACGGTGCTGCTGGATTTCCTGACCCGGCATTACGATGCCATGCCCGGCCATCTGTGGCGCGGCTGACGCAGCGCGCTTACGCCATCAGGGGCCTGTGGATGGTCCGGCGGCCCCATGGCCCGTGGGGCAGGAACGCCGCCGGATGGCACGAAGTGCCCGGGATCAGCGATACGCCTCGGCAAAGGCGGCAGCAGCGCCCAGCAGGCCGGGCTGCGGATAGGTGATCAGCTTGACCGGCATTTCCGACATCATGCCCTCGAAGCGTCCCTTGGCCACGAAGCGCTCGGCAAAGCCGGAGCTGGGCAGGTGCTTGGCAAGCCGCAGCCCCAGGCCACCCGCGATCACGACCGCGCCGCCACCCTGCGCCAGGGCCAGATCGCCGGCGACAGTACCAAGGCTGAGGCAGAAACGCTCCAGCGCAGCCGCTGCCACGGGGTCGGAACCTTCCAGCGCCATGGTCCACAGCGCCTTGTCATCACGCGCCTTGACCGAAAGCTCACCCATTTCGGCAATGGCTTCATAAAGGTTCAGCAGCCCCGGACCGGAAACCACGCGTTCGACCGATACCCGGCGGTAACGGCGGCGCAGCACGGTCAGGATCCGGTCCTCAAGCGGGTCAAGCGGGGAGAAATCGATATGCCCGCCCTCGGTCTCGCATACGAAATAACCGTTCTTGCGGCGCACGACATAGGCCGAACCCAGCCCGGTGCCCGGTCCGACAACAGTCGTGACACCTTCCTCGGGCAGCGGCACGTCAGGACCGCAGATATGCTGGAGGCTGTCCGCCCCCACCTGCGCCACCGCATGGGCGACCGCCCCGAAATCATTGACCAGGATCAGTTCGTCCACCCCCAGCTTGACCGGTAGCCACGCGGGCTGGATCACCCACGGATTGTTGGTCAGCTTGAGGATATCGCCCTTGATGGGGCAGGCCACCGCTATGCCTGCCGCCCGGGGCAGCGGGCGGTCAACCACGCGGGCAAAGGCTTCCCATGCCAACTGGAGGCTGGCGTGATCGGCACATTTCAGGGTCGTGGCTTCCCCCAGCGTGACAACCCTCCCCTGATCCACCTGGGCAATGGCGAAGCGCGCATGCGTGCCGCCAATATCAACTGCTACGATCTCTTTCATGTCCGGTCACGCTCCGTGCCCATGCGGCATGCTCCCTGCCCGCAATTACAAAATAAAAACAGCCTGCGACCGTGCCTGACTTATGCACCGCCAGCAACAGGCAACACAAGTCAGGCACCACAGGCATCGTGGTTAGCATATCTGGCTAGAAAAAAAGCCCATGTACCGGGCAATTTCATTGATCAATGTCACGAAACGGCCACAATCATTCCGGTCAGCTTCAAATTCCATTACATGAACTACATGCCTGCCCTGTCGCTCAGTCCATCTGATCTGCCCTGATCGCAGAGAGGATGCGCCGTTTGAGCGGCCACGGCATCAGCGTATCGACCAGCCGCAGCACGGAAAACAGGAACGGGAAGACCAGATGCGGCCGGTCACGGTCCACCGCGCGTGCGATCCTGCGCGCAGCCATGGATGCTGTCTGCAGGAATGGCTTGGCGCCGACCACGCGGCGGCTCATGGGCGTATCCACAAACCCCGGCGAGACCAGCGTCACACCGATGCCAAGAGGGGCAAGCGCCATCTGCTGTGCCTCGGCAAAGCGTTTGAGCCCCGCCTTGGAGCCGGAATAGGCAGCGGCGAACGGCAGGGCATGAAAGGCCGCCACCGAGCCGATCAGCACGATATGCCCCCGCCCGCGCGGGACCATGCATTCCGCCGCCGCCGCCGCCATGGCCGATGGCGTGGCGTAATTGACCAGCCCCAGCCTGAGCACGTCCTCCGCGCGTTCAACCACGTCATCCCCGCGCCGCATGTCACCCAGTCCCGCAGCCAGGATCGCGATACCGAGCGGATGGGTGGCATCATCCTCACGCAGGGCTGCAATCGCCGCCGCGCCATCGGCCACGTCCAGCAGCCGCGTATGGACCGCCACCCCGTAACTGCGCGCGCGAGCTGCCACGCTTTCCAGCCGTCCGGCATTGCGCCCCCATAGTACCAGCGGGCGCCCACGGGCGGCGTAAAGCCAGGCAAGTTCCGCCCCGATCCCGCTGGATGCACCTGTAATCAGCACATATCTGCCTTCATCCATGCGTGAAGCGGTCCTTACTGTCATTGTCCATCTTCCTTTTCGGGGTCCATCTGTGCCATGAGCACAACATCAGGACGGACCACCGAATCACTTCTCTTAACCCATGCCTGCATACCCTGCGCGGTTCCATCACGGAAACAGGGGCCATGCCGGTA
This sequence comes from Komagataeibacter sp. FNDCF1, assembly GCF_021295335.1. Lineage (NCBI taxonomy): Bacteria > Pseudomonadati > Pseudomonadota > Alphaproteobacteria > Acetobacterales > Acetobacteraceae > Komagataeibacter > Komagataeibacter sp. FNDCF1. Next base: position 3,378,444 of record NZ_JAIWOT010000001.1, on the reverse strand, counting down.
ATGTTCAGGATGCAACGAACCGGTCATGAACGAAACCGATCGTCTTACTATCATTCCCGTTTCCGGCTTTCGTCAGATGACCACCTTTATCCAGTTGCCCCGCCGCCTGTACGCCGGCCTACCCGGTTACGTGCCACCGCTGGACCTGACCCAGCGCGACCTGCTGACACCACGCAAGAACGCTTTTTTCCGGAAGGGGCGGGCACAGTATTTTCTAGCCATGCGTGGCGGGCGGGCCGTGGGGCGGATCTCGGCCCAGATCGACCCCATTTCCATGGAGCATTATGGCGAACCGGTCGGTTTTTTCGGGGCGCTGGACGCGATCGATGACCTGGAGGTGGTGTCCGCCCTGCTGGATACGGCGGGTACATGGCTGCGCCAGCATGGCATGAAGCTCATGCGCGGCCCCCAGACACTGGACAGCAACGGTGAGTTCGGGGTGATGATCGAAGGCCACCACGCCATGCCCATGGTGGCCATGCCATGGCACCCGCAATGGCTGCCGCCCATGATGGAAGCGTGTGGCTGCACCAAGATACGTGACCTGGTGGCCTACCAGATGCGCACCGGCCCCGATGCGGAGGAAGCCCATCTGGTGCCCGCCAGCCTGCGCCTGGGCGAAGGGCGGCTGGGCAATGTCACCACCCGTGGCCTGCGCATGGACCGGATCGAAGAAGATGGCGAGATCCTGCGCACGCTCTACAACGACGCCTGGCGCAACAACTGGGGCTCGATCCCGCTGGCGCGCGAGGATATCCAGTCCATGATCGTGGAGATGAAGCCCATCCTGCGGCCGGAGCATTTCGTGCTGATCGAACAGGCGGGCAAGCCGGTCTGCGTTGCACTGGTGGTGCCCAATGTGTTCGATATCTCATGGGATCTGAACGGGGACCCTTCCCCGCTGGGGTGGCTCAAGCTGGGCAAGCGGCTGCTGCGGCATGAATTCCATTCGGCCCGTGTCATCCTGCTGGGCGTCAGCTCGACGCTGGACGGGACGGCGCTGGGGGCCATCATGCCCGCCCTTGCCATTACCGAACTGATGAAGCGCGGGCGCAGCCTCCCCTACCGGACCGTCGAGCTGGGCTGGGTGCTGGAAACCAACCTGCCCATGCGCCGCCTGATCGAACGCATCACGCCGCAGCCGTGCAAGCGCTACCGCGTGTATGACCGCCCGCTGGCGGACTGAACGCGCTTACGCACCATCCTTCACGTGGCTCCAGCCACGCCGGGCCAGCACCATCTCAGCCCCGCCGCCATCAAGCACGCGCACGCCCGTACCGGCCACCACCTGCCCGATACGGCTGACCTGCACGCCGCGCTGCTGCGCATGCTCCAGCATCAGCGCTTCATGTGCATCCGGAACCGCCAGCAGGAGTTCATAGTCATCCCCCCCGCCCAGGCATGTGGGCAGCCATTGCGGCCCCAGCGCGCGCACGGCAGGCGAGAGTGGCACCTGCCCCGCATGAATGACCGCGCCCACGCCACTTTCGCGCGCCATGTGCCCAAGGTCCTGCACCAGTCCGTCGGATATATCCATGCCGGCCGAGGCGATGCCCCCCAGGCCCAGCCCCAGCCGGGGGCGTGGCAACTGGTAGCGGCCGGCAAGATACCCGTCCGGATCGGGAACCTCGCCACGGCGCGCCAGCAGCCCCATCGCACCATCACCAATCGTGCCGGTCACCCATAATCCGTCCCCCACACGCGCATTACCGCGGCGCAGGGCCATGCCGGGCGCGACATGCCCCACCACGGTCAGGGACAGCACAAGCGGGCCTGTGGTGGATGTCGTATCCCCTCCCAGCAGGGTAATGCCATATTCCTGCTGGTCCTGCGCCAGACCGGCGGCAAAACCCGCAAACCACGCCTCGTCCCGCACGGGGGGCATGGAGACCGTCAGCAGGTAGCCAAGCGGGGTCGCATCCATGGCCGCAAGGTCGGACAGGTTGCAGCGCAGCAGCTTGCGGCCAACCGTGTCCGCCGGGTCATCGGGCAGGAAGTGCATGCCCTCCACCATCGCGTCGGCCGCCATGACAAGCTGCCGCCCGGCAGGCGGGGCGAACACGGCGGCATCATCACGCAGGTCAAGCGCCCCATCGCCCGCAAGCGGGCGGAAAACACGGGCTATGAACCCGAATTCGGCTGGCAAGCCGTCATCCGGCAGGGCCATTGCCGCATTCCCTTCCGCACATCAGGATGCCGGGCTGTCCGGCGTCTGCTCCGCAGGCGTGTCCACTCCGGCTGCGGGCTCCGCGGGGCGGGCCGGTTCGTCCACGCGCCGCGACAGGGCATCCAGCACGCCGTTGAGCATGCGCGGTTCATCCCCCGCCAGGAAGCCATGGGCAATATCCATGTATTCATTGATGATGACGCGCGCGGGAACGGGGTCGGCCCCCGTCATCTCGCCACCCGCCGCGAGCATGATCGCGCGCAGCACCGGGTCCAGCCGGGCCAGCGGCCATGATGGGGGCAGGATTTCGTGCAGCAGGCCGTCAATGCGTTCCTGCCGGGCCACGGCGCCCCGCACCACGATGCTGAACAGGCGGGCATCGGCGTCGGGCACCTGCCCTTCGGCATAGCTGCAGTCGTGCCCGACGGACGTGCCCAGCCGGTGGCGGTTGAACTGGTTTATGACATGATCGGGGCTTTCACCGCCCTGCTCGATCTGGAACAAGGCCTGTACCGCCGCCACGCGCGATGCGGTGCGGGAACGGACCCGGGGCTGCCGATCACCGTCTGTCTGTGTCATGGCGCGTTACTCCTGCTGTGGCGATGGTGCGAAATCAGGGCTTCATCGCCTCTTTGGGCGGCGGGGTCCAGTTCAATCTTTGTCTTTGTCGTCCACGGGGGGGAGGTCCCTGGCTTCCTCTCCCGACACGGAAGCCGAGATCGTGTCCAGGATATCGGCAAAATCCTTTGTTTCCCGAAAGTCCCAGTGCACGCTGGCAAAGCGGATATAGGCGACGGAATCAATCTCGCGCAGCGTTTCCATGACCTGCCGCCCGATATCGCGTGACGGGATATCCGTCTCCCCCATGGCTTCAAGATGGCGGACAATCCCGTTGACGATCCGCTCGATCCGCTCGGCATCGACCGGGCGCTTGCGCAGTGCGATCCGCACCGAGCGCGCCATCTTCTCACGCTCGAACGGCACACGCCGTCCATCGGCCTTGATGACCACGAGATCACGCAGTTGCACCCGCTCGATGGTGGTGAAGCGCTGCCCGCACGAGCCGCAGATGCGCCTGCGCCGGATGGCCGCCCCATCTTCATGCGGGCGGCTGTCCTTGACCTGTGTATCGTCATTTCCACAAAAGGGGCAACGCATGCGAAACCGGCTCCTGATTACTTGGGGCAAAACAGACAGGCCGCCTGCGGGCCGCGTCAGGCGCCGACTTCCGCCAGCACATCCAGCACGGCGGCACCGTAACGTGCCAGCTTGGAGCCGCCCACCCCACGGATCATGCCCAGTTCATCCAGCGTGGTGGGCCGTTCCATGGCAATATCATGCAGCACGGCATCATGAAAAATGACATAGGGCGGGATTTCCTGCTCCCGCGCTTCCCCCAGCCGCCATGTACGCAGCGCCTCGTACCGTGCCGCCGCATCGGGCGCAAGCTCGGGCCGCTGCGCACGGGGGGTACCCGTCGCCGTGCGGCCGGCGGACTTCAGGTCCTCGGTCGCGTCCTCACGCAGCATGATCGGTTCCTCGCCCCGCAATATGGGCCGCGCGCGCCCTTCCTCAAGGGCCAGGGAATTATATTCACCCGTGACCTTTATTGCCCCGCGCGCGATCAGCTGGCGGATCACCCCGCGCCAGAAGGGTTCCGGCCGGTCCTGGCCTATGCCGAATACGCTCAGCTTCTCGTGCCCGTGACGCGAGACCATATCCGATCCCTTGCCGCGCAGCACGCCCACCACATGCACCGCGCCAAAACGCTGGCCGGTACGGTAGATGGCGGACAGCACCTTCTGCGCCGCCACCGTACCGTCAAAGGTGGCGACGGGGTTGCGGCAGTTGTCGCAGTGGCCGCAGGCGTGGTCCAGTTCCTCGCCAAAGCAGGACAGGAGAGACTGGGTGCGGCAGCCGGTCGTCTCGGTCAGGGCGATCATGGCTTCGAGCCGCGCGCTCATGATCCGCTTCTGGGCATCGGGCGCGTTGGACTGCTCCAGCCAGTAGCGCGCGCGTGCCATGTCATCACCGCCATACAGCAGGACCGTCTCGGCCTGTTCACCATCGCGGCCCGCACGGCCGATCTGCTGGTAATACCCCTCGGGGGAGGACGGCATGTCCAGATGCACCACGGCGCGCACGTCGGGCCGGTCAATACCCATGCCAAAGGCGATGGTCGCCACGATCACCACCGGCTCACCCGAGCGGAAGCGCATCAGGGCCGCGCGCTTTTCAACCGGGGAAAGCCCGGCATGGAACGGCAGCGCGGCATACCCCTTGCCCGCCAGCGAACGCGCAATCCGTTCGGTCTTGCTGCGGCTGCCACAATAGACAATGGAGGCAGCACCCCGGTGCCGGTCCAGTATGGCGGTCAGCTGGCGCAGTTCCGATGTCTTGGGCCGGACCGCGATATCAAGGTTGGCACGATGGAAGCTGGCCTTCAGCACGGTCGCGTCCGGCATGGCCAGCGCTTCAAGGATGTCGCTGCGGGTGCGCGGGTCCGCCGTGGCGGTCAGCGCAATGCGTGGCACATGGGGGAAGTGCTGCGGCAGGGCCGCAAGTTCGCGATATTCGGGGCGGAATTCATGCCCCCAGGCGGAAATGCAGTGGGCTTCGTCAATGGCGATGACGGACAGCGTCAGCCGCCCCAGCCGCTCCAGCATGCCCGGAGAGAGCAGCCGCTCGGGCGAGACATAGAGGATATCAAGCCGCCCCGCCACCAGGTCGGAGCGGACACGGGCGGCCTCGTCGGCTTCCAGCTCGGAATGGAGCGCGCCAGCATTGACCCCGAGCTGGCGCAGGGCGGCCACCTGGTCATCCATCAGCGCGATCAGCGGCGAGATGACAAGCCCGGTGCCCGGGCGGGCCAGGGCCGGCACCTGGTAGCACACGCTCTTGCCACCGCCGGTGGGCATGAGCACAAGGCAGTCGCGCCCGGCCATGACCTCATCCACGGCCTGCTGCTGCAGGCCACGGAAATCGGGAAAACCGAAAACCTCCGCCAGTACTTCACGCGGGTTGCGCGATGGACCGGTGGATGCCGTCATCTCGTCAAACGGGGGTTCTTCGTTCAGCTTCCACCCACCTCGATCTCGACCCGGCGGGAGGCAAGGGCACCGCTCTCGTTGTTCATCGGGCCACGGGGCTGCTGGCGGATACGGCTGGTATCCACGCCATCAACCACAAGCTGCCGGGCCACGATCTTGGCGCGGTCGATGGCCAGCAGTTCATCAGCCGACAGGTCATGGCTGGCGGAGGCATAGCCTTCAACGCGCACCTTGGCATGGCTGGCAACGGCGCGCTGGGCGGCCTGCGTGATGACGGTCTGGGCGGGGGCGTCAAGCTGGGTGGAGTTCTCGGTAAAGAACACGACATACTTGCCCGGATGGCCACCAGCGCATCCTGTCAGCAGACCGAGACCAAGGAGAAGGGACAGGCGACGCATGATGAATTTACTCCTGATTCAGAGATTCAAGACGGACCGCCTTCAGTCTTCTGGAGTGTCCGACCCGGTTTTCCGCTACTTCGTGCCCTGTGAGACAGGGCACGTCAATCCTCTGGGCGGGCATGCCCGCCTTCTTATGCACCAATAGCCGCCATTTTGCCGCCAGAAATCCGCCATGCCTGATCCAGTTTTTCTACCCCCGTCAGCCGGTGGGCGATCAGGATGACCGTGCGCCCGCGTGTCACCTCGTTCAGGGTCAGCAGGAATTCCTGTTCGGTCCGTGCATCGAGACCGGTCGCGGGCTCGTCCAGAATCAGGATCGGCGCGCGTGAAAGCAGGACGCGCGCCAGGGCAAGGCGCCTGCCCTGACCGCCGGACAGGCTTGCGCCCCCTTCCCCCAGCCAGCTGTCCAGGCCTTCGGGCAGGTCACGCACCACGTCGGCCACGCGGGCCTGTTCCAGTGCGGCCCACAGATCGGCCTCATCCGCATCAGGGCGACCCAGCAGCAGGTTGGCGCGAATCGTATCGGCAAACAGATGCGTCGCCTGTGAAAGCCACGCAATGCGCTCGCGCAGCGCCTCATCGCGGATGGTGGCGATATCCTGCCCCCCCAGGGTTATGCGCCCGGCCTCCGGCGCCACGACCTTGAGCAGCAGCGCTGCCAGTGTGGACTTGCCCGCGCCCGACGCGCCCAGTACGGCAATACGTTCACCCGCCCTGACCGCCAGATTCAGGCCATCAAGCACCGGCGCACGTTCTGCCTGCCAGCGGAAGGATACGTTTTCAAAGCGGATGTCGGTTCCCGCGGGCGCTGGTTCCGTGCCTTCCGGCGGGGCATGCTCGGGCATGGCGCCCACCGCCACCACACGGGCCGCGGCACGGGTAATGTTGCCCGCCAGCGCCCCGGCGCGTGTCAGTCCGCCAACACTTTCGAATGCCGCCACGGTCAGGAACAGTACCGCCGCCGCAGGCAGGGGGGCGATGCGTGGCAGGCCCAGCCCCAGGGCTGCCGCCAGCACCGCTACGACAGCCGCCTGCCCGCACAGATAGGACGCGGCACCGGCCATGGCCAGCATCCGCGCCTGCTTCATCTGCGCACGGTACAATGCCGCGTCACGTGCATGGACATGGTCCAGCATGCGGCCTTCCGCGCCGAATGTCGCGATCTCGCGCAGGCCGCCCACCATGTCCAGAACGCCGATACGCAGCTGTGCGCTGGCATGGTTGACCAGCCCGCCCTCGCGCCGCCCCAGCATGGCGGCGACCAGCGGCAGGCCAAAGGCCCCGCAGGCGAACAGTCCGCCCACCACCACCGCCAGTTCGGTATTTACCATGCTGACGGCAATGAACAGGAACGGCAGCACCAGCAGCGCCCCCGCAAGCGGGATGATGATGCGCAGGTACAGTCCATCCAGCGTCTCGACATCTGATACAAGCCGCGAAAGCAGGTCCCCCGCCCGGCGGAAACCCAGCCCCGCGGCCGCGCCGCGCGCCAGATGACGGAAGAACCAGACCCGCACGTCCGCCAGCGCGCGGAACATGGCATCATGCGTGACCAGCCGTTCGGTATAGCGCAGGACAATGCGTGAGACGCCAAAGATACGCAGCGCCCCGGTGGTGACCACCAGCATGCCCACCGTCATGGCCGCAACCCGCAGCCCTGCAGCACGCATGAGCAGCAGCCCGATCAGCAGGGCCAGAAGCGACAGGAGCGCGCCCGCCGTCAGCAGCGGTGCGCGGCGCTGCCAGATGTGCAGGATCTGCAGCACCGGGGCCAGAACCCCCTCGCGCCGTGCCTGACGCGAAAATTCCCGGTTTTCCGTGGATTTCACGATGCATGCTCCCCGCTGGTGACAATACGCCCGTGGTCAAGGTCGATCCGCTGGCCACCAAAGCCCGCCGCTGCCGGTGAATGGCTGGCCAGGATGACGGTGCGGTGTTCCGCCAGCCTGCGCAGGCTGGTGAACACGTCCGCCTCCGTTTCCGGATCAAGATGGGATGTCGGTTCATCAAGCAGCAGCAGCGGTGCATCCTTGAGGAAGGCGCGCGCAACGGCCACGCGCTGCGCCTGGCCGCCCGACAGGCCGAACCCGCCTTCACCAACCCGGGTATCAAGCCCGTGTGGCAGCAGGGCGACAAAACTGTCCGCCGCCGCCGCCGTGACCGCCGCCTGCAACTGGCCCTCGGTCGCATCGGGGCGGGCGAACAGGATGTTTTCACGCAGCGTACCCGCGAACAGCACCGGTTTCTGCCCGATCCATGACGTCATGGCCATGAGGGCCGTGGGGTCAATGCCCGCCATGTCGGCACCATTGATGGTGATGCGCCCGCTGTCGGGCCGGATGAAGCCCAGCAGCATCTCGATGATGGTGGACTTGCCCGAGCCCGATGGCCCCCACAGTACCACCGCCTGCCCCGCGGGCACGCTGAAGGAGACATGTTCCAGCGTGGGCCCACGGGCTGCATCCCACGTAAAGCCGACATCCTCGAACGTCACGGCAATACCGTGCCCCGCATCACGCAGCGCCTGACCCTGGGACCGCACGCTGGCGGCATCGGGCAGGATCCGCATGGCCGCCGCCGCCCCGGATGCATGGGCGCGGTCCTGATAGGCAAGGGCAAGGCTGCGAAAGGGAGCAAAGAATTCCGGCACCAGCAGCACGACAAACAGCCCGCGTGCCACGGACGCCGCCATGACCGTGGCGGATACGCCCTGTTCATGCAGCGCCATGACCTGCGCCCCGTTACGCAGCGCCACCAGCACCAGCGCCACCACCAGCGCGCAGTCGATGGACGCCGAGGACAGGAACGCCACGCGCAGTACCTTCATTGTCCGGACGCGCAGTTCCTCCGCCGCGGCGGCGAGGCGGCGGGTTTCATCCTCCGTCCTGCCCGACAGCACGATGGTGGCAATCCCGCGCACGCGATCAAGGAAACGGGCCTGCAGGCGCGTCATGGCAAGGAACTGGTTGCGTGAGGCCACCGCCGCGCCAATACCGAACAGCGCCTGGCCAAACGGCACGGCAATGCCGCACACGGCCATGATCAGCGCGGAACCTGGCTGGACCAAGGCAGCAAGGACACCGATGACAAGCGGGGCCGCCATCCACAGCACCGAAGCAGGCAGCCAGCGGGAGAAGAACCCGTCCAGCGCCTCGATCCGGTCAACGGCCAGTGCGGTCAGTTCCCCGCTATGATGATTGCGCAGCAGCCCCGGGCCGCCGCGCAGGATCGCATCGACCACCCCGCCGCGCAGCCGGGCGCGCGCCTTCATGCCGGCACGGGCGGCCAGCATGTCCGCCCCCACCTGCAGCGCGGCGCGCAGCACGGCCAGCATGGCAAGACCGGCCAGCGGCCACAGCGCCACCTGCATGCCGCCCGGCACCAGCACGCAGGCCAGCACATTGGCCACGCACCAGACCTGCCCCACGGCAACCATGGCCACCGCCAGACCCAGCAACACAACAGGCATGGCCAGCCTGCGCCCCAGACGCGACTGTGTCTTCGTCCACGCCTTCATCACTGTCTTGTCATCGCTCATGACCGCTCCCTATACCGAATGACACGGCACAGGGACAGTCATCATGAACCGCCCTAAACTGCCCATAACATAACTCTGCCATGCATTTTTGCATGCGGTCAGCCGCCCGTTTCGTCCTCTTCGGGCTGCTTGAGCGGGAAAACAAGGACATATCGCGTCCCGTTTTCCTCAAACATCTGGAGTTCACCCCCAAGCGGCGGGCAAAGCCGCGGATAAGCTGCATGCCGATCCCGCTGCGCGCTTCGGGATCATTCCCCTGCGGCTGGTTGCGCATGGCGGCCATGCCTACGCCGTTATCGGCAATCCACAGGCATGCGCGGCCGCCATCCAGCGCGCGCAGGCCCACCTCCAGCGTGCCGTGCTGATGGTCGGGAAAGGCGTATTTGATCGTGTTGCTGACCGCCTCCGTCACGATCAGGGCCAGCGGCACGGCCTGGTCGGGCACCATGAGCAGGTCGTCCACACGGATATCGAGCGTGATGCGCCCTTCGTCGGATTCGCCTATGGCATGCATGATCTGGCCGCACAGTTCGCGCACGAAGCTCTGCATGTTCAGGCTGTACAGTTCACCATCGGCGTACAGGTAGCGGTGCAGGGTGGCCAGCGCGCGCACACGGTCGCGCGCCTGGGCAAATTCCTCACGCGCCGCGGGCAGGCGGATGCGGCCTGCCTGCAGGTTGAGCAGGGATGCCACGATCTGGAGGTTGTTCTTGACGCGGTGGTGCATTTCCTTGAGCAGCAGTTCCTGGCGCACCTGCGCGCGTTCCAGCCGCTTTTCATGCCGTGCCAGCCTGCGTGTCGCCTTGCTGAAGGCATGCGCCAGCTGCCTGACCTCAAGTGGCATGGCCCAGTTGGAGCGGACTTCATACATGCCACCCAGCTGCCACTGATTGACCGATGCGGTCAGCCGACGCAGCGGCGTGATCACCAGCACGTCGGCGCTCTTGGAGGCGCCAAGCAGCCCCACCAGCAGCAGGAGTCCACTCGTGACCAGCGAGATCGCGAACATCACCACGGCATGCCGCTCACCCGCGTTGCGCCGTGTCATGGTCAGGACATGGACCCCGCCCATCACGCGCCCTACGGAAAATGCCCCGTCGGACAGCGTGATATGCGCCAGTTCCTCTCCCTGCGCCATCATGACACGTGACCATTGCATGATCCGCTCCGGGGGGCGGGGGGCCCAGGCACAGTCCGAGCACAGCGGGACCGCCATGCGCCCACCGTTTCCGAGCACCCATATCTCGATCGGTCCGTCATGCTGCACGAGATCGAGCCGGGGGTCGCTGGCCTGCAGGATCCCGCTGCGCCAGGCCAGCGGCATGATGGCGGTAAGATAGCCCGGACGCGCCGGGCGACCGGCATCATCACCGATCATGGTGGCAACGGTAATGCGGAAGAAGGCGGGAACATGGGTAACCGGATCGGTTATCGCCCGCATGCCGACATTGCCCTGGAACCGGGGCATGTCATCTACCGTAAGCGGCGTCGGGTCCCTCATGCGGCCCACGGCGGACAGGATGCTGCCCCGGTCATCGGTCAGGGCGATCTGGCTGTAATGCCGGCCGGTCAGGGACTGGACCAGTTCCAGCATGTGACGCATCCCCACATCATCGAGGCGCATGCGGGAGACGGCCTGGAGCAGCGAGCCGAGATGTTCGGATTCGTGGCGCAGTTCCAGATCGATGCGCGCCACGGCCATGTCCGTGCGGTAGCCCGGTGCTTCCAGCGTGCTATGGTAGCTGTGCCAGGCCTGCACCGCCCCGATAAGGGCAATGGGTGTCGCGGCAAGGAGAATGATGGCCATCATCCGGCCGCGCACGGCATCGAACACACGCCCGATACGGGTGAACAGGCTACGGTGGCGGGTATGCTGCCTGCCCTGACCGGAAGATGGGAATACGGACATTATTTTGTCCGTTTCCGGTCTTCCTCAATCAGACGCAGGAGCTCCTCGGGGACAGGTTCCTTGGTCACATCATCGAACAACTGATGCAGCCCCCTCTTCAACCATAGCTCGAACGCATCATCCGATCTGTCTGTGGACTTCTTTCCTGGTTGCCTGGGAGGACACTTGTCCTTCAGAGCCATCGCATTATCCCGAAGTAAATTCCCACTTTACAATCCCTGCACATGCCAGGACCGCATCATACCCTGTTCTATCCCAAGAGACTGGCGCGGGCATATGTGTCAGTGCCATATCAGCGCCACAATTCAAAGTGGGAATTCGCCTGTCAGAACGATGCCACGGCCTGTTCCTCCACCCGGGAGCGCAGGCGCTGCACCGCACCGCGCAGTTCCACGGTCGACATGTCGCGCTCTTCACCATAGAGCCAGGTGGCCAACTGCCGGCGCGCACGGAACACGCGGCTCTTGGCGGTGCCGACGGCGCAGCCGGTGGCGGCGGCCAGTTCATCGTAGCTCATGCCCTGCATCACCACCAGCACCAGCGCCTCACGCTGGTCGGCGGGCAGGCGCCCCATGGCTTCGGCCAGTTCCTTGACCACCAGGCGTTCTTCATGCGCGCCGCTGCCCGCCATGGCGGCGGCGGGCACGTCATCGATGTTGCCGGTCTCGCGCTTCTTGCGCAGGTCGGAAATGAAACGGTTGCGCAGGATGCGGTGCATCCACGCGGAAAAGTTGGTGCCAGGCGTGAAGCTGTGCTGTGCGGCAAGCGCGTTGCACACGGCATCCTGCACCAGATCATCCGCCGCCGCACGGTTGCGCGTGAGCGACAGGGCCTGGACACGCAGGCGGGGCAGGATTGCAATCATCTCGTCATGAAAGCTGCTGGTCATTTTCTTCTCCCCTTCTGTGTTGTTCATGCAGGGGCAATGAACGGGAAGAGCGAAAGGTTACATCCGCCCATGTAACGAAAACGCGAGGAGGCAGGTAAAGTCGCCCTATGTCCCGCCCCCGGCCCCGTCGGTACGCATGTACTGCATGATCTGCAGCCGCGCGCGCGAGACACGGGCCTTGATGGTGCCAACCGTCACGCCGCATACGGCGGCGGCCTCGACATAGGTCATTTCCTGTACGCCAACCAAAACCAGCGCCTCACGCAGGCGGGGCGAAAGCCGCCAGATCGCGCCATCCAGGTCGCGCAGGGTGTCCGCCCCGCCTTCCGCCATCGTGCTTTCGGGGCGGTCGGGACGCAGGGCATAGTCCGACATCACGTCATGTTCACGCCGCCTGTGGCGCACCTGCTCGTAAAACAGGTTGCGCGCGATGGTGTACAGCCATGCCTTCATGCTGGTGCCCGGCGTGAACTGGTCAAGCGCCGCGAGCGCGCGCAGCACGGTTTCCTGCACCAGATCGTCCGCCGCTGCGGGCTGTCCGGTCAGGAATCGGGCAAAACCACGCAGTTGCGGCAGAAGGGAGAGCATCTCCCCACGCAAGTGCGTGACCGCCAGCGGATCAAGTGGTATTCTGGATTCCAGTTTGTTTACTCTTCAACTCTTGCAGCACAGCCCAACGCTGTCATGATCCGGAGTGTAACAGTTTATCCGGGGAGATGAATGCCTCATGCCGCTATCACGGCGTCAAGACCTGCTTCGCGCCCTGCCCTATGCCCGGCGCTATGCCCGCGCATTATGTGGCAGCCAGTCCAGCGGCGACCTGCTGGTAGCCGAAAGCCTGCGTGAACTCATGGCGGTGGATGATCCTTCCATGCCACCAAGGCTGCGTCTTTACCAATGGATCTCGCGCCAGCACGCGGCGCATGCGGGGGAACATGAACAGGCGGTCGGCATGCCAGCGCTCGCGCGCAAGCTGCTCCTGCTGACATCGCTTGAGGAACTGCCCGTGGCGGATGCCGCGCAGGTCCTGTCCCTGTCACCCGCGCAGGCGGAAACCATGCTGGAGGACGCCCATGTCCGCCTGCGCTCGTGCGCGCAGACCAGCGTACTGATCATCGAGGACGAACCCATCATCGCGATGGATATCGAGGAACTGGTCCGCCAGTGCGGCCATACCATAGCCGGCGTCGCCAGCAGCGAGGCCGAGGCCGTCCGCCTGGCACGCGAAACCCGCCCGGGACTGATCCTCGCCGATATCAACCTGGGTGACGGGGGGGACGGGATGCACGCCGTCTCCAGCATCCTGCAGCACCAGGACATTCCCATCATCTTCGTGACCGCCTATCCCGAACGCCTGCTGACGGGGGACACCATCGAGCCGGCCTTCGTCATCACCAAGCCCTTCGAGCCGCTCACGCTTGCGGTCTCCACCTATCAGGCCGTTTCCGGCGGTGTGTCACTGAACTGACACAACCGCATGCCAGCACTGGCGCCAGCGGCATCCCCTCCCCCGGCCGTTACGTATATGCTCCGCATCTGCCGTGGCAGCGGGATGGGGCCTGTCCACCGCGCGACAGCTTAGCAGAGAGGGCAGAATGAAACGGCTCGTCATCGTCTCCAATCGCGTTCCCGTCCCCAAGGAAGGGCTGCGTCCCGGCGGCCTTGCCGTCGTGCTGATGGACCTGCTGGCACGCAAGGGCGGCATGTGGTTCGGCTGGAACGGGACCTGCCACTCCGACGCCGCGCATCTCCCCCCCGCGATCCAGAAGGCCGGGGGCGTGGAATACGCCACCATCGGCCTGACCCCTGCCGAGCACCGCAACTACTACACCGGCTTTTCCAATTCCACGCTGTGGCCGCTCATGCACTCCCTGCCCGAGCACATCCATTTCGAGCGGCGTGAACTCGCCACCTACTGGTCGGTCAACGAACGCTTCTGTGAAAACCTGCTGCCGCTCCTGCGCGCGGATGACATCATCTGGATCCACGACTATCACCTGCTGCCACTGGCGGCCCTGCTGCGCCGCCACGGCGTGCGCCAGCCCATCGGCTTCTTCCTCCATACCCCCTTTCCCGCGCCGGACATGCTGGCGACCGCGCCCGATGGCGGCACTTTCCTGCGCGACCTGCTCAAGGCGGACCTTCTGGGGTTCCAGACGGCGGACGATACGGCCAATTTCATCTTTGCCGCCACCCGTACGGCAGGCGCCGTGCCGCAGGGAGAAGACGGGCTCGTGTTCGAGGGGCACATGGTACGGGTCGGCACCTTTCCCGTCGAGATCGACCCCGAGCGCTTTGCCGCCACGGCGCGGGAAGCAGCGGAATCCGATGACCTGCGCAGGCTTTCCGGCTCGCTTGCGGGGCGCAGGCTGGTCTTTGGCGTGGACCGCATGGACCCCACCAAGGGGCTGGACCACCGGCTGGCGGGTTACGAGCGCTTTCTGGAAACCTACCCGCAGCGCGAGCGGCAGGTCACATTCCTGCAGATCGCGGCGGAAAGCCGGACGGACGTTCCCTCCTACAAGGCGCTGCGCAACACGCTGGAGCACCAGATCGGCCAGCTCAATGCCCATCGCGGGCAGGCGGACTGGACACCGCTGCGCTTCCTGACACGTGGCAGCCCGCGCCCCACCGTGGCGGGCTACATGCGGCTGGCCGATATCGGCTACATCACCCCCCTGCGCGACGGGATGAACCTTGTGGCCAAGGAATTCATCGCAGCGCAGGACCCGGAAAACCCGGGCGTGCTGATCCTCTCGCGCCTGGCGGGGGCGGCCAGGCAGCTTGAGGCCGCCGTGCTGGTCAATCCGCTCGACCATGATGACATGGCCGACGCGCTGGAGCGCGCGATGCTCATGTCAGCCGATGAACGGCGCGAACGCTGGCAGGCATGCTGGGACAGCATCGGCACCCGCACGGCGCTGGGCTGGGGGCTGTCGTTCCTGAACATACTGGAAGGGGCAGCACAGGGCTGACCCCGCCATCGCGGCCTTGCACACAGGCCGGCAGAAGGGACATAAGCGGATATGGCTTCTCCTCCCCTTCTTCTCCTTCAGGACATTACCCTTACCCTCGGGGGCGCGCCGCTGCTCAACGGGGCGGGATTTGGCGTGGGCCCGGGCGAGCGCCTGTGCCTTGTCGGCCGCAATGGCTGTGGCAAGTCCACCCTGCTGCGCATCGCGGCGGGAGAGATCCAGGCCGATGACGGTACCGTTTTCGTCCAGCCCGGCACCACCGTGCGCTACCTGCCGCAGGAACCCGACCTGTCCGGATTCGCCACCACGCTGGATTACGTGCGCGCAGGCATGGGGCCGGGTGACCCGGAATACCGCGCCGAACTGCTGCTGGGCGAACTGGGGCTGAACGGCACGGAAGACCCGACCACCCTTTCGGGCGGGGAAGCCCGTCGCTGCGCGCTGGCCCGTGCCCTGGCACCCGAACCCGACCTGCTTTTGCTGGATGAACCCACCAACCATCTGGACATGCCCACCATTGAATGGCTGGAGCGCGAACTGCTGTCGCTCTCCTCGGCCATGGTCATCATAAGCCATGACCGCAGGCTGCTGGAAACGCTGTCACGCTCGGTCGTGTGGCTGGACCGGGGTATCACCCGCAGGCTGGACCAGGGATTCGCCCGCTTCGAGACATGGCGCGAAGAGGTGCTGGAGCAGGAGGAGCGCGACAGCCACAAGCTGGACCGCCAGATTGCGCGGGAAGAAGACTGGATGCGCTACGGCGTGACCGCGCGCCGCAAGCGCAACGTCCGCCGCGTGGCCGAACTGGCGGAACTGCGCAATACCCGCCGCACCGCCATCCGCCAGCCTGGCGGCCTGAAGATGGAAGCACGCGAGAGCGACCTGTCGGGCAAGCTGGTGGCGGTAGCCGAGGATATCTCGCGCGCCTACAACCCCGCCCATCCGGTGGTCAGCCATCTGGACCTGCGCGTGCTGCGTGGCGACCGGCTGGGCATTGTGGGCGCCAATGGCGCGGGCAAGAGTACGCTCCTGCGCCTGCTGACGGGACTGGACAAACCCGATTCCGGCACCATCAGCATCGGCAGCGCGCTCGATGTCGTGACACTGGACCAGCAGCGCCGCTCGCTTGATCCCGACACCACGCTGGCGGATACGCTGACGGGCGGCGGGGGCGACATGGTGCAGGTCGGTAGCGAAAAGCGCCATGTCATCGGTTACATGAAGGACTTCCTGTTCCGTCCCGAGCAGGCGCGTACGCCGGTGGGCGTGCTGTCGGGTGGCGAGCGCGGGCGGCTCATGCTGGCCTGCGCGCTGGCGCGGCCATCCAACCTGCTGGTGCTGGATGAACCCACCAACGATCTCGACCTTGAAACGCTGGACCTTTTGCAGGACATGCTGGCCACCTACTCCGGCACGGTACTGCTGGTCAGCCATGACCGCGACTTCCTCGATCGGGTCGCCTCCTCCATCCTGATGGCCGAAGGCGGTGGGAAATGGGTGGAATATGCCGGCGGTTACAGCGACATGCTGGCCCAGCGGCAGGATGCCGCACTGGCCACCCGCCCCCGGCAGGAACGCGCGGAAACCACATCCCCCAGAACCGATGTCGCCCCCACGGCCTCACCCCGCCAGCCCGCGCGCAAGATGTCGTACAAGGACAAGCACGCGCTGGAACAGCTGCCCAGACAGATGGCGGCGCTGGAGGCCGAGATCGAGCGCCTGCGCACGATCCTGAGCGATGCGGGACTTTATGCCCGCGATCCGGCTGCCTTTACCGCCGCCACCACCGCGCTGGAAAAGGCACAGGCCGACCTGACGGCGGCGGAAGAACGCTGGCTTGAGCTGGAAATGCTGCGCGAGACGCTTCAGTCTTCCTGAACGGGCGGAATGATCAGGCCGGATGCCTCCATCCGCGCGCGGGTGTCGGCAATGCCCTGTGTCACCGCAAGGGCGGCGGCCAGTGCGCGGCGGCCCGCCGCTGCATCGACCAGCACCTTTGCCCCATCCAGGCAGGACGCTGCAAAGGCCGCATGCTCGGCGGCAAGGGTATCATGGTCACGCCATGTCACAGCTTCACGCCGGAAGCCGCCCGTGCCCGGCAGCGGCAGCCCACGCTCACGCCCGATCATGGTCAGTTCGCGCTTCATGAAATCGGCGGACAGATAGCCTTCCTGCGAGAAAACACGCATCCGCCGCTCGGTCTTGAGCGAGATGCGGCTGGCGGCGATGGTGGCCACGCAGCCGTTTTCAAAACGCACGCGGGCATTGGCAATGTCCTCGAAGGGGGAACTGACGGCCGCACCCAGCGCGTCCACGCTCTCGATCGGGCTGTCCACGATGGCCAGCACCAGATCAAGGTCATGGATCATGAGGTCAAGGATGACCGAGACATCCGTGCCGCGCGGCTTGTAGGGGGCGATGCGCGTGGCCTCGATATAGAGCGGGCGGGAAATGCGCTCGGTAATGGCACGGTGCTCGGCCGAATAGCGCAGCAGATGCCCCACCTGCAGCACCACATTCCGCGCCTGTGCCAGAGCGGCCAGTTCATCGGCCTGCTCCAGCGTCGCGGCCATGGGTTTTTCCACCAGCACATGCCGCCCCGCCAAAAGGGCCTGGCGGGCAAGGGCGAAATGATGTTCGGCAGGGGCCGCGACAATGACCGCATCCGAACAGGCCAGCAGGTCGGGGTAGGACAGCACCGGCACGCCACCCGCCTCACGCGCCACCACGCCTGCGCGCCGCGTGTCCGGATCATGGATGCCCGACAGCACTTCACGCGTGGAATCCAGTACCTTGAGCGCATGGAACCGGCCAAAATGCCCTGCCCCCACAATGCCGATACGCAGCTGCCGCCCTGCCCTGTCCGTGCCTGCCGCCTGCGCCATGCCCCGTTCCCGCCCTGTTGTGGTCTGCCCACCCCGATTAGCAGCCAGCGGCCACGGCGCACACCCCCGCCATGGTCACACCGGGCATGAATGAGGCAGGGAATGCGGCAAAACGGCAACGTCGGCCGCGCGTGTGGCGCATCAGCGGTTGCATCATCGGGCGCGGACCGGCATGTTCCCGCCACTGAATTTCGTACACACGGTACATTGACCATGCCGGGCAAGGGAACCGGTGCAGCCGGGCGCAGGGAGCACTCCATCAAGTCATGATGTATTACAGTCGGCTCAGAATGGCCTCGGTCATTGGCGTATGTCTGATCGGGCTGGCGCTGTGCCTGCCCAATGTCATAAGCCAGCCCATGGCATCCCTGCCCTGGCGCCAGATCCACCTCGGGCTTGACCTGCGGGGCGGCTCCTACCTGCTCCTGCAGGTGGACATGAACAGTGTGGCGGCCGACCGGGTGCGCGGGCTGCAGGATGAAACACGCCAGACCCTGCTGAAGAATTCGCTGGGCTACCGTAACCTGGCCGCCACCGCCCATGGCGTGACGTTCACGCCGCGCACACCCGAAGAGACGCAGCCCGACCTGAAGGCGCTGCGCGCCATGCCGATGAACGTGCCGGGCGAATTCAGCGTGGAACAGGCCGATGGCGGCCAGATCGCCATCACCCTGTCCACCGAAGCCGCCCGCCAGCGCGCCTATGACGCGGTGACCCAGTCGATCGAGATCGTGCGCCGCCGTATCGACGCAACCGGCGCCATCGACCCCGAGATCACCCGCCAGGGCGAAGACCGGATCATTGTCGAACTGCCCGGCATCAGCGACCCCGAGCGGGTGAAGAACCTGCTGGGCACCACGGCGAAGATGACGTTCCATCTGGTGGCGGATTCCGCCATCGGGTCTTCCGTGCCGCCGCCGGGCGTAGAAATGCTGCCCATGAGTGACGGGCAGAGCAAGCTGCCGGTGTTCTCGCATGTGGACGTGGATGGCGCGGACCTGACCAACGCCAGTGCCTCGATCGACCAGCAGAGCGGCGAATGGGCGGTGAACTTCACGTTCGATTCGACCGGCGCGCAGGAATTCGGTGACGTGACGCGGGCCAATGTGGGCAAGCGCTTCGCCATCGTGCTGGATAACAAGGTGATCGAGGCCCCGGTCATCCGCACCGCCATTACCGGCGGCAGCGGGCAGATCACCGGCGGGTTCAGCGCGCAGCAGGCCACCGACATGGCGCTGCTGCTGCGCGCGGGCGCGCTGCCGGCCCCGCTCAACGTGATCGAGCAGCGTTCCATCGGCCCGTCACTGGGTGCGGATTCGATCCGGGCGGGCGGTTACAGCCTGGCTGCCGGCTTCGTGCTGGTGATCGCGTTCATGGCGCTGTTCTATGGCCGGTTCGGCTGGTACGCCAACATGGCGCTGCTGGCCAACCTGGTGCTGATGACGGCCATCCTGTCGCTGTTCGAGGCCACGCTGACCCTGCCGGGCATGGCGGGCATGCTGCTGACGCTGGGTATGGCGGTGGATGCGAACATCCTGATCAACGAACGCATCCGCGAGGAAGTGGCCCGTGGCCGCAGCGCGCTCCAGGCCATGCAGGCAGGCTTCGAGCGGGCCACCAGTACAATCGTGGACAGTAACGCCACCGCATTGCTGGCGCATGTGATGCTGTTCGTTTTCGGAACCGGGCCGGTGCGCGGCTTCGCGCTGACCATCACGATCGGTATCGTGACGACCCTGTTCACCACCCTTCTCCTGTCGCGGATGCTGATGGTGCGCTGGTATGCCCGCACACGCCCCAGCACCCTGCCGGTCTGAGGCGCGCCGCATGATGTTTGACCGTCCCCTTCTCCGGTTCGTGCCGCGTGGCACGAAAATCAACTTCATGCGGGGCCGTTTCATCGGTCTCGCCACATCGGCCGTGCTGTCCATCGCCTCGCTGATCCTGTTCTTCCACCCCGGCCTGACGCTGGGGCTGGATTTCCGCGGCGGTATCGTGGTGGAAGCGCGCACGCAGGGACCGGCGGATTTCAACGCCATCCGCGCAGCACTTGCGGCGCAGCATGTAACGGCCGCCGGCGTGCAGTCCTTTGGTGGTCCGGATGACGTGCTGATCCGCCTGGATACCCCGCCCGACAGCGAACCCGACCATGAGGCACGCACGCAGGCCATGGTCGATTCCGTGCGCCATGCCATCGCCACCCTGCCCGGCGCGCAGGTGCTGCGGGCGGATGCGGTGGGCGCCTCGGTCTCGAAGGAACTGTTCCACAACGGGATGCTGGCGCTGGGCATCAGCCTGCTGATGATCCTGGCCTATATCTGGTTCCGTTTTGAGTGGGAGTTCGCAGTCAGCGCGGTGGTGACGCTGGTGCTGGACCTGACCAAGGCCATCGGCTTCCTGGTCATCACGCATTTCGAATTC
Source organism: Komagataeibacter sp. FNDCF1 (assembly GCF_021295335.1). Classification (NCBI taxonomy): domain Bacteria; kingdom Pseudomonadati; phylum Pseudomonadota; class Alphaproteobacteria; order Acetobacterales; family Acetobacteraceae; genus Komagataeibacter; species Komagataeibacter sp. FNDCF1. Next base: position 3,358,209 of record NZ_JAIWOT010000001.1, on the reverse strand, counting down.
GATCTGGTGATGGTGGCCGCCATCCTGACCATTCTTGGCTATTCCACCAACGACAAGGTGGTGGTGTATGACCGCGTGCGTGAAAACCTGCGCAAATACCGCACCATGCCGCTGGCGGAACTGATTGACCTGTCGATCAATGAAACACTCAGCCGCACGCTGGGCACGTCATGCACCGTGTTCCTTGCGGCACTCCCACTGGCGCTGTTTGGCGGCGCCAGCCTGTCGGGCTTTGCGTGGGTGATGCTGTTCGGGATTGTGGTGGGCACGTCTTCCTCCATCTTCATCGCGGCACCACTGCTGCTGCTGATGGGGGAGAAACGCCTGCGCCGTGATGCACGGCCGCCCGCGCGCACCTAACCACGCTACACCGGGCATGAATGTTCGCGCAGCGACTCCGCGCGCGGGATTACCTGCGGGCAGGTGCGGCCGGTTGTGGCGGCACCTGCCCTTTTGCGTCGGGGCCATGTGAATCAGGCGGGGCCACCGTCGTAAGAAGCGGTGCGCCGGGCAGGCAGCGCGCGGGCGTCCTGCCCCCCAGCGTGGAGGGATCCGGCTGGTTGGTGCATGCGACCATGAGTTCCACCGCCTGCTGCCCCCTGCGCCGCGCGGCGCCGGAGGGTTTGCTGAGCGCGGCCAGCAGCATGCGCTTGCCGTATTTGAGCGAAATGGCCATGTCATACACCTGCTGGCCTGACAGACCGCCATCCTGCAGGCGGCTGACCAGCCCTCCTTCCGCCATGAAATAGGATGTAACCAGCAGGTAATCCCGCGCGGAGGGCGGCAGGTGGGCCATGTCCCGCTCCGGCGCTGCACTGTGGCACCCCGCGAGAAGGCCCGTGGCCGCCACGGCCAGCAGGCCCGTGCGTACATATCGTTTGAAATCAGTCATGAACCAGCTGCCCCCACATAGGAGAGGATATTGGGCAGTTCCGGTGGATGGCACAAGGTGGCCAGAACCGCGCGCATGAAAAACGGGCACCCTTCCGGATGCCCGTCATGCAGTCGCAGCCTGTCGGGAACGCTCAGGCCTTGGGCGTGGTCGCAGCCTTCTGCGCGGCGGCGTCGGCCTTCAGCACATCGAGAATGTCCTGCAGCAGCACCTCGTTGCGCGGGGGTGCCGGGGGGGTGGCGGGCTTCTCGGCCTCTTTCTTCACGGTCAGGCGGTTGATCACCTTCACGACCCAGAAAATGACAAAGCCGATGATGATGAACTGGATCACGGCATTGAGGAACAGGCCGACATTGAGCGTGACCGCCCCGGCCTTCTGTGCCTCGGCCAGCGTGGCAAGATGCGGCCCGCGCAGCGTGACGAACAGGTTGGTAAAGTCGATACCACCGATCAGCAGGCCCAGTATCGGGGTAAAGATATCCTTGACCAGGCTGTTCACGATTGCGGTGAACGCAGCACCCACGATCACACCAACCGCCAGGTCAACCACATTGCCGCGCATCAGGAAGGCGCGGAATTCCCCCAGCCAGCCAGGTACGTGAATATCCTTTACGTGCAGTTCGGGCACGTGGTCCGGCAGTTTTGCCATGAAGGCCAATCCTTTGATCTGATCGAAGATGGTTCAGGTCTAGCAACATCCCGCCGCCATGACGACACCATATTGCACCGACCGCCACAGCCTGCGCCATCATGATGCAACGGGGTAACACCCGGGCCGGCTGGCGGGGCAAACCGGCTTTTATGGGGATCGGGTGTTGATCTTGCCGGTCCTTGTCGTCTATACGCCTGCCGATACATCGCCCCCGGTCGGCATCGGTGGGCCCAGCGCGAAAGTTGTTTGAAATGAAATCCGGCATCCACCCCGACTATCACGAGATCAATGTCATCATGACCGATGGCACCGAGTACAAGACCCGTTCCTGCTACGGCAAGCCCGGCGATACGCTGCGCCTGGACATCGACCCGAAGTCCCATCCGGCATGGACCGGCGTGCAGCGCATGATGGACACCGGGGGCCAGGTCGCCAAGTTCAACAAGAAGTTCGGTGCACTGGGGCAGCGCAAGAAGGGCTGATCGCCCTACGCCTCCCACTACCGAAGTCTGTACTGCCGGGAATGCCCGGTCCCTTGAACGGGGGGCCGGGCATTCCCATGTCTGGAATACGCCGGGCGCCCAAGCGGGTCCGTGCGCATCAACCGGAAATGGCGGTCCGCTCAACCGAGGGACCGCATTGCAGCAGACCTTGCTTCATGGAGGTTATGAACATGGCTTATGATTTCGCGCCGCTGTTCCGCAGCGCCATAGGATTTGACCGTCTGGCCCAGCTTGTCGATACGGCGGCCCAGAACCCGGTCAGCCCGTCCTATCCCCCCTACAACATCGAAAAACTGTCCGACGCCCAGTACACCCTGACCATGGCGGTAGCCGGGTTTGGCCCCGATGATATCGAACTTACGGTGCAGGACAACACGTTGATCGTGTCCGGCCGTGTGGGCGATGCCCCGGCACAGGGCAGGGAAATGCTCTATCGCGGCATTGCCACGCGCGCATTCGAGCGCCGCTTCGTGCTGGCCGACCATGTAGTGGTGGAAAATGCCGACCTGACCAACGGCCTGCTGCGCATAGCCGTGCGCCAGATCGTGCCCGAGGCGCTCAAGCCGCGCCGCATTCCCGTCTCGTCCGGGCAGTCCCTGGCGGGTGACGCCCAGAACGACCGGCAGCCCGGAACGGACCGGCCTGATGGTGCCGACATGGATAGCGCCATCGCGGCCCAGGCGACGGCATCCGCCCCCCGGCCCGCAGGCTGCTGCGCGGCATAAGGGATAGTGCCCACGGCATGCAGCGGGGGCGGGCCAGTGGTCCGCCCCCGTTTTTTATTGATGCGAAACATCCCGGCCGCACGGATTGAAGTCTTGACCTTTGCTACCCGCAACCGTCATATCACTGCCACGAGTGTTTTCTGTTTCTGGCGCGCCAGCAGGTACGCACGGTTCCCGCTCCGGGAAGGAACCGTTTCGAACACCCTCTCAGGTGCCTGCGTGTGGCGCCACACGCTGTAGGACCTGATTGATAATGACTGCCCTGCCCCTGATGCCCAAGGCGACCGCCGTGTGGCTTATTGAAAAGACGGCACTGACCTTTACCCAGATTGCCGAATACTGTGGAATGCACCCCCTGGAGGTCCAGGCCATCGCCGACGGGGAAGTGGCACAGGGAATCCGGGGTTATGACCCGATTGCCCACCACCAGCTGACGCAGGTGGAAATCACGCGCTGCGAAAAGGACCCCGAGGCACGGCTGAAGGGCCTTCCGCCCGCCAACCCGATCAACCGCCGTTCCAAGGGCGCGCGCTACACGCCTGTGGCCAAGCGCAATGACCGCCCGGATGCGATTGCCTTCATCCTGCGCAACTTCCCGCAGCTGTCCGAGCAGCAGACCAGCAAGCTGCTGGGTACCACCAAAGACACCATCGAGAAGGTGCGGACCAAGCAGCACTGGAACAGCCCCAACATCAAGCCGCGTGACCCGGTCACGCTGGGCCTGTGCAGCCAGACGGACCTGAACGCAATGGTGCTGGCCGCCAATGAGCGCCTGGCGCGTGAAGGCCAGGCCGTGCCGCCGCCGCTGGAACTGGATGACGACGGCGATCACGCCATCTGATCCGCCCCGCCGCCCGTGATGGGCGGCGCAAGCGTGACCAGACCGCCCGGTCAGCCCAGCCGGGCCAGGCGTTCGATCTCTTCCTTTACGCGAAGTTTCTCAAGCTTCAGGCGCCGTATGGTCCCCTCATCAGGCAGGGGCCTGCGGTCCTCGTCAAAAATGCGGGCATCGAGCCGTGCATGACGGGTCTTGAGGCTGTTGATACGTGCTTCGTACGACATGGAATCCTCCAGCGTCTTTTGCTGCAACCCGGTCAGGCTAGACCAGACGCGCGGCGGAATTCCATGTTAAAATTGCAGGCCAAGGACACGGCCCCCGGCATTTCGCCTTTTGCGGCGGATATGCTTAGGATAGGGACATGCCCACCTAACAGACGAGCCGCCATGCTGACAGATCGGGATACCCTCCTTCGCAAGCTGCACGAACTGCGCAGCGAACACCGTGACCTTGATACGGTCATAAGCCGCATGGCCCTGCAGGTAACGGACCAGTTGCAGCTGCAACGGCTGAAAAAGCGCAAGCTCCTGCTGAAGGATGAGATCACATGGCTGGAAAGCCGCCTGATCCCGGACAGCATCGCCTGAATACACAAGACGAGAGTACGCCAATCGTGCCCACCCCTCCCCCTTCGCCCTCCGGCACACCTTCCCCGCGCGTGGGGCTGATCATGGGCAGCCAGTCCGACTGGGAAACCATGCGCCACGCCACCGCCGTGCTGGAGGCGCTGGAGATCGCGCATGAAGTGCGCATCGTATCCGCCCACCGCACGCCGGACCGCCTGGCCACCTATGCAAAGACGGCACAGGAGCGCGGCCTGTCGGTCATCATTGCCGGTGCGGGGGGGGCTGCGCACCTGCCGGGCATGTGTGCCGCATGGACCGCGCTGCCGGTGCTGGGGGTGCCGGTCGAATCGCATGCGCTCAAGGGCATGGACAGCCTGCTGTCAATCGTCCAGATGCCCGGCGGCATTCCCGTGGGCACGCTGGCCATCGGCAGGGCCGGGGCAACCAATGCCGCCCTGCTGGCTGCCTCCATCCTGGCACTGTCCGACCCGGCACTGGGGCACAGGCTGGCTGCGTGGCGCGCGAGGCAGACGGAATCCGTGGCAGGGGAACCGACCCGATGAGCGCGCTCCCTCCCGGCCGCGTCCTTGGCATTGTTGGCGGCGGGCAGCTTGGCCGCATGTCCGCCGTTGCCGCCGCCCGCCTTGGCTATCGCGCCCATATCCTGACCACCGAGGCCGATGGCCCGGCAGCCCAGGTCGCCCACGCCATTACCGTGAGCCAGTATGATGACCACGACGCCCTGCGCCGCTTTGCCGATGCGGTGGATGTCATTACCTTCGAATTCGAGAATATCAGCGCCGACGGACTGGACCTGCTTTCCAGCATTCGCCCCGTGCACCCGGCGGGCGCCATCCTGCGCATAAGCCAGGACCGCATTGCCGAAAAAACCTTCATGGGGGAAAACGGCATTCCCGTCGCCCCATGGCATGCGGTGGAGACCCGGGCTGATCTGGACCGGGCGGCGGATGCGCTGGGCTATCCGTTCATCCTCAAGACCACGCGCCTTGGCTATGATGGCAAGGGTCAGGCCCGCATCCGCAGTAAAGCCGATCTGGACCACGCATTCGACACGCTGCGCCCCCACCCGCTGGTGGCCGAAGGCATGGTGCGCTTCGCGTGTGAGGTCAGCGTGATGGTGGCGCGCAACGGACAGGGCGAGATCAGCACCTTTGACGTGACCGAAAACCGCCACCGTGACGGGATACTGGACATAAGCCTGGCCCCGGCCCGCATCGCCCCCGATATCGCGACGCAGGCGCAGGCACTGGCGCGACGCATCGCCACGGCGCTCGGTCTGGTCGGGCTGCTGGGGGTCGAGATGTTCGTCGACCATGATGGCAGCCTGCGCGTGAACGAGATCGCGCCCCGCCCGCACAATTCCGGCCACTGGACCATGAATGCCTGCCCGGTGGACCAGTTCGAGATGCATGTGCGCGCGGTAACCGGCCTGCCATTACCGCCCGCCGTCCGCCATGGCGACGCGGTGATGAAAAACCTGATCGGCCCCGATGACATGGCGCTGTGGCCGCGGATCATGGCCACTCCCGGCCTGCTTGCCCATCATTATGGCAAGGCTGAAGCCCGGCCCGGCCGCAAGATGGGGCATGTCAACGTGCTGTTTCCCGCAGGTGGCCTGCCAGGGGAGTTCGGGGTGAATGCCGCCCTTGGACCGCTGGCGCGCCCGATGGATAAAGAAGGCGACTAGACAAGCAGCCCCGCGGCACGGAAGCTGAGGGTACGACCATTGCCGACGATGATATGGTCGTGCACCTCCACGTCCATCAGCCTGCCGATCTGGGCGATGCGCATGGTCATCTCAATATCCGCGCCCGACGGTTCCGCCCGGCCGGTCGGGTGATTATGCGCCAGCACCAGCCGGGCCGCGCCCAGATTCAGGGCGCGGCGCATGATCTCACGCGGGTAGACGGGGGAATGGTTGACCGTGCCGGTACCCATCAATTCATCGGAAAGCAAGTGGAACCCGGCATCAAGGAACAGCACGCGGAACTGCTCGACCACCTCATGGCCCATGCAGGCCTGCAGGTAGGCTTCCAGCCCCGCCTGCCCGGATAGGACATCGGTCCTGCGCACCCGGCTGCGATAAAGCCGGAGTGCTGCCTCACGCATCACGGCCAGCAGGGGTGGCAGGGTGGTGCCCCGGCCTGCCACCTCATCCAGCGCGCCGACATGCGCGGACAGCACCATTCCGGCCGAACCGAAACGCTCCAGCAGTTCAGCCGCCATCCGGTCCGGTGCCGGATGGCTGGTATCAAGCGTGCGGATCAGGCGCTGCAGGAAGGCATGGTCATCCGCCCGGCTTATGGTTCCGGACAGGGGAACCGATACGGCAGCCTGTGGCCTGTGATCGGACAAAACGGGACTTCCCAACAATTTCAGGACAAATGTCAGCCTGATGGTACATGATACGGGCAGGACGAGGAGGTTATAGACCTGCATGCATTTCAAGAAATCCCATACCGTACTCTTTGATCTGGACGGAACCATTGTCCGCTCCCGCGATGGCATCGTGGACTCCATCCATGCCGTACTGCGTGACCTGGGGCATGAACCCGACCTGTCGATAGACCTGACATGGGTGGTCGGCCCCCCGCTGGAGGAACTGATCGCCCATATTCTCGCCCATTACGGCGATGACCGGGTAGAGGAGGCAATGGCGCTCTACCGCCAGCATTACGAATCGGAAGGCATGCACAAAAGCCCCGTGTTCGATCACATGCGCGAAGTGATCGAGACGCTCTCGGCCGGGGGCGTGCGGCTGTTTGTGGCGACATCCAAGCCGCGGCACCTGGCGCGCAAGATCCTGCACCTGCGTAATCTCGTGCAGTATTTTGACGGGCTGGCCGGCGCGCGGGCGGATGACAGCGGTGCCGAAAAGCCCGAACTGATCGCAGCCCTGCTGCGCGAGCAGGACATCAACCGCGAAGACGCGCTCATGATTGGTGACCGCCGCTTCGACATCAGTGGCGCGCACGCCAATCATGTCCGTGCACTGGGCGTATTGTGGGGCTATGGCACCCGGGCCGAACTGACGGAAGCCGGGGCCGATGCGCTGGTCAGCCAGCCATCCGAACTGCTGGAGGCCATCCGCCAGCAGTTTGCCGCAGCCGATGCCCATGGCTGAACGAAGCGTCAGTCCTGCATGAAGGCGCGCAGGCTGACCGTCGTGCCTGCCCCCCGGAGCAGACAGTCCTGTACCATCAGCCCCATCAGCCGGGCGTGGATGTACAGCATGCGCGCCCAGCGCCGGTCCGCCGTGTCCGCCTGCGCGGGCGGCGGGGATGCGCCCGTGTCCCGCACTGCAATCAGTGATACGGCATGCAGGTCCAGCGCACGCGCCAGGATGGCACGGCACAGGGCTGCGGGTGTATCCATCGGCACGATTTCATCGGCCAGCAGATGGGCCGCCGCGTCAAGATGGAGCATCCGCACCCCGCTGGAATCATGAATGGGCAGGCGGTCGCAGTAGTCCAGCACCGTTGGCATGTCGGGCAGGAGCACACGCCCGCGCAGGTCGGCATGGGCAAGCCGCCGGGCCGCCAGCGCGGGACAGGCCATGACCGCAACCCCGCGCGGCCCCAGCCCTGCCGCACGCAGCCCTGCGGGCGTGGCCTCCAGCACGGCTTCCAGGCTGCCGAAATGCGCCAGCAGCGCCTTGGCCTGCGGCTTGGTATCCCGCCGGGGAACGGCCGCGAACAGCAGGACTTCCAGCAGTTCATAATCCGCCAGCGACTGCGCGCCAGCCATGCGGATGCGCTGGCGCATGCGTGCCCGGTGGCCACCCGGCCCCGTGGCCACGGCTTTTTTTACAATCTCCCCAGCCTTCAACCGCATTCTCCTCCAGCCCATCGTGGCATCGCAACCGCATTATGTGGCCCTGACTGATAGCATTGGTGCCCCCGCGCAGGGATTGCTATAGAAGACAGTGCCATGGACAGCCTTATCCCAACCGGCCGTGCGCCGGATTACCTGAACCGCCTCAATCCCGAACAGCGGGACGCGATCGAGACCACGGACGGCCCCCTGCTGGTCCTTGCCGGTGCGGGCACGGGCAAGACGCGGGTGCTGACCACGCGGTTCGCGCATATCCTGCTTTCGGGCCGTGCGCGCCCCAACCAGATCCTTGCCGTGACCTTTACCAACAAGGCCGCGCGCGAAATGCGCGAGCGTGTGGGCGCCCTGCTGGGCGAACCGGCGGAAGGACTGTGGCTGGGCACGTTCCATGCCCTGTGCGCGCGCATGCTGCGCCGGCATGCAGAATATGTGGGGCTTACCAGCAGTTTCACCATCCTTGATACCGACGACCAGCTGCGCCTGCTCAAGCAGGTGCTCGAACCCTACCGTATCGACACCAAGCGCTGGCCGCCACAGGCAATCATGGGCGTGATCCAGCGATGGAAGGACCGCGGGCTGGTACCCGACGCCATAACGGCAGCGGAGGACACGGACTTCGCCAATGGTCGCTGTGCCGAGATCTATACCGACTACCAGCAGCGCCTGAAGCAGCTCAATGCCTGCGATTTTGGCGACCTGATGCTGCACATGACGGAAATCCTGCGCAGGCACCCCGACGTGCTGGCGCAGTACCACCGTTTCTTCCGCTACATTCTGGTGGATGAATATCAGGACACCAACACCATCCAGTACCTGTGGCTGCGGCTGCTGGCCCATCGTGACAGCCAGCCATCCAACATCTGCTGCGTGGGCGATGATGACCAGTCGATCTATTCATGGCGCGGGGCGGAAGTGGAGAACATCCTGCGCTTTGAACGTGACTTCCCCGGCGCGCGCGTGGTGCGGCTGGAGCGCAATTACCGCTCCACCCGCCAGATTCTGGGTGCGGCATCGGGCCTGATCGCACATAACGAGGAACGTCTGGGCAAGACGCTCCACCCCGGCCGCGAGGACGCGGAAGGCGAAAAGGTACGCGTGATTTCCGTGCAGGATTCGGATGACGAGGCCCGCATGGTCGGCGCGGAGATCGAACGCCTGCGCGCCGATGGCCACCCGATGGCGGAGATCGCGATCCTTGTCCGCGCGGGCTTCCAGACCCGCGCGTTTGAAGAACGGCTGATCACGCTGGGCCTGCCCTACCGCGTGGTGGGTGGCCTGCGCTTTTACGAACGCGCCGAAATCCGTGACGCCATCGCCTACATGCGCGTGGTCAGCCAGCCGTCCGATGACCTGGCGTTCGAACGCATCATCAACGTGCCGCGCCGGGGCGTGGGCACCACGGGCCTGCAGAAGATGCACATGCATGCCCGCGAACGCCAGATGCCCCTGACTGCCGCGGTGCTCGAAATGCTGGCGGCGGGCGAGATCAGGGGCCGGGCGAAGGAGCAGCTTGCCACCCTCATGCGCACGCTGGGCGCCACGCGCGACATGCTGGGGCGCGAGGGACATGTCGTCGCCATCGACCACCTGCTGGAGGAGAGCGGCTATATCGACATGTGGAAGGCCGACAAATCCCCCGATGCGCCGGGGCGGCTGGAAAACCTGAAGGAACTGGTCCGCTCGCTGGCGGATTACGAGAACCTCGGCGGCTTTCTTGAACATGTCGCCCTTGTCATGGATGCCGAGGACCGCTCGGGCGCCGACAGCATGAGCATCATGACCCTGCACGGCGCCAAGGGGCTGGAGTTCGATACCGTGTTCCTGCCGGGATGGGAGGAAGGGGTCTTTCCCTCCCAGCGCACGCTGGATGAAGGGGGGCTGAAGGGGCTGGAGGAAGAACGTCGCCTGGCCTATGTCGGCATTACGCGGGCACGGAAACTGGCGATCATAAGCCACGCCGCCAACCGCCGCATCTATGGCAACTGGCAGTCCGCCATCCCCAGCCGCTTCGTGGAGGAACTTCCTGCCGAACATATCGAAAGCCGGGGCGACACATCCAATGGCAGGCGCGGCTTCGCTGGCCGCCCCGCCGTGTTTGGCAGCACACCCTTCCCGCTGGTGGCCGCACGGCGCGTGCATGATGTCACGCCCACCGCCACCGCATCGGGCATGACGGCTGGCGTACGGGTCTTCCATCAGAAATTCGGCTACGGCACCATTACTTCCGTCGAGGGAAACCGGCTGGAAGTCGCGTTTGAAAAAGCAGGCCCCAAGCGGGTGATCGATACATTTGTTGAGCAGGTATAAATGAGCCTTTCCCCCCGGCGTCACGCCACAGAACTGGAAACCATATCGGTCACGGTACCCCCGGATGCGGTTGAAGCCTACGAAGCCGCCCTGTCCACCGTATGCGCCACCATTGGCATATTCGAAGTGGACGACAACCAGACCCTGTGGCGGGTGGAAGGTGTCAAGGACATTGGCAGCGGGGAGGAGGAACTCCGCGCGGGGCTGATCATGGCCGCGCTTGCCACCGGCGTGGATGCCGGACTGGAACGCAGCCATACCGAGTCCGAAGGCTGGCTGGCCCGCACCTACGAATCCTTTCCCGAACAGCTTGCGGGGCAGCGCTTTGCCATCCGTGGCACGCATCTGGATGATGCGCCCAACCCGCAGCGCATCACCATCACGCTGGATGCGGGGGTTGCCTTCGGCTCGGGCGAGCACGGTTCCACGCGCGGCTGCCTGCGCGCGCTGGAAATGGTGGCCCATCGCAGGCCACGCCGCATCCTCGACCTTGGCTGCGGCTCGGGCATCCTGGCCATGGCAGCCGCCGCCCTGCTGCATACGCCGGTGCTGGCGACCGATATCGACCCGTGGTCCGTGCGCGTGACCCGGCGCAACGCCGCGATGAACGGGCTGGGCAACCTTGTGTCGTGCCATCTGGGCAATGGCTGGTCCACGCCCGCCATCCGCCACCATGCGCCCTATGACCTTGTGTTCGCCAATATCCTGGCCCGCCCGCTCTGCGCCATGGCGGCCGATCTGGCCCACAACCTGCTGCCTGGTGGCACCGCCATCCTTGCGGGGCTGCTGAACACGCAGGTCCGCATGGTGCTGGCCGCCCACCGCCGCCACGGACTGGTGCTGGAGCGCCACCTGCGGGAAGGAGACTGGGGCACGCTCATCCTGCGCAGGCCCCATGGCTGATCCATCCGACATCCTGATCCGCGATGCAACGGATGCGGACATTCCCGCCATTGTCGCGATCGTCAACCACGCCATCCTCAACAGTACCTCGATGTGGGAAACGCACGAGACCACCGTTGCCGCCCGGCTGGAATGGCTGCATTCCAGCCAGGCCAGCGGCTTTCCCGTGCTGGTGGCGCAGATGCCCGATGGCCATGTGGCGGGCTACAGCAGCTGGAAAACGTTCCGTCCGTTTTCGGGCTACCGCTACACGGTTGAACACTCGCTCTACATCGCGCCGGCCTACAAGCGCCGTGGCATTGGCAGCATCCTGCTGCAGGCCCTGTGCGAGCGGGCGAAGGCGGCGGGTGTGCACGTGATGATCGCGGGCATTACCTCCACCAACATCGCCTCACGCAGGCTGCACGAGCGTTTTGGCTTCCAGCATGGCGGACTGCTGCCCGAATGCGGCACGAAATACGGGCGGTGGATGGATCTTCTATTCCTCTACCGCATCATGTCGGCCGCCTGACCCCATCACCCCCGACCAAGGATATTTCCATGTCCCCTGTCCCCAGCCGACCTGACGCGCTGCGCACCGTTCTCAGCCAGATGGGCGTTGACGGCTTTATCCTGCCCCGTGGGGATGAACATCTGGGCGAATACGTCGCCCCCTGTGCCGAACGGCTGGCATGGCTGACCGGCTTTACCGGCAGTGCGGGCATGGCGGCCATCCTGCCCGACCGTGCCGCCGTGTTCTCCGACGGGCGCTATACCACCCAGATGGACCAGCAGGTGGACGCCACCGCATGGGAGCGGCTGCACATCCGCGAAACGCCGCCCCCCACCTGGCTTGCGACCCATGGCGGCACGCGGCGCATCGGCTACGACCCGCGCCTGATCAGCGAAAGCGCGCTGCGCCCCTTCAGCGATGCGGGGCTGACGCTTGTCGCCCTGCCCGCCAATCCGGTGGACCGGATCTGGACCGACCGCCCCGCCGCACCCTGCACCCCCTGCGTGCCCCAGCCGGAGGACCTGGCAGGCCAGTCCAGCCACGACAAGCGCGCCACCCTTGCCGCCAGCCTGCGCGACGCGGGTGAAAGCGCGCTGGTACTGAGCGATCCGGCCTCCATTGCCTGGCTGCTCAATATCCGCGGGCGTGACGTGCCCTATACCCCGCTTACCCTGTCCTTCGCCATCATGCATGATACCGGGCATGTGACCCTGCTGGTCGATCCGGCCAAGCTGTCGGACACGACCCGCGCCTGGCTGGGGGCGGACGTGACCGTGCTGCCCCCCGATGCGCTGGAGCACACGCTGCGGGCGCTGGCCCCGGCCCGCGTGCAGGTCGACCCGACCAGCAACGCCATCTGGTTCATCCAGACACTGGCGGATGCGGGCGCCACGGTGATCCGCAAGGAAAACCCATGCGTGCTGCCCAAGGCGGTCAAGAACCCGACCGAGCAGGAAGGCAGCCGCCGCGCTCACCTGCTGGATGGCGTGGCGATATGCCGCTTCCTGCACTGGCTGGACCACAACGCCACCCGCACCACGGAACTGGACGCGGCGGAACAGCTCGACCGCTTCCGGGCCGCAAGCCCCGATTACCGTGAGGAAAGCTTCCCCGCCATTTCCGGCGCGGGACCGAACGGCGCGGTCATCCATTACCGTGTCACCCCCGGGACCAACCGCGCCCTGCGTGCGAACGAGGTCTATCTGATCGACAGTGGCGGGCAGTATCCCTTTGGCACCACCGATATCACCCGCACCGTCTGGACCGGGCCTGACGCACCGGACAATACGGTCCGCGATGCCTTCACCCGCGTGCTGCGCGGGCATATTGCCCTGGCTTGCGCGCGTTTCCCCACCGGCGTGACGGGCCACGCGCTGGACGCGCTGGCCCGCCATGCCCTGTGGGAAGGGGGACTGGATTACGACCATGGCACAGGCCATGGCATTGGCAGCTACCTGTCCGTGCATGAAGGCCCGGCAACGATTGCCCCCGTCTTCCGCCCCGTGCCGCTGCGCGCGGGGATGATCCTGTCCAACGAACCGGGCTACTACCGCCCCGGCGCGTTCGGCATCAGGCTTGAGAACCTGCATCTGGTCCAGCCTTCCGCCATTGGGGAGGCCAGGCGCAGTTTCCTGGAATTCGAGGTGCTGACACATGCCCCGTTTGACCGGCGGCTGATTGATACAGTCCTGCTGCAACCTGACGAAACTGCATGGCTGGACCGCTATCATGCACGGGTTTTCGAAAGGATCGCCCCACATCTGGAGAGTCCGGCACGCACATGGCTTGAAGCCGCCTGCGCGCCGCTGCACGCCGGATAATGTGACTGCAAAAGCACGGCCATGGCCCCGTGGCCCGATTGTCACACGGGGCGGGGCGGCCTAGGACTTTTAACCAGTTCCGACGGGGCACCCGGCAACGAACCGGGTCCGCCAAGCCGGTGCGCATGCTGAAACGCTTTTCAGTAGCAAGCACAAAGGGAGACGTTCGAGAATGTCCACAGAAAAAACAATTCCCGCTACCCTGATTCCCGGTGATGGAATCGGGCCTGAGATTGTCCAGTCCGTTGTCGAGATCCTGGATGCGGTCGATGCACCCTTCAAATGGGAAAAGGCCCTTGGCGGTGTCGCGGCACTCGACGCCACCGGCAGCCCGCTCCCCAAGGAAACCATCGAGAGCATCCGCCGCACCGGCCTTGCGCTGAAGGGCCCGCTGACCACGCCCGTCGGTGGCGGCTTCAAGTCCATCAACGTGACACTGCGCCAGGAGTTCGGCCTGTTCGCGAATGTCCGCCCCACAAAGACCATCGTGCCCGGCGGCCGGTTCGAGAACATCAACCTCGTCATCTTCCGCGAGAACCTCGAAGGGTACTACGCGGCGATGGAAAACTACATTCCCTACGGTGATGACCCGCACGCCATCGCCACCAGCGCAGGCTACACCACACGCAGGGAATGCAACCGCATTGTCCGCTACGCCTTTGAATACGCGGTCAAGAACAACCGCAAGCGCGTGACCCTGGTGCACAAGGCCAACATCCTCAAGCTGCTGACCGGCCTGTTCCTGGAAGAAGGCCGCAAGGTCGCCAAGGAATATGAAGGCCGCGTGGAAGTGAACGAGCGCATCGTTGACGCCTGCGCCATGCAGCTTGTGACCGACCCGTGGCAGTATGACTGCATCGTCACCACCAACCTGTTCGGTGACATCCTGTCCGACCTGACGGCGGGCCTGGTTGGCGGGCTTGGTCTGGCACCGGGCGCCAATATTGGTGAGAAGGCTGCAGTGTTCGAGGCCGTGCATGGCTCGGCGCCCGACATTGCGGGCCAGAACAAGGCCAACCCGACATCGCTGCTGCTGGCTGCCAACATGATGCTGGCGCATGTGGGCCGCCAGGATCTGGCCAGCCGCATCGACAAGGCCATCGAGAAGGTCATCACCTCCGGCGCGGTGCGCACGGGTGATCTGGGCGGCAAGGCCACCACGACCGACCTGACCGCAGCCCTGAAGCAGGCGCTGGTCTGATACGGTCTGACCCTGCGGCAGCCAGCCTGTCGCGGAATATGGAAAAGGGCCGTGGCGTTTGATCCGCCACGGCCCTTTTTCCTTGGGATGGCCAAAGAGGGGCAGGAAAAGTTTTTGGGTGCCGCCTTTTTTCAGAAAGGCGGCGTGCTTCGAAGCTTTTTGAAAAAAGCTTCACCAAAACCTTATCTCGGTCCCTCAACTGCCGCGATAGGTCGAAAACCCGTAGGGCGAGACCAGAAGCGGCACGTGGTAATGCCCGCCTTTTTCCCCCGGTGCCCCCCGCGCCATGCCAAAGGCGATGGGCACCACGTCAAGGAATGGCGGGTCCGACAGCGCGACAGCGCGGCTGCGGAAATAATCCGCCACGCTGAATTCCAGACGGTAGGAACCGGCCTGCATGTCCCCGGTCTGCTGGCCCAGTTCCGGGCAGCGGCCATCCGCATTGGTCACGCCACGGAACAGGCAGCCCTGCCCCGCCCACAGGCTGATCGCCATGCCTGCGGCGGGCCTGCCTGAAACAAGGTCGAGAACGTGGGTGGAAAGGGTGCTCATGGTTCCTGCTCCAGCCGTGCCAGCACATCGGCCAGCCGCAGGGCGGCAATCCTGTTGATTTCACGCAGGGCGGCCTGCTGTTCGGCCTCGAACGTGTTTTCCAGCCGGGCGTACAGCCCGTTCAGAATGCCCTCCTTGTCCGACTGCCGCACGCAGATGATGAACGGAATGCCGAATTTGGCGGTATAGGCATCATTCAGGGCGCGGAAGGTCGCGAATTCGTCCGGTGTCAGGCGGTCCAGCCCGGCGCACGCCTGCTCGGCAGCCGAAGCCGATGTGAGCGTCGGGTCCACGCCCATGCGCTGCGCCAGTTCGGGATGGGCGCGGATCAGCGCCATCTTTTCCGCCTCCGTCGCCCGGTCCAGTTCATGACGCATGGCAGCGAGCATGGCATCGCGGTCCGCAAAGGGCGCATGGGCGTGTGCGCGCCGGGCAATCCAGGGCGAGTGCTCGTATATCGGGCCGAACAGTTCGACAAACCGCACCGCGGACATTGCATCGACCCGGTCCATCACGTTTTTCATGCCGGATGCACCTTCAGCCAGTGGCGCGCGATATCAAGCCGTGTCGCGACCCATACCTTCTCACGCGTGGCAATGTAATCCAGAAAACGCGCCACCGTCCGCGCCCGGCCCGGACGGCCCGCAACACGGCAGTGCAGGCCGACCGACATCATGCGCGGTTTGTCCGCCCCCTCCTCATACAGTTCGTCAAAGGTGTCGCGCAGGTAGTTGAAGAACTGCTCCCCTTCGGTAAAGCCGTTCAGGGCCACGAAGCGCATGTCGTTCACATCCAGCGTATAGGGCACGACCAACTGCGCGCGGCCATGGCTGCGGTCGTAATACGGCAGGTCATCGGCATAGGAATCCGCGTCGTATACAAAGCCGCCTTCTTCCGCGACCAGACGGGCGGTATTGGGGCTGGTGCGGCCCTGGTACCAGCCCAGCGGGCGTGATCCGGTCAGTCTGGCATGCAGTGCGATACATTCGTGTATATGCGCCCGTTCCACCGCTTCGGGCACATGCTGGTAGTCGATCCAGCGCAGCCCATGGGATGCGATCTCCCACCCGGCTTCCTTCATCGCAGCCACCGCTTCCGGATTCCGCGCCATGGCCGCCGCCACGCCAAATACCGTAAGTGGCTGCTGGCGCCGGGTAAAGATGCGGTGCAGCCGCCAGAATCCGGCGCGCGCGCCATATTCATACAGGCTTTCCATTGCAATGGCGCGCGCGCCGGGAATGGAGTGCGCGCCCACCATTTCGGACAGGAACGCCTCTGACCCGCGATCACCGTGCAGGACCGAATTCTCGGCCCCCTCCTCATAATTGATCACGAACTGAACGGCGATGCGCGCCCCGCCGGGCCATTTCGCATCGGGCGGATTACGCCCGTATCCCACAAGATCACGCGGGTAGGCTTGTGCTTCAGGCATACTGGCGTGCTCTCCGGTTATCAGGCGTTATAGGTGGCGAGAGCAGCATCAACACCGGCACCGGCGGTAAAACCGTAGCCTTCGGCGCGCAGTACCGCTTCCAGTGCGCCCAGCGTAAGCAGCACCTTGTGCTTCTCGGCATTGTAGCCCATGGCACCGATACGCCAGATCCTGCCCTGCAGCGGGCCGAAGGCGGAGCCGATCTCGATCTCGAAATCCTCACGCATGCGGGCGCGCACGCGCTCGCCATCAATGCCCTGGGGAATGTACACACCCGTCACGTTGGTCATGCGGTGCATGTCGCTGCCAAACAGTTCCAGCCCCATGGCGCGCAGGCCCGCCCCCATGGCTTTCGAAGCAGCGGCATGGCGGGCGAAGCGGGCATCCAGCCCTTCTTCCAGCATCACGCGCGCCGCCTCGCGCGCGGCGTACAGCATGCTTGTCGCCTCGGTATGGTGGTTGAGCCGCCTTTCGGACCAGTAATCCATGATCATGGCCAGATCGAGATAGTTCGACGCAATGCGCAGGCGCGTGCCATCCGCCGTATCGCTGCCACGGATGCCGGCTTCCACATGGCGGCGGGCGAAGATATGCGCAGCCGCCCGGTCGGAAATGGTGATGGGCGATGAACCCGGCGGCCCGCCCATGCATTTCTGCAGGCCACCGCTGACCACATCCACCCCCCAGCAGTCGGTCGCAACCGGCATGCCGCCCAGCGTGGCCGTGGCATCGACATAGGACAGCACATCGTACTGGCGGCACAGCGCGCCCAGGCCATCCAGCGGCTGGGCCATGGTGGTGGAGGTATCGCCATGGATGCATGCCAGCACCTGCGGCCGATGGGTCCTGATCGCCGCCTCGATCTGCTCCAGCGTGGCCACTTCCCCCCACGGAATGTCCAGTGTTGCGATTTCGGCCCCGATGCGGGCCGCGATTTCCGACAGCAGCAGGCCAAAGCGGCCCGCGCGCACAATCAGCAGTTTCATCCCCGGTTCGACCAGCGAGACGAGGGCCGCCTCGATACCCGCGCGCGCCGTGCCATCGACCAGCATGGTCCAGCGGTTTGCGGTCATGAAAACCTGACGGTAAAGGTCCATCGTCTGGTTCATGTAGTCCGTCATTTCGGGGTCGAACTGCCCCAGCATGTCGGCTGCCATGGCGCGCAGCACGCGCGGGTGGACATTGACCGGCCCCGGTCCCATCAGCAGCCGGGCGGGAGGGTTGATCTGGCCATGGAAGGGCTGTGTCATCCAGGATGTCTTTCCAAAAATCCGACAAAGGCAATCAGGGCACGCAGCGCGACATCCGCATCCGCCCCGGTCACGGATTCGGCGGGGTTGTGGCTGATCCCTCCGGCACAGCGGATGAACAGCATGGAAACCGGGGCCAGATGCGCCATGATCATCGCATCATGCCCCGCCCCGCTGACCAGCAGGGGGGCGGGCAGGCCGGTCACGCTGTCCACCGCGCGTTCCATGAGCGCGGTCAGCCGCCCGTCACATGGCGTGGCATCAAGGTCCAGCTTGAGGGTAATGTCGATTTCCAGCCCGCGCGTGCGGCAGGTCTGGCGGGCCACATCCAGTATGGCGGCCACCGCCCCGTCACGCGCCGCATTGGTACCGGCGCGGACATCAAGGCTCATCACCACCGTCCCCGGCACCACGTTGGCCGCCCCCGGCGCCACGTCCAGCGCGCCAACCGTGGCCACCAGCCCGTCCGCCCCCGCGCGCCCGATCCGCTCGGCCGCAAGAACGATCTCGGCCGCCGCCGCCAGCGCGTCACGGCGCAGCGCCATGGCCACCGTGCCCGCATGGCCCGCCATGCCGTGCAGGGTCATGCTGTAGCGCTGCTGGGCGGCGATGGCGCTGACCACGCCCAGCGGGCGGTCCCGTGCTTCCAGCGCCGGACCCTGTTCTATATGGGCCTCGACATAAGCCATGACCGGGTCATCCCTGCGCGATGCGGTATGCATCCGCCCTGTATCCAGCCCGAAGCCTTCCAGCGCGCCCGCCAGCGTCTCGGTCCCGGCCCAGTCAGGCATGGCCGGGTCGGGTTCGCGCAGGAGTCCCGCCACCGCGTGCGAGGTCAGCATGCCGGTTGGAAAGCGCGATCCCTCCTCATCTCCAAACCCGATGACTTCCAGCGCGAAGCGGAAGCGTCTGCCCGTACGGGCAAAATGGGCCACCGTCTCGATGCCCAGGATCACGCCCAGCATGCCATCGTAAAAGCCACCATCACGCACGCTGTCGATATGCGAGCCGAGCAGCACGACCGGGGCATCGGGGGCCAGTCCCTCATACCGGGCAACAAGGTTGCCCGCCGCGTCCATGCGCGTGGTCATGCCCGCGTCATGCATCCATGCCACCAGCCGGCTACACGTCGCACGGTAGGCAGGGCCGAGATAGGGCCGGAACAACCCGCCTTCCATATCCGAATACGGCGCGCGCCCCAGTTCGGTGCAACGCGCCACCGCGCGCTGGCCTGATGGTGTGTCCATGGCCACCATCGTGGCTACCATGCCGCCACGCATCCATCACTGCGCGGGTCGGCCGCCCCCTCCAGCAGGCCGGAGGGATGGCGCACCAGTGCGCCCGCGTGGCCCATCATGGACGAAAATGCCGCAACCCGTTCCATCTGGTGGCCCGCCGCCTGCATGCGGGCAATCACCTCGGGGTCGAAACGGTCCTCGTATTTCAGGCTGACACTTGCTTCACCCCATGTACGGCCCAGCAGCCAGCGTGGCGCGGTGACCGCCTGCTGCAGCGGCACACCATAACGGGCATAGCGGGTAAAAAGCGCCGCCTGCGTCTGCGGCTGTCCTTCTCCCCCCATGGTGCCATAGACCATGGTGCGGCCGTCATCCAGCCGGGCCCCGGCGGGATTGAGGGTATGGAAGGGCTTGCGCCCCGGTCGCAGGCCGTTCCAGCCCTGCGCATCAAGGCCGAAGCTGGAACCCCGGTTCTGCCAGACCACACCGGTACGCGGCAGCACGATGCCCGATCCATATTCGAAATACAGGCTCTGGATCATGCTCACGGCCAGCCCGTCGGAATCGATCACGCCCAGCCAGACCGTATCCCCCACCTGTGACGGCCATGGCCAGGGGGCTGCCCTGTCGGGGTTGATGGCGGCGGCCATGCGGTCCAGCGCCTTGTGGTCATTTAGGATATCCTGCGCCCGCACGGTCATGTAGGCGGGATCACCCACATGGGTATCACGGTAGCGGAAGGCCTGCTTGGTCGCTTCCACCAGGCCGTGCAGGTAATCGAAATCATCCGCCTGTCCCGCGCGCAGCCGGTCGAACAGGGCAAGGATCAGCAGCGAGGCCACGCCCTGCGTGGGCGGCGCCATGTTGTACAGGTCCGCCCCGTGGATACGCGCATGCAGTGCGGGCTGGTGGCTGGCACGATGCGCCTGCAGGTCCGCCAGCGTAAGCGGGCTGCCCAGATCGGTCAGGTCGGCAGCGAGTTCGCGCGCCACCCTGCCACGGTAGAAACTGTCCAGCCCGTCATCCACCAGATGGCGCAGCGTAGTGGCAAGGCGGGGATTGTGCAGGATATCGCCCGCCTCCGGCAGTCTGCCACCGGGCATGAACTGGGCGGCAAACCCCGGCACGTCCCGCAGTTCGCCGACCTTCTGCGCTGTCAGTCTGGCGGCACCTGCGGTAACGGGCGCACCCTGTTCGGCGTAGTACAACGCGTCACGCAACACGCGCCCCAGCGGCAGGCCCGGCGCCATGGCATGGCTCCACCCCAGCGCCATGTCCCATCCGGACACGGTGCCCGCCACCGTATTGGCCGCAAGCGGGCCCCGCCACGGAATGGCGTCCAGCCCCGCCGCATGGTAGAAGCCCGCATCGGCCCGGGCCGCCGCCGCCCCGCAGGCGTCGATCGTTTCCACACGGCCATCGGGCCACATGGTCAGCCAGAAGGCATCACCGCCAATGCCGGTCATGTGCGGGTAGACGACCGCAAGTGCTGCCGCCGTAGCGACGGCGGCCTCCAGCGCGGTGCCACCGGCCTTGAGCACATCCAGCCCGGCCTGACTGGCCAGATGATGGGGGGATGTGACCATCCCCCGGCATGAACGCGGCGTATTGAGCATCAGCTGTCCTTTCGGGCGTAGCCTGCATCCAGTGGCTGGCAGCGCAGCAGGCCCGCGCGCTGCAGTTCGGCCGCTACGGCAAACAGGCTGGCTTCCGCGTCCGGCGCGCCAATCAGCTGGATGCCAAGCGGCAGTCCGTCCACCGCCAGCGGGGCCGCCAGAACAGGCAGGCCCGCAAGGCTGACGGGCTGGGTAAAGATGCCCAGATTGGCCCGTGCCGGTACACTCCGGCCATCCACCATGATGGTCGGCTGGTCGATACGCGGCGCAACACCGACCGTGGTCGGCGCCACCAGCACATCGGCCTGGCTAAGGGCTTCGTGCACCTGCGCGCGGAACCAGCGCCGGAAGCGCTGCGCCTGCACGAAGGTGGAGGCCGGCAGCATGGCGCCGGCCATGAGCCGAGCGCGCGTTGCCGGATCATACTGCATGGACCGCCGGCGCAGGCGCGGCAGGTGCAGGTTGCCCCCCTCCGCCGCGCTAATCAGGAAGGCGGAGGCGCGGGCGCGGGCGACTTCAGGCAGTTCGACAACCTGCCCGCTACCCAGATGCGCCATGACCGCATCGATCCCTGCCGTTATTTCGGAGCTGATGTTGCTGGCAAACCAGCCGCCAAGACGCGCGACACGTACGCCCGCCACATCGGGCAGCGCGTCGATCGTCCTGCCCGCCATGATGGCGTAAACCGCCTGCAGGTCCGCAAGTGTGGCCGCCATTGGTCCCGCCACGTCAAGACTTGCCACGAACGGATAGACACCACGCAGCGGTACCTGCCCATAGGTGGGCTTGAGCCCCCATACCCCGCACAGCGAGGACGGGATGCGGATAGAGCCGTTGGTGTCCGACCCCAGCGTGAACGGCAGCAGCCCCGCCGCGACCGACGCCGCCGACCCGCCCGATGACCCGCCTGCCAGGCGCGCGGTATCATGCGGGTTGCAGGTCGTGCCGGTATGCGCGTTTTCGGTTGAGAAACCGTAGGCGAATTCATCCATGTTCAGCGTGGCCACCGGCACGGCGCCCGCCGCGCGCAGGCGGGCCACCACGGTTGCATCCTGCGTTGCGGGCAGGTTGTCACGCAGCACGATGGACCCCGCGGTAGTCACTTCGCCGCATACGTCAAACAGGTCCTTCACGCCAAAGGGCACGCCCGCCAGTGGCCCGGGGTCGCGGCCTGCCGCTACTGCTTTATCCACTTCCTCCGCCTGCGCCACGGCGGCGGGGCCCAGGATGCGGGTCACACTGTTGAAGCGGGTGTCACGGGCCTCGATATCCGCGATCACGGCGGTCACGACCGAGACGGCGGTCCGGCGGCGTGCCCTGACATCGGCCGCAATGGCAAAGGCCGCCCCCATGGCCTGCACATCGGCGTTCATGGCGTGTACCCATAGGCGGGTTCACAGTCATCGGGCAGCGCGAAGCCGCCAAGCAGGTCGGCATAACCCTGCAAAAGCATGGCATTCGCCACGACATCGGGCAGGCATGCCGCCGGAATGGTCAGCCCGACAAGCCGCGCCATGTCCGGCACGGGGGGAACCCTGTGATCATCATGCCCGCCCGCGCCCGTAACCGGTGCGGAAGGGGAAAGGCGTGGAGCGCTGCTCATCTACTCACTATCTCCCGAATGGATCAGTCTACCCGGGATGCATCATGCAACAGGTGGATCGAGACTGACCAGTTCCCGCACATCATAGGCCAGCAGACTTTCCAGATGTTTCTGGCCGTCCGCAACATACAGGTCGCGCCCCAGCCCGTGGGCCAGACGCTCCACGCCAAAGCGCATGCCACTGATCGACGCGCCCGAAAGCCCCATGCTGGGCGTGGCCGAAAACGTGAAATTGTGAATGTTCGCCAGCATCGGCGCCAGCGGATCATCCCTGTCGCGCGGCAGGAACTGATAGTTGAGCCCAAGATAGGGGTAGCGTTCCAGCACCGCACTTTCCGACCCCACCGGCGCGGTATGCCGATCCCCCCACAGTGCGACGGAGGCGGCAAATGACTGTGTCTCCGGCCTGCGCGCGAGATCGATTGCAAAACCCGTGCCGATGATCAGGAAGTCAAAATGCATTTCCCCCGTGAGCGACTCCACCACGATCCTGTCACCATCCATACGCACCGCCGTCCATGGGCAGCCGGTTCGGTAGGAGAAGGTGGGATGCCTGCGGCAGCGCCAGAACGTATCCTGCGGCGGCGGCTGGTTCAGTTCGAATATCCGGCGCATGAAGCGCCAGCGCAGGTCATCGGACAGGGCAGGATAATAGGCGAGGAAGCCGGTATTCTCCATCCAGCGATAGGGGTTGACGGCCGGGATTTCCCTGCGCCGCAGGCACAGCGTGACACTGCCGGCCCCCGCTTCCAGCGCCGTGGCCGCGTTATCAAACGCCGAGGCCCCCGCCCCCAGCACACCGATGCGCCGGCCCTTCAGCGCCGCGAAATCAATCGCTTCCGATGTATGGGCATACCGGTCGCGCGGCAGGCCGGTGCGGATGAAATCGGGCACGTTCCATGTCCCGCAGCCTTCAATGCCGGTGGCCAGCACCAGCTTGCGCGCATACTGCACGTAGGTCGCGCCATCAGGCCGGCCAAAGGTCAGGCGCAGCAGGCCGTCCTCCCACGTCACGCCCTGGAAATCATGGTCATTGGCAACCGGCAGGTTAAGGATGTCCCGATACCAGTCCAGATAGGCCTGCCACTGTGCGCGCGGGATCTTGTCCAGCCTTTCCCATGCCTGCGCGCCGAACTGCGCTTCGTACCACGAGCGCGGCGTGAGCGAGGGCACGCCCAGGTCGGGTCCGGTCACGTATTTGGGCGTGCGCAGCGTGAGCATGCGCGCAAACGTCATCCACGGCCCTTCATCGCCCCTGGATGCCCGGTCAAAGATACGGATATTGGTGATGCTGCTGCGCCTGAGCGCGAAAGCCGTGGCCAGCCCGCCCTGTCCCGCGCCGATAATGGCCACATCCAGCACGCGCTGGCCGTGGCGCTCCATTGCGGGGACCCATTCCCTGTGTGGATAGCGGATGATTTCCATGTCCCGGCGCACCGCCGCATCCAGCGCTGCAAGCCCGCAGGCGGCCCCGGTTCCGGGCTGCGTGTTGGTATCCATCTGCGGGTTCCCGTCCGTGTTTTCCACCATGTGCCGATGCCGGTTTCACCCCGGCCCCGTCATGACAGGCCGATCTAATCAAACCGGCAGGTGTTCCGTCCATTACAATGATCCGACCATTGTGTTGCCCTTAACGCAACAGGCGGATCAGGCTATCGGCTCCCCGCCCATGTCCTGCATGCGGCGCAATTCCGCGCGCAGTTCCCCGATCACCGTTTCCAGCAATGGCGGCAGCCAGCGGGAATCGCGCACATAGGCCCCCAGGTCGGTCACGGCGCGGGTATCGCGCAGCGGTACGTGACACAGCCCGCCACCGGGCCGGGTACCAAGGGCCAGCGGTGACTGGAAGGCAAGCCCTGCACCCGCCTGCACCATGCGGTTGGTCAGTTCGATCGAGCCGGTGCGCAGCACCACGTCCAGTCGGTCCTGCCACGGGCGCAGCATGGGTTCCATCACCCGGTAGAGCGAGAGCGTACGCGTGGGCAGGATCAGGCGGCAGGCCACGCAGTCCTCTGCCGTAACCGTGCGCAGCGCCGCCAGCGGGTGGTCCGGCCGCATCACGGCGCCGATGGGAAAATGCGCCACCGCCACCCGCCGCAGTTCGGGATGGGGCGCCAGGGAAAAGGCAATGCCCAGATCCACCTGCCCTTCCCGCAGGGCGGAGACGATGGTTGCGGGCGATCCCACCTCCACATACAGGTCAATGGCCGGAAAGGCCGTGATGATCCGGCCCAGCAGCGCTGGCAGCAACTGCCCCGCAACGCCTTCCACCGCCATGATGCGCAGACGCCCCGCATGCCGGCCCGACAGGGCGCTGATCTGTTCCTCCGTCCGGGCGGCATCCTGCATCACGGTCACGACGTGCCGGGCCATGATGGCGCCTGCCTCCGTCAGCATCATGCCTTCGGGCAGGCGGTCGAACAGGGGCGCACCGATCTCGGCCTCCATCTGCGCCAGTTGCCGGGTCAGGGCGGAGGGGGCGACATTGAGCCTGCGCGCCGCTTCCCGTATGGAACGACATTCCCGCACGGCATTGAAATATGAAATGCCGCGCGCATGCAGCCGCATCATGCGCGGGATGCGGGAAAGCGGATCATTCATCGGGTCGTGTTCCCCCATTTTCACCACCATCCGCCTGTGCCGGTTACCACAAACGGATCACGACTGCCGCCGCCACCAGTGCTGCGACCATGGCGGCACATGATGGTCCGGCCGGTCCACGCCACATGATGGAAAGCCTTGCGGTCAGGAACAGGCGGAACCGGCCATGGCCCCGTCGCACGACACATGCACTACATGCCGTCCTGACGCACGGACAGCCGTGCCGCCTGACGCATGTCTGCCGACAGGCCGGAGCGGAAGGCCGGACAGGGCACATGGACCCCGCGGCCATCGCCATACAGCCGGTTGTCCTTCCATACCGTAACCCCACCGCGGATCACATGCACCGCACGCCCCCCAAGCGTAATCCCGCCATAGGGCGTATCGGGACCATGGGGGCAGGTTTCCAGCGCATCGGGGTCCCACAGGACCAGATCGGCATCGGCACCGGGCATGATGGCGCCCTTGCGCGGATAGATGTTGAAGGCACACGCCGCTGCCTGTGCGGTCACGGCCACAAATTCCCCGGCGCTCAGCAGCCCTGCCTGCACTCCATGCTGCCACACTGCGCGCATGCGCCCGGCCAGCCCGCCAGCCGGCCCGTTGCCCGGCTGGCCCGGGGGGCGGAAACCGCTGGCCACCATGCCGATGGTCCCCGCCGCCAGCGCACCCCATAGCGCACGGCGGTGCGTGCCATCACGGAAGGGCGGCAGGGTCATGCAGGGATCGGTGATACAGGAGCCGGATGGTGCGTCTCCACCCACGTCATATACGGCTTCATCCACCACCAGATGTGGGGCCAGCACATGCGCTGCGACCCGCTGGCCATCCAGCCGGGCTGCGGAGAGGCAGGTAATCGCCCCCGTGGTGGAAACCGGACCGATATGGACCGGGGCCCCCTGCAGCCCCGCCAGCATGATGGCGCGATGGGTGGCTTCTGCCTCGACCGCCGGGGGGGCGGCAAGCAGACAGGACTCGGCCCCCGTAATGCCCGCCTGCGCCAGTTCTTCACGCAGATAGGCCACGGCCTGTGCGTTCTGGGCCTCGATCCGGCACAGCGCGCCGCATCCGGCGGCGTGACCAGCCAGTTGCAGGATGGCGCGGTCGGACAGTCCATCCGCCATGGATAGATGGAAGGCATTCACCCCCCGGCGTTCCACAAGCACTTCCATGTCGCGCAGCACGCGGGCACCCGCGTCGGGCAACGCCATATGCAGCCCCACATCCACATGGGACCGCTCCGCCGCATGCCACCATGCCCGCCACGCTGCCCCCAGCGTGCCGCCATGGGGATGCATGGTATCGAGTATGGTCGTGGTCCCGCCCGCCAGCGCCTCCACCGTCCGTTCAAAACCGGATTCATCCGCGCCGATGGCCGTGTGCGGGTCCACCCCGCCGGGCAGGACCAGCAGGCCACCGGCATCAACCACCGTGCAGCCCATGGGCACTTCCAGGTCCGGGCCGGTGGTCAGTATCTCACCCACGCCGCCACACAGCACATCCACCCGCAGCGACGCCTGCGCCGTCACCACCGTGCCGCCGCGCACCAGCAGCAGGCCGCGTACCGCGCCATTGCGCATACCCATGCCTTTTAGTGATCGCGTATCTTGACAGGCATGCCCAGCGCCGCCCCCAGCCGCTCCAGCCTGCGGCGCACGCTTTCCCCCTGCACCACATCACGCCCCGGGGCGAAGTGAAGCGACAGCACCCCGCCTTCGCAATCCACCCGCGTGCCATCCAGCAGCGCCTCGGTCCCGCCGCTTACGCTATAGGCCAGCCGCAGCGCCTGCCCCAGCGCCACGGCATGGGTGAACTCCGCCTCACTCAGCAACTGACGCGAGGGCTGAAGATACGCAACCGAAAGATCAGCCCCGTACCGCACCGCCAGCGTAAGGGACAGGAAAGCCCGCGCGGGATGGGTAAATCCCACCCCCTGCAGGCGCAGGATACGCAGGTATGTCTGCTCGGCACGGTATTCCGGATGGTCATGCGCACCCACATCCGACAGGCCGCACGCCACGCGCCGCAGGCGCCGCGCCTGCTCTTCCTCATGCGCGAAAAGCGGCGCGGTCCAGTCCGCCAGCCGCCCCGGCAGGTTCATGCTGCGGCCCAGCATGCGGCACATTTCATGCGCGACCGCATCCTGCGGGTCATTTGCCGCGACGGAGGCCGCGACGTTACGCATGTACCACCCCTCCCGCAGGCCATCGACACAGAAGACCAGTTCGCGTGAATGCGTGCGCCGCATCAGCCGGCGCAGTACGGTAGCGGCATAGGGCGCATCCTCCAGCCGCTTGCGCGGCACGCCGGGCAGGCGTTCGAGCGAACGCTTGCCCGCGCCGATGATCCATTCCGCCATCTCGCGCGCGGTGTCGGGCGCAAGGGTATAAAGGTGGACGATATTGAGCGGATAGGCCGTGCGCGCGATCTGCAGACGCGCCAGCGCCCTGAAGCCGCCCCCCACCAGATAGAGATCCTGCCCCTGCACGTCATCCAGCCAGTCCACGCCGGACAGGTCCTCATCCACCAGCGCGCGGGCGCGGGCCAGGTCGCCCCCCGCACGGTCATTGAGCCGGATTACCCCCAGCGGCAGCGTGCAGGCATTGAGCTTGCGGCCGTTCTCCAGCCGGATCAGTTCCAGCGACCCCCCGCCGATATCGGCCACCAGACCATTGGCATCGGGTATGCCGCACAGTACGCCGGTGGCGGAATAGTCGGCTTCTTCCTCCCCGCTCAGGATACGGATCGGCACGCCGGGGAGGCGCGCGCGCAGGCCCGCCACGAATTCCGGCCCGTTGGTGGCGTCACGCACGGCGGCGGTGGCCAGCACTTCAAAGGGGCTGGCCTCCATCCCGCGCGCGATGGCGTTGAAACGGGCCATGACCTCCATGGCCAGGGGCACGGCCTCCTCATTCAACCGCCCCGTGGCGTTCAGGCCGCGACCCAGGCGCAGGACCACCTTTTCATTGAATATGGGGACCGGATTGCGTGAAATGCCGTCAAACACCACAAGGCGGACGGAATTCGACCCCAGATCTATGACCGCAGAGCGGCGAAACCCGCCATCACCCGTCACATCCGGCCCCATATGTCATCAGCCCACCCTGCCCTGCGCACGCCATCCATGCCGTAATCCTCAGTCCTCAATGTTCTGTTCCGCATGCCATGGCTGGGAAGCACTGACCCGGATGGGTGCGTCCCCCACCGCCGTGCCACGCCCCGTATAGCCCGGATGCTCCATGAAATATTCATGCGACGAAAACGGCCTGCGCCCCGGCTCCAGCCTGCGCCACACGCCGTTACGCTGCAGGATCCATGACTGGAGGTTGTCCTTCAGGTCAATCACCATGATCTGGTCCAGAACGCGGGCATGGATCTGCGGGTCCAGCATCGGCACCATGCTTTCCACCCGCCAGTCCATGTTGCGCTGCATCCAGTCGGCCGAGGAAATGTAGAGCTTCGCCTGCCGTGAAGGCAGGCGGTGCCCGTCGCCAAAGGCGTAGATACGCGCATGCTCGAGGAAGCGCCCGACAATGGACTTGATCTTGATATTTTCCGAAAGGCCCGGAACACCGGGGCGCAGGCAGCATATGCCCCGCACCACCGCCACGATGCGCACCCCCGCGCAGGATGCGGCGTACAGCCGGTCGATCAGGTCGGGATCGACCAGCGAGTTCATCTTCAGCCAGATATGCGCAGGCCGGCCTGCCTGCGCATGCGCGATCTCGCCCGCGATCAGTTCCTCCAGCGTGCGGCGGATCGTGACGGGGGAAAAGGCGATCGCCTCCATCCGGGCGGGCACGGCATAGCCGGTCATGTAGTTGAACAGCCGTGCCGAGTCGCGCACCAGTTCGGGATTGCAGGTGAAATAGGACAGGTCGGTATAGATCCGCGCCGTGATGGGGTGGTAGTTACCCGTGCCGAAATGGGCGTAGGAGCGCAGCGCGCTCCCCTCCCGCCTTACCACAAGACTGAGCTTGGCATGGGTCTTGAGGTCGGAGAAGCCGAAGACGACCTGCACCCCCGCCGCCTCCAGCACGCGGGAGAGGCGGATGTTCGCCTCCTCGTCAAAGCGTGCGCGCAGTTCCACCATGGCGGTCACGGCCTTGCCCGCCTCCGCCGCCTCGATCAGCGCCTTCACGATCGGGCTGTCGCGTGACGTGCGGTACAGCGTCTGCTTGATCGCCACCACGGCAGGGTCAAGGGCCGCCTGCCGCAGGAACTGCACCACCACGTCAAAACTTTCGAACGGGTGGTGCACGATCATGTCGCGCGCGCGGATGGCGGCAAAGCAGTCGCCGCCGCAATCCACGATCCGTTCGGGAAAGCGCGGGGTATAGGGTGGGAACAGCAGGTCGGGGCGGTCATCGACGATCAACTGCCGGATATCGCCCACCCCGATCAGCCCGGACTGGACGAATACCTCATCGGTTGGCGGGGCCAGCCCTTCGGCCATGGAGCGGGCCAGGTCCTCGGGCATGCGGGATTCGATGTCCAGATGGATCACCACCCCGCGCCTGCGGCGCTTGAGCGCACTTTCGTAGGAGCGGACCAGATCCTCGGCCTCGTCCTCGAACTCCACGTCCGTATCGCGCACGATGCGCATCACGCCCCAGTCCCCCGCCATCAGGCCGGGGAACAGGCGGTCGATGCACATCACGATCAGACGCTCCAGCAGGATGAAGCGTGTGACGCCGGGGGGGGAAAGGCTTGCCGGCAGCCGGATGAAGCGCTCGATGCGCGCGGGCAGCAGGATCAGCGCCTCCATCACGAACTGCCCGGTTTCGGCATTGAGCAGCCGCAGCGCCTGCGCGATTCCCATGTTGGGAATGAAGGGCAGCGGATGGGCAGGATCTATGGCAAGTGGCGTCAGGACGGGAAAGACCCGCTCCATGAAGCAGGTGTCCAGCCAGGCCTGTTCCTCATCGGTGAAGGAAACCTCATCGCATACCACGATGCCCGCCCCCTCCAGCTCGCGCTGCAGGTCGCGCCAGATGCGCTGCTGTTCATACAGCAGCCTGCCGGTGCGCTCGCGCACGGCGGCAAGCTGCTGCTGGGGGGTCAGCCCGTCGGGCGAGGTCTTGACCAGCCCTTCGCGCACCTGTCCCACCAGCCCCGCCACGCGCACGGAATAGAATTCATCCAGGTTGCTGGCGCTGATCGACAGGAAGCGCACCCGCTCCAGCAGCGGGTTGCGGGGATTGTCAGCTTCATCCACCACGCGCTGGTTGAAGTCGAGCCATGACAGTTCGCGGTTGATGAAGCGCTGGGGGGACGTGGCGTCGGGCAGCGGTTCCGCCGGTTCACGCACCACCACCTGCCGCCCCGTGCTGGCGGCCTTGCGGCTGCGCGTGCGGGCACGCGGTGATGCGGGCCTGGCTGCGGTCTTGCGTGGCGGTCTGGTCAATGCTTTCGGGCTCCCGTCCGGCGGTGGCATTCCATATTGCTGCAATCGACCCTAAACGAGCCCTGCGGATCTTGGCCAGAGCCCTGATACCCCCGGGCCATTCAGGACTCCGGCATGGATGCTGGCGGGCCGCCCCCGGCATCCACCAGCATGTCCGCCAGCACGCGGGCGGCAAGCATGCGCGTTACGGGGCGGCCCGTCGCCAGGGCGGCATGGTCCAGCCGCCGCACGGCTTCCTGCATGGCGCGCGCGGTACGCGGCAGCCGGCGGAGCAGCCATTCCACCACCGGCTGGGCCACCACGACCTGCCGCTCGGCCAGCAGGCGCAGCAGCAGCACGCGCAGCAGCCCGTCACCCGGCTGGCCCATGCCCACGGCCATGGTCGCGCGCAGCCTGCTGGCCAGGTCGGGCAATACCACCGGCCAGCGCGCCGGCGGCGTGCGCCCACCCAGCAGCAGGGCCATCCCCTGCTCCCGCGCGGTATTGAGCAGATGCAGCAGCGCCCGCTCGTCCCCACACATGTCCGCGCCGTCCAGCGCCATGGCCATGACCGGCGTCCGCCCCACACGCGCGGCGAACAGGGCCGTCACACGGGCATGCGACAGCGTTGCACCATGCAAAAGCAGGGCATCATGCATCCGTGCCCATATCTCGAGCATATGGGTCTTGCCGGTGCCGGCCGGCCCCCATAGCGCCAGCCTGCGGTCAGGCCATGGCGTGGGGCCCAGCAGCCAGCTGCGGGCCGCGGCGTTGGAGGGCGCGAAAACGAAATCACCGGCCGCAAAACGTGGCGTGTGGGTAAACGGCAACACCAGTTGCCCGATCGCGCCGGCAGCCGTGTTTTCATCCGTTTTCAGCTTCGTGCGCCCATCCACTGCTTTGTGCGTAGCCCCGCCTTGACGTAAAGAAGGCCGGAAGTCCGTTTGCTCCCGGTCCCATATGGCGGTTTTCATAGCCTGCCTGCGGGAGTCCGGGGAAGTGATAGTTTGATTACGAAAAAAGGCCCGCCGCATGACGTCCGCCCCACGCCCGCCCAAAGCCCCCGCCACCAGCCAGCCCGCCACCTACCGCGATGCCGGGGTGGACATTGCCGCCGGTGATGCGCTTGTCGAAGTCATCAAGCCCGCGGCAAAGGCCACGGACCGCCCCGGCACCATGGGGGGGCTGGGCGGATTTGGCGCGCTGTTCGACCTGAAGGCCGCCGGTTTTTCCGATCCCATCCTTGTTTCCTGCACCGATGGCGTGGGCACCAAGCTCATGATCGCCATTGAAAGCGGACTGCATGAAACGGTGGGCATCGACCTGGTGGCCATGTGCGTGAACGACCTTGTGGTGCAGGGCGCGACCCCGCTTTTCTTCCTGGACTATTTCGCCACCGGCAGGCTTGCGATCGAGGATGCGGCGAAGGTGGTGCGCGGCATTGCAAAGGGCTGTGCCGATTCCGGCTGCGCGCTGGTGGGGGGCGAGACGGCGGAAATGCCCGGCATGTATGCCGCCGGGCATTATGACCTGGCCGGTTTTTCGGTTGGTGCCGCGGAACGCACGGCGCTGCTGCCGGGCGAGATCCGGCCCGGTGATACGCTGATCGGCCTGCCCTCCGCCGGTGTGCATTCCAACGGCTTCTCGCTCGTGCGCAGCATCGTGGCGCGCAGCGGGCTGGGCTGGGATGCCCCCTGCCCCTTTGCTGACGGCCAGACGCCTGCGGGTCAGACACTGGGCGAAGCGCTGATGACCCCCACCACGCTGTATGTTCACCCCGTGCTGGACCTGCACCGCGCGGGGCTGCTGATGGGGGCTGCCCACATTACCGGTGGCGGGCTGCCGGGCAACCTGCCGCGCGTGCTGCCCCGGGGCGTACGCGCCGTGGTGGATGGCACGGGCTGGCCCATCCCGCCCGTATTCAGCTGGCTGGCCAGCACCGGCAATGTCACGACAGAGGAAATGCTGCGCGTGTTCAACTGCGGCATCGGCATGGTGCTGGTGGTGCGTGACAGTGCGGCAGCACTGGCCCACCTGGCCGAACGCGGGCAGCAGGCCTTCGTGATCGGTTCGATCGTTGCGGGCGAAAGCACGGACAGCCCGGCCACGCTGACATTCGACGAACTGCCCGAACTGCGTGACTGAACCGGCCGTGATGCACAAGACCCCCATCGCGATCCTGATCAGCGGGCGTGGCAGCAACATGCGCGCGCTGATCGAATCGTGTGCCCGCCCCGACTATCCCGCCCGCATCGCCCTCGTGCTCAGCAACAACCCCGATGCGCCGGGGCTGGACGCGGCGCGCGCGGCGGGGCTGCAGGCCCGCGCCATCGACCACCGCCCCTATAAAAAGGACCGCGCGGCCCATGAGCACGCCCTTGATGCAGCACTGCGCGCGGCAGGCGTGGAGTATGTCTGCCTTGCAGGCTACATGCGCCTGCTGACCCCGTTCCTGACCACCGCATGGGCGGGGCGGATGCTCAATATCCATCCCAGCCTGCTGCCTGCCTTCCCCGGGCTGCACACGCATGAGCGCGCACTGGAGAATGGCAGCCGGATCCATGGCTGTACCGTACACTGGGTAACGGAGGGCATGGATGAAGGCCCCATCATCGGGCAGGCCGCCGTGCCCGTTCTGGCCGATGACACGCCTGATGTACTGGGCGCGCGCGTGCTGCGGCAGGAACACCGCCTGTATCCCGCCGCCCTGCACCGCGTGCTGGTGCCCGAGGCGGCACAGGCCGCCAGTGCGGCAGACTGCCTGCTGTCGGTCTGATATAAATGGACAGCAGACGTTTCCGGGTGCCGCCTTTTTTCAAAAAGGCGGCGTTCTTTGAAGCTTTTTGAAAAAAGCTTCACCAGAAACCTCCCGTCATCTGCTTTCCAGACAGACCCCGGACATGAAAAAAGCCGGCCCGAAGGCCGGCTTTTCCATTGGCGGGACCGAAAGCGCCCACCACCATGATCCGTAAGGATCAGGGCAGGATTTCGGTGCCGGCGAAGAAGAAGGCGATCTCGTTCTTCGCGTTCTCCAGGCTGTCGGAACCGTGGACGGAGTTCGCTTCGATGCTTTCGGCGAACTGCGCACGGATGGTGCCCGCTTCGGCCTTCTTGGGGTCGGTGGCGCCCATCACTTCGCGGTTCTTCAGCACGGCGCCTTCACCTTCGAGCACCTGCACCACGACCGGGCCGGAGATCATGAAGGACACGAGGTCGTTGTAGAACGGGCGTTCCTTGTGCACTTCATAGAAAGCGCCAGCGGTCGCCTTCGTCAGCTGGATGCGCTTCTGGGCAACGATGCGCAGGCCGTTGCCTTCAAACACGGCATTGATCTTGCCGGTCAGGTTACGACGGGTCGCATCGGGCTTGATGATGGAGAGGGTACGTTCGACTGCCATGGGACAGCTCCTTTCAAACAGGTACTGAAATGCACGGGGCGGCATTGGACATGGCCCGACATCGCCCTACAAGGGCCATCTAGAGCATATCGTCGCGGACTGGTAGGTACAACCCGCACGAAACCAGCCATGTCCCCCATATTGCCGGAGTTTTCCGCCCGTGAGCCTGCTCGTCATAACCGACCTGACCCTGCGCATCGCAGGCCGCACCCTGCTTGATGGTGCCAGCCTGAGCATTGACCCGGGCCGCAAGATCGGCCTGGTCGGGCGCAACGGGGCGGGAAAATCCACGCTGCTTGCAGCCATAGCGGGCGATATCGCGCCCGATGGCGGCACGATCCACATGTCGGCCCGGGCCCGCATGGCGCGCATCCGGCAGGAAGCGCCCACGGGCCTTGGCTCCCTGCTGGACACGGTGCTGGCGGGGGATACCGAACGCACCAGCCTTCTGGCCGAATCCGAAACCTGTACCGACGTTGCCCGCGTGGCCGACATCCATGAACGCCTGCTGGCGATCGACGCGCACAGCGCGCCCGCGCGTGCCGCTGCCATCCTGTCCGGTCTCGGATTCGATGCACAGGCGCAGACCCGCCCGGTCTCGGATTTTTCCGGCGGGTGGCGCATGCGCGTGGCACTGGCCACGGCGCTGTTCCTCAATCCCGACCTGCTGCTGCTTGATGAACCGACCAACCACCTTGATCTGGAGGCCACGATCTGGCTGGAAAACTGGCTGGCCCGGTTTTCGGGTGCGGCCCTGATCGTCAGCCACGACAGGGGCCTGCTGGACCGCGCGGTGGACGCCATCGCCCATCTGGACCGCGGCAAGCTGACCCTGACACCGGGCGGGTATGAGGAGTTCGTGCGCATCCGCACCGAACAGGCCCTGCAGCAGGCCCGCATGGCCGAGCGCATCAACGCCAGGCGCGCGCACATGCAGTCCTTTGTCGACCGCTTCCGCGCCAAGGCGACAAAGGCCAGGCAGGCGCAGGCCCGCATCAAGGCACTGGAGAAGCTGCCCCAGATCGACAGCGTGGTGGAGGATGCTCCCAGCCACTTCGCCTTTCCCGAACCCTCCGCCCTGCCTCCGCCCATGCTGACGATGGAGCGGGTCTCGGCCGGGTATGGCGATCATACCATCCTGTCCAACCTGTCGCTGCGCATCGACATGGAGGACCGGATTGCCCTGCTGGGCGCGAACGGCAACGGCAAGTCCACCTTTGCCAAGCTGGTGGCGGGCAGGCTTGCCCCGCAATCGGGCACGATGCAGCACAGCCCGAAGCTGAAAGTGGGCTATTTTGCCCAGCATCAGGCCGAGGAACTGCGCCCGGACGAAACCCCGGTGGACCACATGGCCCGTGCCCTGCCCGATGCCACGCCGCCTGCCGTGCGCGCGCAGCTTGCCCGCTTCGGGCTGGATGCCGAACGCGCCGAGACACCAACGCGCGACCTGTCGGGTGGCGAGAAGGCGCGGCTGCTGCTGGCGCTGGCCACGCGCGATGCACCACACCTGCTGATTCTGGATGAGCCGACCAACCACCTTGACCTTGACGCCCGTGACGCGCTGATCCGGGCGCTGGCGGAATTTGAAGGGGCAGTGCTGCTGATCAGCCATGACCCGCATCTGGTGGAACTGGTGGCCGACCGGCTGTGGCTGGTGGGCGATGGCACGGTACGCCCGTTTGATGGCGACATGGCGGAATACCGCACATGGCTGACCGAACGGGCGCGCGCGGTGTCGAACAATGATCCCGCACGCCCTGCCGCGGCCCCAAGGCGTGACGACCGCCGCGAACGCGCCGAAGCCCGCAAGGCCACGGCGCCACTCCGCAAGCGCATCCGTGATGCGGAACAGCTTATGGCGCGGCTTGTGGCCGAACGCGCAAAGCTGGAAGCCCGCCTTGCGGACCCGAAGCTGTATGAAAGCGGCCGGGCGGAGGACGTTACGGCGCTCAACACCCGTCTGGCCGCCATTGCCCGCGAACATGACCGGGCGGAGGAAGACTGGCTGGAAGCCGAGACGGAACTGGAAGCCGCCAGCGCGGAGTGAAGGCACATTCAGCACAGCCGGCCGGTAAAAATAATGAAAATTCCGGGATGCCGCCTTTCCTGTCAAAAAGACGGTGTCCCGTGACGCTTTTAAAAAAAAGCTTCACCGGGAACGCCTTTACACTGCCGCGCAGTTTCTCCTGTCAGACCGGCATGCGCCGCAGCCCGGAGCGCTGGACCAGTATGCCCAGCCCGAATACCACAAGCCCCGTGGCCGACAGGCAGGCCGCCGCCCACCCGACGGACTGCATGCCATAGCCTGCTGCAATCACGGCCCCACCCAGCCACGCCCCGAAGGCATTGGCGATATTGACGGCGGAATGGTTCAGGGCGGCAGCCAGCACCTGCGCATCCGCCGCCACATCCATAAGCCGCGCCTGCAGGGCAGGCAGCAGCCCGATGATGCCGCCCATCAGGCTGATCACCAGCAGGATCGCCACCATATTGCCCGCGCATAGCGCGAACAGGCAGGACATGAACGTGCTGCCCGCCAGGATCACCACAATCGCCCGCACCGGACTGGTATCGACCAGCCTGCTGCCCGCAATGTTGCCCGCCACCATGCCAACGCCCCATAGCGACTGCGCCAGCGGCACCACGCCAGCGGGTACGTGCGTAACCCCGAGAAGCACCCCGGTCATGTAGGTCCCGATACAGAACATGCCGCCAAAGCCGACTGCCCCGGTGGCCAGCGTGAACCAGACCTGCCCACGCCCGAGCGCGCCCGCTTCGCGCAGGGGGGAACTGCCTGCGCCCGCTCCCACATCGGGCACGCCGCGCGCCAGCAGGCCCAGCGCCAGCACGCCCAGAAGCGTGATCACGCCATACATCGCGCGCCAGCCCAGCACCTGCCCGCCCCATGTGGTCAGCGGCACCCCCACCACGTGGGCGACCGTCAGGCCCACAAACACGCTTCCCACCGCACGCCCCCGCCGCGCGGGATCCACCGTAGCGGCCATGACCAGTGCGGCCACGCCGTAAAAGGCCCCGTGCGGCAGCCCGGTCATGAACCGTGCGTAAACCAGTGACCGGTATCCTGGCGCCAGCACGGAGGCCGCATTACCCATGATGAACAGAACCTGCAGCATCAACAGCAGCCTGCGACGTGACAGGCCCGCCCCAAGGATGGTGATCAGCGGCGCCCCCACCACCACACCCAGCGCGTAGGCACTTATGACATGGCCCGCCACCGGCACCGATATGCCCAGCGTGCGCGCCATGTCGGGCAGCACGGCCATGAGCGCGAACTCACCCGTGCCGATGGCAAAGGTGGCCACGGCCAGCGCCAGCCCGGCACCTGCCGTCACCGGGCGGGATGGTGCAGATGCGGATGTGGGGGAATTGTCAGCGTTACACACATGTCCGCCCTTTCGCGGCAGAAGAGATTGGCTTACGGCTTGCAGATCAGTGCGGCATCGGCCCGGTCATGCGCAGATGGCACGGTATGGTCCCACATGACGGATTCCCGGCCCGGCGGCAATCCATCCGCCGTGCCGCACGTTATCATGGTTCCATCCGTGCCTGCATGCCTGCGCCGCACAACCCGTTTCATGCCCTCCATATGGACATCTAGATGACAGTCTCATCCCCTTCGGCCCCTTCCCACGCACCGGAGTCCGGACAGAACAAGGAAAAAAAACACCCCGAAACCCCGGATACCGACCCCCGCGCCGCCCAGCTGGCGCGCATCTACGCCCTGCTGCGCCTGACGCTGGCCATTACGATTGTCGTGATGCTGATATGGGTGGTGGGCGATGTACTCATGGTCATCTTTGCCGCGACCCTTGTCGCCGTCATCCTGCACAACCTGGCGGGCATTGTCGAACGCCGCATGCGCCTGCCCTACTGGCTGGCGCTGACCGCCGTGGTCGTGGTGCTGATCGCCGCCCTGACCGGCCTGGTCTGGAGCAGCGGCCCCGAAATATCGGAACAGGCGGTCAAGCTGCGCACCGCGCTGAGCGAGCAGGCCCACAGCCTGCGTGACAGCATGGGCCATTCCACCACCGGGCGCATGATCCTGGACAACCTGCCCACCACACTGGGGGGGAACGAAGCCGCATCGGGCACGAGCGGATTCGGCTCCCTGGCGGGGTCCATGACGGGCTTCGTCTCCTCCGCCTTCGGTGCCGCGGGCACGCTGGCGGTCATCCTGATCGCGGGGCTGTATTTCGCAATCTCCCCCGAACTGTATGTCAACGGCATGCTGCGCCTGGTGCCGCATGCCTACCGAAAGGCATCGCGCAACCTGCTGCTGACAGCGGGCCGCACCCTGTGGGCATGGACGGCGGGACAGGCGCTGGACATGACGGTGGTGGGACTGCTGTCCTTCATCGGGCTGTGGTGCATTGGCGTACCGCTGGCGCTGGCGCTGGGCGTGGTGGCGGGGCTGGCCAACTTCATCCCCTATATCGGCGCATTCGTGGGCGCCGTGCCCGCCGTGCTGATCGCGCTCTCGCAGGGCACGCGGGAGGGGTTCATGGTCATGGGGCTCTACGC
Organism: Komagataeibacter sp. FNDCF1; assembly: GCF_021295335.1. NCBI lineage: Bacteria > Pseudomonadati > Pseudomonadota > Alphaproteobacteria > Acetobacterales > Acetobacteraceae > Komagataeibacter > Komagataeibacter sp. FNDCF1. The sequence goes on along the minus strand of NZ_JAIWOT010000001.1, from coordinate 3,319,836 downwards.
CGCCATCCAGTTCTTCGAAGGCAATGTCATGGCCCCGCTGATCCAGCGCCACGCGGTGCAGATGCCACCGGGGCTGACCATCCTGTCGCAGACGATCTTCGGCACCATTCTGGGCATTCCGGGGCTTATCCTGGCCTCGCCGCTTACCGCCGCCCTGCTGGCGGTGGCCGATCGCGCCACCCCGGAACTGAAGGAAGACGAACGGGTCTGAACGCATGACGGGGCGGAAGACCATGCTCCCGCCCCGTCATGAACGTCAGGCCTCATCCCTGCCGCGGACATTCAGCCCAGCAGCGTATTCACATCAATATGCGCCATGCCCGCGCGGGTGGCGGCGGTCATGCCCTCGCGGCTGTCCTCGAACACCAGGCAGGCATCGGGCGCCACCGCCAGCCTGCCCGCCGCCATCAGGAACATGTCAGGCGCGGGCTTGGGGTTTTCCACATCATCTATGGTGATGATGACGTCGAACAGCGGCTCCAGCCCCAGATGCCGCAGGCAGGCCGAGACGATCTGCCGTGACCCGTTGGAGGCCACGGCCATGGGCAGGCGACCATGGTACTGGCGGGCGATATCCGCCACCACCGTGATCTCGCGCAGCACATGCAACTGCCGGAGCATGCCGTCACGCGCCCGGTTTATGATCCCGGCGCGGTCCACGCTGCGGCCAAGCCGTTCTTCCACGATATCCAGCACCATGTGCTCGGACATGCCGCCATGGCCATGGAACCATTCCGGCGGCACGCTCTGGCGGATGGCGTCCTCAAGGGCGGTCAGCCAGCCTTCGCGGTACATGGGCAGGCTGTCGACCAGCGTGCCGTCACAGTCAAAGATCAGCCCGCCAACGCCGTCATGCACAAGACTCATGGAAAGGCGGACCGGGGATAGTCGTACTGGTTGACCAGTTCACGCAGCGCGTTGAAATCCTTGTCCCTGTAATGATGGAAACGGATGACGGCGCCGGGCTTTTCCTCCACGAACACGGTATTGTTCCAGTCCGCGGCGCTGATGCCGGTCCACAGCGTGATGCGGTAGGGAACCGGCTGCGCGCCCGCGGGCTGCTGGCCGGTGGGGGCGGCCTTCATCTCCAGCACGGCATCGCCGCTGGATGGCGGGGTCTGGCCCAGCGGGCCCCAGCCCTTGGTATGGGCCTGCATCCAGTCATTCAGCGCATGGACCTGAGCTGTCGTCAGCGTGCGCTCAGCGCGCATCGGACCGATGGAAATGGTGCCGCTTTCCATGGTGGGAAAGCTCATCGGACGGAAATTGGGCATGGCCATGTACCACAGCCCCGCCGCCGTACCGACCGTAATGAACAGGAACCCGATCAGCAGCGCTGTCTCGCGTCTCATTGTTGTATGATCTCCCTCAGGATTCACGCACGGCCGCGATGACCCGGCCGACTTCATTGTCCGACAGTTCGGGGTGCAGCGGCAGCGCCATGATGCGGCGTGACAGATCCTCCGCCACGGGCAGGGCCGCCCCGTCATGGCTGGCGCTGTAGGCGGGCTGCTGGTGCAGCGGACGTGGATAGTAGATGGCCGAGGCGATATGATGCCCCTTGAGCCGGTCCTGCAGCGTCGTGCGCGCGGACTCACCCGTGGTCAGCACGGAATAGACGGACCATGACCCCTGGCTGTCCGGCACGCGGGCGGGCGGTATGACATGGCCTGCAAGCCCCTCGTCATACGCCGCGGCAATTCCGCGCCGGCGCTCGAGTTCCATGTCGAACACATCCAGCTTGGCCAGCAGGATGGCGGCCTGGATCGTGTCCAGCCGGGCGTTCATGCCGGTGCGCAGGACCTCGTAGCGGGTCTTGCCCTCCCCATGCGTGCGCAGCGAGCGGTAGAGTTCGGCGCGCGCGGGGTCGTCGGTCAGGATGCCGCCGGCATCGCCATACGCACCCAGCGGCTTGGAGGGGAAGAAGGACAGCGTGGTCGCCACCGCCTCACGCCCCAGCCTGCGCCCGTGCAGCGTCGCCCCAAAGGCCTGGGCGCAGTCAGCCATGAGGAACAGCTTCTCCTCCGCCGCAATGGCGCGCAGTTCGGCCCACGGCGCAGGCTGGCCGAACAGGTCCACCCCGATCACCGCGCGCGGGCGCAGCCTGCCTGCCTTGCGTACATCGGCAATGCGCTGGCGCAGGCTGGTGGGGTCGATCTGGAAGGTTGCGGGGTCCACATCCACGAATACGGGCGTCGCCCCCAGCACCAGCGGGACTTCCGCCGTGGCGGTGTAGGTAAAGGCAGGCAGGAACACGGCATCGCCCGCACCGATTCCCTCCGCCATCAGCACGATCTGGATGGCATCCGTGCCCGATGATACGCCAACGCAGTGGGCGGCCCCGCTATGGCTGGCCAGCCGCCCCTCCAGCTCGGTCACCTCCGGCCCCATCACGAAGCGGCAGTGCTGCATGACCGCATCGACACGCTGCCTGATTTCGTTGGCGATCAGGCTCTGCTGCTGGGGCAGGTTCAGAAAACCTATGGGTGTCTCCACCGGAGCGTTCATGATGCATTCCTTTCCACATCGACCTGCCCCGCCGGGATGTGCATGTCCATGCCATGCGGGTTATGGGCAAATTCGGGTACAAGCTCCCGGACCAGTTCAAGCGCACGGGCGCAATCACCATCCCGGCATGCCAATGTAAGTGCATCCATGATATTGGCGACCTGCGCAAGGTCCACCGTACGCGGCGTTGCCATCCGCAGGCCGGGACAGCCGGTGGGTTGCAGGATTTCCTTCTTGTAGAACAGGTCTTCCGCCAGCTTCTCGCCCGGCCGCAGGCCGGTGAACCGGATGCTCACGTCGCGCCCCGGCCGCAGCCCGGCCAGAACGATCATCTGCCGTGCAAGATCCACGATCCGCACCGGCGTGCCCATGTCCAGCACGAACACCCCGCCCCGCCGCAGCACGGCGGCAGGACATGTGGCCTGCAATCCCATGCCGCAGGCGGTGGCCTGCAGGACCAGTCCCACCGCTTCCGACACGGTCATGAAATACCGCTCCATGCGCGGGTCGGTCACCGTAAGCGGGCCACCGCGCTCAAGCTGGTGCCGGAACAGCGGAATTACCGAACCGGTCGAACCCATGACATTGCCAAACCGCACGGTCACGCAGCGCATGGCACTGTCCTGCGCGGCCATGCGGGCCTGCACATCCATCGCCTGGCAGTACATTTCCGCCACCCGCTTTGACACCCCCATGACCGAGGCGGGATTGACCGCCTTGTCCGTAGAGACCAGCACCATGGCGCGCGCGCCATGCCGGGCCGCGATATCTGCCACGATGCGGGTGCCGGCCGCGTTGGTCAGCAGCCCCTCGCACGGGTTTTCCTCCACCATGGGCACATGCTTGAGTGCTGCGGCGTGAAACACCAGTTCCGGCTGGAAACGGGCAAAAACCTGCTCCATGCGCGCAGGGTCACGTATATCGGCCAGCACCCGGTGACGCGTCACGTCGGGCGCCTTTTCCCGCAGGTCTATGTCCACCTGCCACAGCGCGAACTCCCCCATGTCCAGCAGCACCAGTTCCTCCGGGCGGTGGCGGGCGATCTGGCGGGCAAGTTCACTGCCGATCGTTCCCCCCGCACCGGTAATCAGCACGCGCCGACCGCCCAGCATGCCGGCCAGCCCCGGTTCATCGACCGACAGGGCCGGGCGGTTGAGCAGGTCGGCCAGCCGGACCGGGTACAGGGGGGCTGCCTGGTCTCCGGCAATACCGGACAGGTCGGGCATGCACCTTACACGGGCGCCCGTATCGTGCACCATCCGCAGCACTGCGGAGAGCCGCTCCCCCCGGAACGCCGTATCCGCCACCACCAGCAGGACGTCGCCGCCATCCGCCATGGCGGGAATGATGCGCGGCAGATCCGCCACCTGTCCCAGCACCGGCACGCCGCGTACCCGCCGCCCCGGCCTGCGCTGGCGGCTTTGCAGCACCATGCCCGCCACACGCCCCGCCATGTCCGGCATGAGCTTGAGGAAACGCGTGGTGTCCGCCCCGTCACCCAGCACGATCACGGGGCAGCCCGTCCGCCCAGACCGCGGGCCTGTCTGCCGCCAGCGCTGATAGCCCGCCCGCATGGTGGCCATGCATATGAAAGCCGTCATGCCATAGACCACGCACCACGGCACGGCACCCGCCAGCATGCCGCCGCCCGCCACCAGCACGCCCATGGCAAGCAGTCCCGCCAGCATGCACGCACAGCCCAGCCGCCAGAAATCGGATCGCCCGGCAAAACGCCAGTGCTGCACGAAAATACGCAACGGCAGGCCGCCAGCGGCAATTCCCCCCATGCCCAGCACCGCCACCCCCCAGACCGGCCAGCCGGCCGGCGCATGCCCGCACAGCACCACGGCCCCCATGGCAGCAATGGCCCCCACGCCCACATCCAGGACACTGTTGACCGCTATGGTCCGTGTCAGGCGCAGGCATGTGGCAAAAGAGCGGCTGTCGGAGGATTGCGTAACCATTACCCTCCTCCTATAGCCGAGCGGAGAGAGGGCAAGAAGGAGAGATCATGCCCGATACCCCACTTTCATGACCCTTGCGCATGTCCTTCATGGTGCAGTTACCCCTGCCACCCTGCTGCTGGTTGCCGCCACCATCATGGCGGCGGTCCTGTCACGGCGGGTCATCGGGCTGCATGTCATGGATTATCCGGACAGCCGGAGCGCTCACGCCGTACCCGTGCCCAAGGGGGGCGGGCTGGCGATTCTGGCCGTATTCGTGACCGGCGTGCCGCTGCTGCAGATCCTGGTCCGCCATACCCCCGATGCCGGGGACATGACACTGCTGGCCGCAGCCGTATGGCTGGGCCTGTTCAGCTGGCGTGATGACATGTACCCCATGCCACCCACATGGAAGCTGGGCGCCCAATGTGCCGCAGCCCTGCTGGTGGCATGGGGCAGTATGGTGGCGGAAGGCCACGGCGTGAACGGGGCGGGACTTGCGTTACGCGCGCTATGGCTTGTGGTGCTGTGCAACGCGCTGAATTTCATGGACGGGCTGAACGGGCTGGCCAGTGGCTGCACGCTTGTTGCGGCACTGGCCACGGCGGGGCTGTGCCTTGTGGCGCACGGTGGCGTGGGAACATGGGGCACGGCACTGGTGCTGGCGGCCGGTATCGCGGGCTTCCTGCCCTTCAACTTTCCCCATGCGCGGCTGTTCATGGGGGATGTGGGCAGCCAGTGCTGCGGGCTGGTGCTGGGCGCGCTGGGACTGCATATGGCCGCCATGCCCCACCTGGCCCACGGGGGCGTGCTCATGCCGCTCATGCTGTATGGCCTGCTGGCGGATGTGGGCTTTACCCTGCTGCGCCGGGCGGCGCTGCGGCGTGCGCTCATGCGCGCGCACCGGGAGCATGTCTACCAGATGGCGCATCGCGCGGGCATGCAGGCCACCCATGTCACGCTGCTGGCCTGGGGGGGCACGCTGTGCGGCTGCATGGCGGCGGCAGCGGTGGGGCTGCATGTCGTGGGCCTGACAGCGCCGCTGATCATGCTGGGCTGCATCCAAGTGGCCTGGGGCGTAACCGTTGCCCGGCGGGTCCGCCACGTGGCGGGACTGGCGTGGTAGAACGAAAAACGGGGGGAACGGCCTGCTGGCCATTCCCCCCGTCCCGTAGCGGCAGATAGTGGGTCCACTACTTGGTCAGGGTAATCTTCATACCCTGTGCCGCGGCGGCCAGGCGGCCACCGGAACTGGATGTATCAAGCCGGATCCGCACGCCCGCCGGATTGTTGAGCAGCACGGCCCCGATGCCGGTGCCTGCCGTCACGTCACCGTTCACGGCACCGTAACTGCCCTCGAAATCCTTGACCCTGTTCAGGTTGTAGACCGTGCCATGCCCCTTGATGTTGGCATAGCCCACGGCCGCGAGCGACCCGCCCTCGATCTTGAAGCGGTAGGTATGGTGCTGGAACACCAGCTTGCCGGTACCCCAGGTGTGGCCGACGCCAATATCAAGTGACTTGAACTTCATGCTCACCTCACCCGACGGTGTGCCGAGCGAGGATTCCTCAGCCATGGCCATGTGCGGCAGACCCGCAAGAGGCGCCATGGCAATGGCGAGAACAGCCAGACGGCGTGACATACGCATGGGAATCAGACCCTTTCCGTTCCTGGATACGTGGTGACCCGCAGATAACTCAGCCAGCGCGGCGCAGTTCCTCCGCGCGGCGTGCGCGGGGTGCCTTGCGGGCCGGGGGGGCCACCTTTTCCTGTGCGGCACCCGCGGTTTCGGTCACGATGCGGCACAGGTCGCGCAGGTAGGCGTTGCCCTTGAGCGTGTGCTTGATCAGCACGGAACGACGGTCCATCGGGTCCGGCGTGCGGCGGGCCAGGTCCAGGTCCTTCAGCCGGTCCAGCGCGCGGGTGATGGCGGGCTTGGACACGTTCAGTTCCGCAGCAAGACCACGCACGGTGTGTGCGTCATCGCTGAGATAGCAGGTCAGGAACACGGCCAGTTGGCGTGCTGACAGGTCCGGGCCGTCACGGCGGACCATGGCGACAATGGTGTCGCGCAGTGAGTTGATCGTCTGGTCCGTATTAGCCGGGGATGCCTTGGCCATCGGTTGAAATCCTCTGTCGAATTATCAGGCCCGCCCCTGGCCCGCCTGAATGCGGAATCGGACCGGGGCTGGAATGATGTTGTCTGGTGCTGCCTATATAATTGGCATTTACGGCATATATAAGTCGCAACAGGCAAATTAGTTCGCCATCAGGATTGTTTCTTTAACGTTGCATTCTGTCCTGTATATTAAATATTTTTAATATGGATTCATAAACTGCTCTTAAACCTAGACTTTCTCCACCCTCCGGCCGGCCAGGCCGTGCAGAATCATTCCATCCATACGTATCGATATGAACCCAGCGCACATCAGTTTTGACAAAATGCTCCAGAAAAAGAGCCGCCGTAATGGCTCCCGCCATCGGTTTGGATGAAATATTGTTCAGGTCTGCCACCGGACTGCGCAGCCATTTACGGTATCCCGGCCAGAGCGGCAGCCGCCACAGCGGGTCGCCACAGGACAGGCCAGCCGCAACGAAAGCCTCACCCGTTTCGTCATTGTTGCTGAACAGGGCTGGCACATCCGGGCCAAGCGCCACGCGGGCCGCGCCGGTCAGGGTAGCGGCATCGACCAGCAGGTCGGGCTGGTGGCCACAGGCCGCGTGCAGCAGGTCACACAGCACGAGTCTCCCCTCCGCATCGGTATTGCCGATTTCTACCGTCAGCCCCGCGCGGGTCCGCACCACGTCGGATGGGCGCATGGCGCGACCGGATACGCTGTTCTCCACGCAGCCCAGCCGCAGTTCCAGCCGGACCGGCAGGTCACGCAGCATGATCAGGCGCGCAAGGGCAAGCATGATGGCAGCCCCCCCCATGTCCTTTTTCATCCGCAGCATGGAGGATGGCGGCTTGAGGTCATAGCCGCCCGTGTCAAAGCACACCCCCTTGCCCACCAGCGAGACCAGGGGCGCGTCATCGGTGGCAGCACTGCCCTGCCAGTGCGCTTCCACCACGCAGGGCGCACGCTCCGAACCCATGCCTACATGCAGCACGGTGGGGAAATCATGCTCCAGCCGGGCGCCCCGCAGGACAGCTACCTGCGCCCCCAGCGGCAGCAGGGCGGATTCCGCCGCGGCGGCAAGATCATCCGGTCCCATAAGGTTGGGTGGCGTGTTGATGAGCGAACGGGCCAGGTTCATGCACTGCGCCATCTGGCTGGCGGCCTGCCCTGCCGGGTCCGCCACCACCAGCCGCGCGGCGGGTACGGCGGGTGCGGTATCACGGCCAAAGGCGGGCATGCGGTAGGCGCCAAGGCAGAAGCCAAGCGCGATCTCCATCTCCGTGACATCGGCGGGCGCGCTGACCCGCCACGGCCCCGCGGGCAGCGAGTCGGGCAGCGCACCGAACACGAACGGGTCAGCACCTTCCGCTTCCGCCGCAATACCCAGCAGCGCGGTGGTAATGGTGCCATCCGCATCGGGCAGGAGCTGGACCTGCCCGTGCCGCGCGGCAAAACCGGCCTGCCGCGCAAAGCGGGCGGCCCCTTCGCCCACCAGCGCGGGCAGTCCATCAAGCATGTCGGGGCGGATGGCATGCACCGTACCGACCGGTTCCCCGCCAACGCTGGCATGGGCAATCAGGCTGTCATGTGTCTGCAACGGGTTCATTGAACGTCCCTATCCTGCATGGCTTCGTATCGGGCAGGGTGCGTCCGGCATCCGGCCAACGCAACACCCGAGGGCACGCACATGTTGTTTTGCTTGCATTTGCCGCCACTTGGCCGGAGCATGGCATCATGACGGGTGTACCCAAGGGCACTGGTGGCCCCTATCGCACAGTGGCCGGACAGGGTTCCGGCTCCCATTCCGACAGGGTGGTGCGGGCCGTGCTCGGCCCGACCAATACCGGCAAGACCCATCTGGCCATGGAACGGCTGCTCTCGCATGGCTCCGGCATCATCGGTTTCCCGCTCCGGCTGCTTGCGCGCGAGAACTATGACCGCATGGTGGCCCGCAAGGGCGCGCAGGCCGTGGCCCTGATAACGGGCGAGGAAAAGATCATCCCGCCCAATGCACGATGGTTTTCGTGCACGGTGGAAGCGATGCCGCTGGACCGGCGGGTGGAATTCGTGGCGGTGGACGAGATCCAGCTCTGCGCCGACCCGGACCGGGGGCACATCTTTACCGACCGGCTGCTCCATGCCCGCGGCACGGCGGAGACCATGTTCCTGGGCGCCGACACCATCCGCAACCTGATCCGCAGGCTGGTGCCGGGCATCGAGATCGAGCACCGGCCCCGCCTGTCGCAACTGACCCATGCGGGAAGCCACAAGCTGACACGCCTGCCCCCGCGTTCGGCCATTGTCGCCTTTTCCGCCAGCGAAGTTTACGCCATTGCCGAACTGCTGCGCCGCAGGCGGGGCGGATGCGCCATTGTCATGGGCCAGCTTTCACCGCGCACGCGCAATGCGCAGGTGGCGCTGTACCAGGAAAAGGAAGTCGACTATCTGGTCGCGACCGATGCAATCGGCATGGGGCTGAACATGGATGTGAACCATGTGGCCTTTGCCAGCCTGTCCAAATTCGATGGCACGCGGGTGCGCCCGCTCAATGCGGGGGAAATCGCGCAGGTGGCGGGCCGCGCCGGGCGTGGCCTGCGCGATGGCACGTTTGGCACCACCGGTACCTGTCCCCCGCTGCACGAGGAACTGGCCGAAGCGGTGGAGGAACACCGTTTCGACCCGCTGACCCGCCTGGCATGGCGGAACAGCGCGCTTGACTTTTCCTCCCCCGCCACCTTGCTGGCCAGCCTCAACCGTGCGTCGCCCCGGCCGGAACTGGTGGCGGGGCATGAGGCAAGCGACGTGCTGACCCTGTCGGCACTGGCGGCGAACAGCGATATCCGCCCGCTGGTCCATTCCCGCGCCGCCACACGGCTGTTGTGGGAAAGCTGCCAGATCCCCGATTTCCGCAAGCTGGGTGATGACAGCCATATCCGCCTGTGCGGCCGCATCTTCACCCATCTCATTACCGATGGGCGTATCCCGGCGGCGTGGATGGAAAACCAGATCACCCATTTCTTCCAGACGGAAGGCACCATAGACAGCCTGATGCAGCGGCTGGCGGGCATAAGGGTGTGCAGCTATATCGCGGCCCGGACCAGCTGGATCACCAATGCCGCGCACTGGCAGGCCCGCACGCGGGAGGCGGAGAACCGTCTGTCCGATGTGCTGCACGAACAGCTGACTGCCCGCTTTGTCGACCGCCGCGCCACGACCCTGATCCGCCGGCTGGATGAAGGGGGGCACGACAGCCTGCTCTCCGCCGTGACCGCACAGGGCAACGTGGTGGTGGAAGGGCATGAGGTCGGTCGCATTGCCGGACTGGACCTGATCGCGGGCGAACACACGGACGCCGAGGATGGCCGCCTGCTCATGCGCGCGGCCCGCCGGGCGGTGCGCAGCGAAATTCCGCGTCGTGTCGCCCTGCTGGTGGGTGATGATGACCAGCAGTTCGTCTTCTCCGCCGACGGGACGCATGTGCTGTGGCAGGGCATGCCCATCGCCCGCATGCGCCCCGGCGGGGATGTCCTTTCCCCCCGCCCGCAGGTGCTTGACAACCCGCTGCTGGACAATGCGCAGCGCGAGCGCATCCGTGATCGCCTCCAGTCGTGGATCGGACAGGTAGTGCGCACGCATCTTGCGCCCCTGTTCGCCGTGCAGGCGGCGGTGGCCGGCACGCCGGAACTGCGCGGTATCGTGCACCGCCTGCTGGAGGGCGCGGGCATCGCCCCCCTGCACCGTGGCGAACGCCCCCGCCCGGACATGCTCCACCGCCTGCGCCAGCTTGGCATACGGGTCGGGCATTACAGCATGTTCATGCCCGCAATCCTGAAGGAACGCCCGATGCAACTGCGCGGGTGGCTTGTGGCGATCAGCCTGGACATGCCCTGTCCGCCCCTGCCCGCCATGGGCCGCGTGACCCTTGCACCCGATGCGCTGCCTGCCGCCTTCATGGACCGGATGGGCTGGCTGGATGCGGGGCCGGTGCGGATCAGGCTGGATATAGCGGAAAAATTCGTTCTTGAACTGGCGCGGATGACCCGGCATGCGCCCGTGCCACTCCCCCCTCTCCTCGCCTCCCGCCTGGGCGTACGGCGTGAAATGCTCCCTGCCGTAATGAAGGGGCTGGACCTGCGGGTCCATCATCCCCGCCCCATGGCGGCTGACAGTTACGGGCCGCCCGCGCCACTCATGATCCGGTTCCAGCCAAGGGACGAGAATGGCAGGAAAGGAAAAACACCCCGCACGCCCCCCCGCAGGGCCGGAAAGCCGCAGCAGCCCGCACCGGGCCGCCGTTCCACCCGGCCCGACAGCCCTTTTGCCGCCCTTGCCACCCTTTTCAACCGTTCCTGACCGCCATGAAACAGCCCCAATCCCCCCCGACCATAACTGTCCAGCGGCTGGACCTGTGGCTGCTCCATGCCCGTTTTGGCCGGAGCCGCTCTGCCTGCGCGCAACTGGCAACAGGCGGGCAGGTCCGCATAAACCGCCAGCGCGTGACCAAGGCCCATGCCCAGGTCCATATCGGGGATATCCTGACCCTGCCCGCGCCAGACAGGAAGACGGTCATCGTGATACATGTCAGGGCCTGTGCCGAACGGCGGCAATCCGCGCCGCTTGCACAACTTCTGTATGAAATTGTTCCGGAAACTGTCTGAATATTGTGGCACTGCCGCCCATGCTGGCCCTGATTATGCATTACCCGCCGTCTTGGGCTTGCCACGACAGGAAAACACTCTCATATCTTCCGCCATTCCCGATGAGGTCATGCCCCGCGTGGCGCCTCATCCCTTTCAATGGCCGGGCCTATTGCCGCAGGCCGAACAAATAATGATCGGAGATAGGCGATGACCTATGTGGTCACCGAAAACTGCATTCGCTGCAAATTCACGGATTGTGTCGAAGTCTGTCCGGTTGACTGCTTCTACGCGGGTGAGAACTTTCTCGTAATCAATCCGGATGAATGCATCGACTGTGGTGTGTGCGAACCCGAATGCCCGGCTGAGGCCATCTTCCCCGATAGCGACGATCGCGCCACCCCCTGGGCCGAACTGAATGCCAAATACGCCGCCGTGTGGCCCAACATCACGCGCAAGCTCGATGCCCCGGCCGATGCCGAGGAATGGAAAGACAAGCCCAACAAGAAGGAGCTTCTCTCTCCCGAACCGCAGAAAGGCTGATCCCGGCCGTGGCCGCGGGATCACTTTCCCCAATAAAAAAGACCGGCACGGTATCCCGTGCCGGTCTTTTTTTATGCTGTCCGGCCCGGGGGCAGTCACCTGCTCCCGAACCCCGACATGATACCGCTTAGCGCGACATCATGTTGATGGACGTGTCATGCATGATGAACATCGTGCCGGCCACAAGGACCAGAACCGACAGCACCGTGAAGACAAATGCCATGACATTCCAGCGCTGCTCGGACGAACCGTTCATGTGCAGGAAGTAGATCAGGTGAACAACGATCTGGACAACCGCCAGCAGGGCAATCGCCCCGCCCGTGGCGGAGGGTGACATCGCATGCGACATCACCAGACCGAATGCTGCAACCGTGAGGATAACAGCAAGTACGAACCCGGTAAGGTAAGACCCTACGCTCCCGTGGCTCTCTCCCGAGGAAGAAATATGGTCTCCCATCAGATCACACTCATCAGATAGACAAAGGAGAAGACACAGATCCAGACAATGTCCAGAAAGTGCCAGAACAGGCTGAGGCAGGTCAGCTTGCCCATCATGCGCTCGTTCAGCTCGGTCTTGCCAGCCGTCTGGAACAGCAGGACCGCCATCCACAGCAGGCCGCAGGTGACATGCAGACCATGCGTGCCAACCAGCGTGAAGAACGACGACAGGAACGCGCTGCGATCCGGGCCGTTGCCTTCGGCAATCATGTGCGAGAACTCACGGATTTCCATGAACAGGAAGCCCAGGCCCAGCAGGAAGGTCACCCCGAGCCAGGTCCGCATGGTGCTGACCTTGTTCTCGTGGGCAGCAATCATGCCGAAACCGTAGGTGATGGAGCTGAACAGCAGGATTGCCGTTTCAATGCCAACACCCGAAAGTTCGAACACTTCGTGGCCGGTCGGACCGCCGGCAAACTGGTCACGCAGCACCGCGAACACTGCAAACAGTGTACCGAAGATGATGCAGTCCGTCATCAGATACAGCCAGAACCCGAACACCACGGGAGATTCGTGGTGTTCATCATGGGCATGGCCTGCATCAGCAGTCATGTTTTGCGCCATTATTCCGCTGCCTGTGCTGCCATAAGTTTATGGGTGTGCTCCTGCTCAATGCGAACCACCTCGGACACCGGCACATAGTAGTCGACGTCATTGTCGGACGAGCGGGCGATCACCGTAGCGATGACACCGATCAGACCGACGGCCGCCAGCCACCAGATGTACCAGATCGCACCGAAGCCAAGCACGAAGCTGAAGGCACCGATCAGGAAACCGCATGCCGTATTCTTGGGCATGTGGATCGGCTGGTAGTTACCACCGGCCTGACGGGTGTCGATACCAGCTTCCTTGTCGTGAGCAAAAGCATCGAGCTCATGCACTTCCGGCAGGATCGCAAAGTTGTAGAACGGCGGGGGCGAAGACGTGGACCATTCCAGCGTACGTGCGTTCCAGGGATCGCCCGTCAGGTCCAGGTTTTCAGCCAGGTTACGGTCACGGATCGAGACATACAGCTGGGTCAGCTGGCACACGATACCGCAAGCAATCATGACGGCGCCAACTTCAGCCAGCAGCAGCCACGGGTGCCATTCGGGGTTGTCGTAGTGGTTCATACGACGGGTCATGCCCTCGAAACCAAGGACATACAGCGGAACGAAGGCGAAGTAGAAGCCAACGAACCACAGCCAGAACGCGCGCTTGCCCCAGGTTTCGTTCAGCTTGAAGCCGAAAGCCTTCGGGAACCAGAAGTTCATGGCAGCAACGTAACCGAAGTACACGCCACCGATGATCACGTTATGGAAGTGGGCGATCACGAACAGCGAGTTGTGGAGAACGAAGTCAGAGGCCGGGATGGCCAGCATGACGCCCGTCATACCACCGATCGAGAAGGTGATCATGAAGCCGATCACCCAGTACATGGTCGCGTGGAATTCGATACGCCCCTTGTACATCGTGAACAGCCAGTTGAAGATCTTCACCCCGGTCGGAACCGCGATGATCATCGTCATGATACCGAAGAACGCATTCACGTTCGGGCCGGCACCCATGGTGAAGAAGTGGTGAACCCACACCACCAGCGACAGGACCATGATGGAAGCGGTCGCGTAGACCATGGTCTTGTAGCCGAACAGCGGCTTGCGGGAGAAGGTCTGCGTGATTTCGGAGAAGGCACCGAAGGCAGGCAGGACCAGGATGTACACTTCCGGATGGCCCCAGCCCCAGATCACGCTCAGATAGAGCATCTGGTTGCCGCCGCCGTCATTGGTGAAGAAGTGCATGCCCAGGTAACGGTCCAGACCCAGCAGGCCCATGGCGACCGTCAGGATCGGGAAGGCAACCATGATCAGCACGGTCGTGCAGAAGATGGTCCAGGTGAACACCGGCATACGCATGTAGGTCATGCCAGGCGCACGCATCTTAACGATGGTGGCGAAGAAGTTCACACCCGTCAGCAGCGTGCCCACACCGGACAGCTGAACCGCCCAGATATAGTAGTCAACACCGACACCGGGGCTGAACTGCTGCTCGGACAGGGGCGGATAGGCCAGCCAGCCGCACTGCGAGAACTCACCGATGAACAGCGAGACGTTGACCAGCAGGAAGCTGATGGTCGTCATCCAGAAGCTCAGCGTGTTCACGAAGGGGAAGGCCACGTCGCGCGCACCGATCTGCAGCGGCACCACGATGTTCATCAGACCCTGCATGAACGCCATGGCCATGAAGAAAATCATGATGGTGCCGTGGGCGGAGAAGATCTGGTCATAATGGTGCGGCGGCAGGTAGCCGGGGTTACCGGCATAGGCCGGCGCGAGCTGGGAGCGCATCATGATCGCGTCCGCAAAACCACGGAACAGCGCCACGAGGGCAACAACGATATACATGACACCAATGCGCTTGTGGTCGACCGAGGTCAGCCATTCACGCCACAGGTAGCCCCATTTACCGTAATAGGTGATGAGACCGACAACAGCGAGGCCAGCAATGGCCGCACCGATGAACGTCCCAACAAGGATCGGCACATCATAAGGAATGGCCGACAAAGTCAATTTGCCAAACATCTGTCCTATTCCTTCATGTTCATGTCGGACATCGCGGACTGCTGCACATGCAGCATCTTGCCGGTGCTCTTATCCATGACCATGCCGTTGTTGTACTTGGCAACGATATCATCGAAGAGACCCGCATCGACATGCGAGAAGTATTCAACCGGGTTGGCCTCGCTCGGCGCGGCCAGCTTCGGATAGCTTGCGCTGTCCAGCTGCTCGGAAGAAGCCTTAACCTTCTCTACCCATGCGCTGTACTGGTCCGCAGGCATTGCCAGCGCACGGAAACGCATGTCGGAGAAGCCACGGCCGCTGAAGTTGGAGGATTCACCCTGGAAATCACCCGCTTCATTGGCGATCAGATGCAGCTGTGTCTGCATCCCGGCCATGGCGTAGATCATCGTACCGAGCTGCGGGATGAAGAACGAGTTCATCACGGAGTCAGAGGTGATCCGGAAATCAACCGGCGTATTCACCGGCATGGCCATCTGGTTGACGGTCGCGATCCCCTCATCCGGATAGATGAAGAGCCACTTCCAGTCCAGTGCCACAACATCGACATGAATGGGCTTGACGTTGGCATCAGCCTCAATCGGCTTGTACGGGTCAAGCGAATGACATGTCTGATAGGTCAGCACCGCCAGGAACAGGATGATCAGGCTGGGAACGGCCCAGATGACAACCTCGATCTTGTTGGAATGCGACCATTTCGGCAGGTATTCCGCCGAAGTGTTGGACTGACGGTACTGCCATGCGAACAGCAGCGTCAGGATACATACCGGTATGACAACCAGCAGCATCGCGTAGGTCGAGGTCAGGATCAGGCTTTTTTCCTGAGCACCGATCACGCCCTTGGGGTCGAGTGTATCCCATGTGCAGCCTGCTAACAGCGCTGCTGAAGATAGACTCATCAGCTTTGTTAATCTTGGCAAGATTTTTTTCTTCATCTCACGCCTCGTTGGTTTCGACATCACCCTGTTTTGCTCACATCCTCGCTTCATCCACGGGCTTAGACAACAACGGCCACGTTATACGCTTGGCGGGAAAAACGCATCCGGCTTTCCCCCGGCACCCAGCGACATCGCGCCTAAGTCGACTTCCGAAATCGAAAAACGCTCGCTTTCGGTTTGCATCCGTCATGAGTTAGTAGCCGACCGGCTGACCATGATCTTGATCAATACGGCCCGCCAGACCTTACGTAATCATTACTATCAGGGCAGATCGGACCATAAATCGCGATGCCATCCTGTGTGCTGAAGCGCATGTTCTGTGCCGCATACCCTTTCATATAGTTTTTCTATTCAAGGGTTATCCGACCGGAATGGCCTCAGAGGCAAGCCTTCACATAATATTTCAATAGATTTCATTTCCAAAAATTTATTTAAAAAAGGCCATATTTTACAATGAGTTGCCTAAGTGACATCCACCTCACACTCTCGTCATTTAATATTTTCTATATATGAATAAGTCTTATCTTTTTTAACAAACTGCACGCTGAAGGTCTCATTTCACGAAAAAGGGCCGCCACTTGCGTGACGGCCCTTCCCGTATTCTTCATACCAGACCCCATCGGTCTGGATATGTCAGGACTCCTACACGACCATATCAGTCGTTGCTGTTGTTGCGCACACCCATGAACTGCAGCAGGAACTGGAAAAGGTTGATGAAGTTCAGGTACAGGTTGAGCGCGTCATAAACGGAACGCTTGGCCGCCTGGTCCGCCCCTTCGTAATAGGCAAACTGCTGGTAGGTCGCCTTGATGCGCTGGGTGTCGAACATGGTCAGGCCAACGAACAGCAGCACGCCAACCGCGCTGTAGACAAAATACAGACCCGGGCTGTGCAGGAACATGTTCACCACCCCCGCGATGATCAGCCCAAACAGCCCCATCATCAGGAACGAGCCGAAGCGGCTGAGATCCGTACGAGTCGTGTAACCCCAGATCGACATGGTGCAGAACGTGGCAGCGGTAATGAAGAACACCCGCGTGACCGAAACGCCGGTGAATACCAGGAAGATGTTGGACATGCTGGCGCCCATGACGCCACAGAACAGCCAGAACAGGGTCTGCACCGCCTGGGTGGACAGCCTGTTGACGCCAAACGACATGACCATGACAAAGCCCAGCGGGGCGATCATCGCCAGCATGGACAGTGCGGTCGGTCTGAGTGCCATCCCCCCCGTGGGGAGTGGCACATGCTGGTAGAACAGCGCCTGCAGACCGGTATTGGCAATCAGGTACGCGACAATCCCGGTCAGGACCAGTCCCGATGCCATCCAGTTATAGACCCGCAGCATATAGGCCCGCAGGCCCATATCGACAGAGCCCGCGGCGCTATCAGCGGTGGGGCGGATGAAACTCCGCGAATCAGGGCCAAAAGCCATTGTGTTTCCTTCCTCCACGTCCTTGACTGACGTGCCTCTCCCAGCATGTGGGATCATGGTAGAACACGTTCAAGCACGGCAGCGTGTCCAACGCATTACAATACGGCAACATGCCCTGCGGGCACATCTCCTTATATATACTGTACACCTGTCAGTCCGGCATATGCTCTTTCTCCCTTTTACAGGCAGGATCTTCATGCGTCTTTTCATTGGTCTGGAACTTCCGCCTGCCATCATCCATGCACTTGGCGAAATGCGGGGCAGCCTGCCCGACGTGGAGTGGACCGCGCCGGAGTCCTATCACCTCACGCTGCACTTCCTTGGGGAAATCAGCCAGTATCATCTGCTGGAGGAGATCCATCATGCGCTTGCCTCCATCCATGCGGCACCTCCCCCGGTACGGTTGACGGCTCCCGGCCTGTTCGAGACCCCTGGCGCCGACGTGCTCTGGATCGGCTGCGCGCCGGATCCTGCCCTGGTACACCTGCGCAACCGCATCCGCTCGGTCCTTAACCGTGCCCTGCCCATGCCGACACCGGGCGGGAGACGCTTCGTGCCGCATGTCACACTGGGGCGGCTGCAGAATCCGGATCCCGCACGGCGGCAGCGCTGGCTGGCTGGCCTTCCATCCATGCGGGAGGCTGAAATGGTAGGGCACTTTACCCTTTTCCGCTCCATCCGCCAGGCTGACGGCCCCTTTTACGAGGCACTGGAACATTACCCGCTGGCGTCCTGATTCTCCGCCGTCCGGCTGTCCGTTCGGCGGAAATGTAACTCAAAATTCATTCCATTTATGAATAATAAAAATATATTTCTGCCGACCTATTGTGAATGGCCTACCTGTGCCCGCGAGACACATCTTGTCATTTTTATAGCTATATCAACAGATTTTCAGGAAACATCTGCATTACGAAGTTATCTGGATCATTGCTTATACGACAACATGTTCACGTTTCCGTGATCCTGAACACTAAAATGTCAGGAGACGGGCGTGCTAGCCTCAGTATGTTCGGATGAAACGGACTACCTGCTTTTCCAGCCTGCCTGAAGCCGGTTTCCTGTCTGGTCGGGAAAGAAGCGCGCCCCGTGCTTTTTCCCGGTTGCATTCAGAAAGCCTGCCCGGGCGGAAAGTTGCAGTGGCGGGCGTCCTGAATTCGAAACCGTTAGTTTTCGGAGGACATCACATATGATTTCTGCCGTTTTCGGAAAAAGACGTTCTCTGAGCAGAACGCTTACAGCCGGAACGATATGTGCGGCTCTCATCTCGGGTCATGCCGTCATGGCATCCGCGGATGAGGGGCAGGGCGCCACGGGGGAAGCGATCATCCATGCCGATGATCACCCCGGCAACTGGATGACCTACGGCCGCACCTATTCTGAACAGCGTTACAGCCCGCTGGACCAGATCAACCGTTCCAACGTTGGTAACCTCAAGCTGGCCTGGTATCTGGATCTCGATACCAACCGTGGCCAGGAAGGCACGCCGCTGGTTGTCGATGGTGTCATGTACGCCACCACCAACTGGAGCATGATGAAGGCCGTTGATGCCGCGACCGGCAAGCTGCTGTGGTCCTATGACCCGCGCGTGCCCGGCAACATTGCCGACAAGGGCTGCTGCGACACGGTCAACCGTGGCGCCGCCTACTGGAATGGCAAGGTCTATTTCGGCACGTTCGATGGCCGCCTGATCGCGCTGGACGCCAAGACCGGCAAGCTGGTCTGGAGTGTCAACACCATCCCGCCCGAAGCCCAGCTGGGCAAGCAGCGTTCCTATACGGTTGACGGCGCGCCGCGCATCGCCAAGGGCCGCGTGATCATCGGTAACGGTGGCTCCGAATTCGGTGCCCGTGGCTTCGTCACGGCATTCGATGCGGAAACCGGCAAGGTCGACTGGCGCTTCTTCACGGTTCCGAACCCCAAGAACGAGCCTGACCACGCCGCGTCCGACAGCGTGCTGATGAACAAGGCCTACCAGACCTGGAGCCCGACCGGCGCCTGGACCCGCCAGGGTGGCGGCGGCACGGTGTGGGATTCGCTCGTGTATGACCCCGTGACCGACCTGGTCTATCTGGGTGTGGGCAACGGTTCGCCGTGGAACTACAAGTACCGTTCCGAAGGCAAGGGCGACAACCTGTTCCTGGGCAGCATCGTCGCACTGAAGCCGGAAACCGGCGAGTACGTCTGGCATTTCCAGGAAACGCCGATGGACCAGTGGGACTTCACCTCGGTCCAGCAGATCATGACACTTGACCTGCCGATCAACGGTGAGACCCGCCACGTCATCGTTCACGCACCGAAGAACGGCTTCTTCTACATCATCGATGCGAAGACCGGCGAGTTCATCTCGGGCAAGAACTACGTCTATGTGAACTGGGCCAGCGGCCTTGATCCCAAGACCGGTCGCCCGATCTACAACCCCGATGCGCTCTATACGCTTACGGGCAAGGACTGGTACGGCATTCCGGGCGACCTTGGCGGCCATAACTTCGCGGCCATGGCGTTCAGCCCCAAGACCGGACTGGTCTATATCCCGGCGCAGCAGGTTCCCTTCCTGTACACCAACCAGGTTGGCGGCTTCACCCCGCACCCGGACAGCTGGAACCTGGGTCTGGACATGAACAAGGTCGGCATTCCCGACTCGCCCGAAGCCAAGCAGGCCTTCGTGAAGGACCTGAAGGGCTGGATCGTGGCGTGGGATCCGCAGAAGCAGGCTGAAGCCTGGCGCGTGGACCACAAGGGTCCGTGGAATGGCGGTATCCTGGCAACTGGCGGCGACCTGCTGTTCCAGGGCCTGGCAAACGGCGAATTCCATGCCTATGACGCGACGAACGGTTCCGACCTGTTCCACTTCGTGGCAGACAGCGGCATCATTGCGCCGCCTGTAAGCTACCTTGCCAATGGCAAGCAGTATGTTGCGGTTGAAGTGGGCTGGGGCGGCATCTATCCGTTCTTCCTTGGTGGCCTGGCCCGTACCAGCGGCTGGACCGTCAACCACTCGCGCATCATCGCCTTCTCGCTCGATGGCAAGTCCAGCCCGCTGCCCAAGCAGAACGACCAGGGCTTCCTGCCCGTCAAGCCGCCGGCGGAATTCGACAGCAAGCGCACGGATAACGGCTACTTCCAGTTCCAGACGTATTGCGCCGCCTGCCATGGCGACAATGCCGAAGGTGCCGGTGTGCTGCCTGACCTGCGCTGGTCCGGTTCCATCCGTCATGAGGATGCGTTCTACAACGTTGTCGGCCGCGGCGCGCTTACCGCCTATGGTATGGACCGCTTCGACAGCAGCATGAACCCGACCGAGATTGAGGACATCCGTCAGTTCCTGATCAAGCGTGCGAACGAGACCTATCAGAGGGAAGTTGATGCCCGGAAGAACACTGCCGGTATCCCCGAGCAGCAGCCGTAATCTCCCGGTTTTGACAATTTTTCGCATCGACGCGACGCATGATGGTGAACATAATGATCAACAGGCTTAAGGTGACATTCAGCGCGGCAGCGTTTAGTCTGCTGGCAGGGACGGCATTGGCTCAGACGCCCAGTGCCGACTCCGCGCTAGTCGAAAAGGGGGCGTATGTCGCACGACTGGGTGACTGCGTAGCGTGTCATACCTCCCTCCACGGTCAGGCTTATGCGGGTGGACTCGAGATCAAGAGCCCCATCGGCACAATCTATTCCACGAACATCACGCCGGACCCGACCTACGGTATCGGCCGTTACACGCTCGAGGAATTTGACCAGGCCATCCGGCATGGCATCCGCAAGGATGGGTCCACGCTCTATCCGGCCATGCCCTATCCCTCCTTCTCACGCATGACGAAGGAAGACATCCAGGCGCTGTATGCCTACTTCATGCACGGGGTGAAGCCGGTCGCGCAGCCTGACAAGCAGCCGGAAATTTCCTGGCCGCTGTCCATGCGCTGGCCGCTGGGCATCTGGCGCATGATGTTCTCGCCCTCGCCCAAGGAGTACGTCCCTGCGCCCGGCACGGATGCCGATATCGCACGGGGTGACTATCTGGTGACGGGGCCGGGCCATTGCGGCGCCTGCCATACACCACGTGGCTTCGCCATGCAGGAAAAGGCCCTGGATGCATCCGGTGGTCCTGACTTCCTGTCCGGTGGCGCACCGATCGACAACTGGGTCGCGCCGAGCCTGCGCAATGATCCGGTCGTGGGTCTGGGCCGGTGGTCCGAGGATGACATCTACACCTTCCTCAAGTCCGGCCGTATCGACCACTCCGCCGTATTCGGTGGCATGGGCGATGTGGTGGCATGGAGCACCCAGTACTTCACCGATGCAGACCTGCATGCCATCGCGAAGTACCTGAAGAGCCTGCCGCCGGTACCGCCTTCACAGGGTAGCTACACCTACGATCCGTCCACCGCGACCATGCTGGCTTCGGGTAATACCGCCAGTGTCCCGGGTGCTGATACGTATGTGAAGGAATGCGCCATCTGTCACCGTAACGACGGTGGTGGTGTGGCCCGCATGTTCCCGCCGCTGGCCGGCAACCCGGTTGTCGTGACCGAGAACCCGACCTCGCTGGTGAACGTGATTGCGCATGGTGGCGTGCTGCCGCCGAGCAACTGGGCACCGTCCGCGGTGGCCATGCCGGGTTACAGCAAGTCGCTGTCCGCCCAGCAGATTGCTGATGTGGTCAACTTCATCCGCACCAGCTGGGGCAACAAGGCACCCGGCAGCGTGACGGCTGCGGATGTAACCAAGCTGCGTGACACGGGGGCTCCGGTCTCCAGTTCCGGCTGGAACAGCATGAGCAGTGGCTGGTCGGTCTTCCTGCCGCAGCCTTATGGCTCAGGCTGGACGTTTGCACCGCAGACACACACCGGTCAGGACGCCGCACAGTAATGCGGCAGGGTGGCTCCCCGGAGCCACCCTTTCCCTGAATGCCGGATCTGTAAAACCGCCATGGGTTCCGCCCATGGCGGTTTTCTTATGTAGGGCGCGCGCCCACACTGCATCATGCGATCATCAAGGGGAGACTCCAGCATGCAGCGCATCGTGGTACTGACTGGCGCGGGCATAAGCCAGGAATCCGGACTGCAGACGTTCCGGGGTGCGGACGGGTTATGGAATCATGAACGAATCGAGGATATCTGCACACCGGAAGGCTTCCGGCATGACCCGCTCCGTGTGGACCGTTTTTATAACGGCCTGAGGGCACAGCTATCTGGTGTGCAGCCCAATGCCGCCCATGAGGCACTGGCCAGACTGGAACAGGCGGCACGGGACAGCCAGTGGGATGGCCAGATCACCATCATCACCCAGAACATAGATGACCTGCATGAACGCGCCGGGAGCCATGATGTAATCCACATGCATGGTGAACTGCTGCGCCTGCGCTGCACCCACTGCCACGCGACTCCGCCCTGGCACACCGACTGCTATCCTGATACCCCCTGCCCCCATTGCACGCGGCCCACGCTGCGGCCCGATATCGTCTGGTTCGGGGAGATGCCCTATCATATGGAAACCATTGCCCGGCGACTGGATGACTGTAATACCAAGGGCTATTGTCTCTGACTCATCTGTGAAGTGACGCGAAGGGCCTGTTCTGATTCTGTTGTGAGAGGGAGGATCGGGAATGGCTGGTGCGATTGCTTTACGGACGGATTATACGGCTTCTGCGTTACGACGTCTGGCTTCTCGTACGCGGGATGCGAATGTTGCACGGCGCCTTTTGTCTCTGGCTGCGGTGCGCGATGGTGCCAGCCGTGGCGAAGCGGCGCGGATCGGCGGCATGGACCGGCAAACCCTGCGGGACTGGGTGCACCGGTTCAATGCTACGGGGCCGGATGGTTTGCGGGACCAATGGCGCAACGGGTCGGTCTGCCGCCTGACAGCGGACCAACTGGCAGAATTATCGGCGCTGGTCACGACAGGGCCTGACCGTGCCCGGGACGGTGTGGTGCGCTGGCGTCGGGTCGATCTTCAGCGGGTCATCGAAGAGCGTTTTGGCGTCTCCTATCACGAACGCCATGTCTCCACCCTGCTGAAGCGGCTTGGGTTCAGCCACGTCAGCGCGCGTCCGCGTCACCCCGGACAGGATCCATCCGTCATGGACGCGTTTAAAAAAACTTCCCCACGATCCTGAGCGCCCACACCGGACATCTGCCCAAGGGCAGGCGGATTGAACTCTGGTTTCAGGACGAGGCCCGCATCGGGCAGAAGAACGGCCTTGTCCGACAATGGGCGCGGCGTGGCACCCGACCACGCCAGCCGGCCGACCAGCGCTACGAGAATGCCTGGCTGTTCGGGGCGATCTGCCCGGCACTTGGCAAGGCGGCAGGCCTGGTGCTGCCGTTTACCGGCACGGCCAGCATGCAACTGCATATCGAGGAAATCTCACGCTGCGTCGCACGCGGCGCCCATGCCGTCGTCCTGCTCGATCGTGCCGGCTGGCATACGACACCCAAACTCAGACTGCCGCGCAACGTCAGCCTGGTCTTCCTGCCGTCCCGCGCGCCCGAACTGAACCCGGTCGAGAATATCTGGCAGTTCCTCCGCGCCAACTGGCTGTCCAACACCGTGTTCAGTGGCATCGAACACATCATCGAAGCCGCATGCACCGCATGGAACAACCTCACCGCCCTGCCACAGACCATCCGATCCATCGGTCTCAGAAACTGGGCTCATATAGGTCAAAGGTGATAGCCCTTGGTATAACCTGTTCGTTGCCATCGGCACATCCGGCGTCGTTTATCCGGCGGCGGGGTTTGTAAACAGCGTGACCGATCATGCGGATACGGTGCTGTTCAACCTTGAAGCCCCACGGGGAGCTTCCGCTTTCGAACAGGTCATTCTGGGACCAGCCACCCGCACCGTGCCCCCATGGGTACGCGACCTGCTGGCGGCATAGGGACCGGGCCATGACCGAAACCCTGCAGGAACTGCTTGACGCCATCCGCGCCTGCCAGATCTGTGCCGCCCATCTGCCGCTTGGTCCCCGTCCGGTGCTGCATGTCTCCCGCACGGCACGGCTGCTGATCGCAAGTCAGGCCCCGGGCACGCGGGTACATGAAACCGGGCAGTCATTCAACGACGCATCGGGCGACCGGCTCCGTAACTGGATGGGCATAGACCGGGCGACCTTTTACGATTCGAGTCGTATCGCGCTGGTACCCATGGGGCTGTGCTATCCCGGCCGCCTGCCACAGGGCGGAGACTGCCCGCCCCGCCCTGAATGCGCGCCGCAGTGGCGCACGCGCATCATGGCACAGATGCCAGACATCACCCTGACACTTGTGGTGGGGTCCTATGCCCAGCAGCATATTCTGGGCAGGGGACGGGTCAGCGAACGCTGTCTTGATTTCCGCCGGTATCTGCCACGGTACTTTCCGCTGCCGCACCCTTCATGGCGCACCGGGGCGTGGGAGCGACGCACGCCACGCTTTGGCAGCGATGTGCTGCCGGCGCTGCGGGCCTGCGTGCAGGCCGTGCTGGCAGGTCAGCCATTACCCGCTATCGCACCAGCTCCCACTTCCTGACCTGCTGGCCCACAGCCAGGCAGGGGGACGGCGCCCGGTATGCAAGAATATCTGGTACTCCATCGTCGCGTGGGGCGGAAATCCGGCGATTTCTAGCTGGCCATGAGCAGCACGGCATGCGCGCTGGACAGAATGACACCCTGCACACCCGTAATCAGGATCTGCACGCCAATGGAAAGCAGGATCAGTGCGGCCAGGCGCGAGACGATACGCGTGCCGGTCGTGCCCAGCAGGTAAAGCAGCTGATCGGCATAGGTATAGGCTGCCCATACAATGGCCGCCACCAGCACGCCCGCAAGCGAGAGCACGGCATAGAACACCATATGATTGCCCGTTGGCGGCCCTTCGGACCCCAATGCAATCGCTACCGCAATCGTGCCCGGGCCTACGGCAAAGGGCATGGTCAGGGGAAAGAACGCCTGCCCCATGATGTTGGCGCTGGCCTGTACCGTGCTGCCCTGGGCCTGTTTGCGGGCTTCTTCCGTCTCCGGTGCCTGAAGCAGTGACCAGGCCCGCACGGCCACCACCAGCCCACCGGCAATGCGCAGCGCATCGATCGTAATGCCGAAAAACGACAGTACCAGCCCCCCGACCCATATGGAAGCCAGCATGAGCACGGCGGAATAGAACGCAACCTGCCGCGCCAGCGCGACACAGGTCCGCCGTGACTGCCCCCCCGTGACCTGCGCGAAAATAAGGGCGGCACCCAGCGGATTGACGATGGAAAACAGGGCCGGAAACGCCATGAGAAAGGCACCCGACAGGCTGGGCAGCCCCACCACGGTGGAAAAATGGGTCAGCAGCCCCGCATGTGCCGTCATGGCCCGTGCCTTCTGTTGGTCAGACGATGGTGCATGATCCTTAGCACCGATCCGCTCCGGTTGGCACGAAGGCCTTGCGCATGAGTGCCCTGACCATGGTCAGGTCATCTGCCGCCGCACACAGGAAACAGGGATGGCTGCGATCTCCCTCATCCGTCAGGGGCCACGGGGTCAGCCCCAGTTCGTTATAGACCGGCAGCAGGCACATGCCCGCCCGCCAGAAAACCGGCTGGCAGCCTTCCTGCACCGCCAGGTCACGCAGCCACCAGATGGCGGAAACACAGTCGTCCATATTGCCTGCCGGGTCCCCCAGTCCGACCAGGTACGGCCCCAGCCGCACGAACGGCAGCAGGGCCTGCCGGCGCGCGCCGGCGATCAGACCTGCGGGGGGCGGGGTGACCTGACCCAGCCCCTCGAACGCATGGTCCAGCGCACCGTACTGCGCACGCGTGGCCGCATCCCATGGCATGACGGGAATGCGCCCCGGCCGTACCAGCCGCACGATCATGGTCAGGCCCAGCATGACCGCCAGCCCCAGAGTCCACTGCGCGATGCCGGGGCGGGTCGCGAACAGCATGATCTCCCACCAGCTTCCCCCCGCCGAATCATGCGGTCCCGCCAGTACCAGCACCACGATGGAACTGATCAGCAGTACCAGTGAAAGGATGGTCTGGGAGGAAAGAGGCTCGCTCATGATACGGGCATGGCGGTAATAGGAACCACGGAACGGCGCAATCAGCATGCAGACCAGCATGAGCAGCCCCGGTACCGCCATGGGCGAGCCACGCAGCAGGGTCAGCACGCACGCCCCCGCCAGCAAAACCAGCGTGGCCTTCCATGCCAGTATGACACGTTGGGACAGGCCTATCCCCAGCCCGATCAGCGCAACACCGGCCAGCGAAAGCAGGTAGTCCCCCACCATGGCAAAGACCGGCTGCAGACGTCCGGCATTAAGCCAGTTCTCGGGGTCAAGCAGGGTCAGCGCCAGAAGCAGGCCGCCACATAGCGAAACCGCGCCGGTGGCCACCGCCACGGAAAAATCGGCCTCACTTTCCCGGATGACCTGGCTGGCGCGACCGGTACGGGGGCCGCGCACCGGGCTGCGGGCACCGTTCTTGCGTGCAAGGGCCGCATCGCCACGCAGGAACAGTTCGTGGGAGGCAAACATGATTCCCGCCACGAACAGGGGCACGATGTAGTAGAACAGCCGGAAGATCAGGATGGCGGTCACGATGCGGGTTGCGGGCACGTAGGCGCCCAGCGCCAGCATCATGGTGCCGTCGAACACCCCCAGCCCGCCGGGCACGCTTGCCACCAGCCCCGCAGTGTAGGAGGCGATGTAGATGGCAAGGAACGTGCCATAATCCAGCCCATGCGCCACGGGCAGGAAGGTATAGGCGATGGCGGCGGTGGCGGCCACTTCCAGCGCCGCCACCACGGTCTGCATGACCGCCATGGCGGATGAGGGGAAAGTGATGCGCCACCGCCAGACCTTTACCTCGTCCACATAATGGCCCGTGATGACATAGGCCACCACCCCGGCCCAGAGCAGTCCGCCCGCCAGCCGCAGCACCATTGCGGGCAGCGTCTTGCCGATAAACGGCACCGTTCCCGGCTCCAGCAGAAGCACACCGCCCACCAGCACGGCGGCCCCCAGCAGGTAGGTGGCCGAACAGAAGGCAATGATCTGGGCAACCTGGAACGGTCGGAGCCCCCAGTTGCCATACAGCCGAAAGCGCACGGCCGCACCGGAAATGGCTGAAAAACCAAGATTGTGCGACAGGACATATGAACAGAAGGCCGCAAATGCAGTCCGCCTGAAGGACAGCCTGCAGCCGACCTGCCGCACGGCAAGCCAGTCATACAGGGACAGGACAAGATAGGACAGCAACGTAAAGCCCGCCCCCGCACAGAGCGTGGTAGCGGGAATGGCGGCCAGCGCCATGCTTATGTCGTGCCAGTGCAGGCTGCGCACTTCCCGCTGGACCACGATCACGGCGCCGACCAGAAGCAGCAGCCCGATCACATGCGGCAGGTGGCGGATCAGCGCGCTCCTGCGCCGCGCGGGTGACGGCCCGGGGGGAGCCTGTCCCGTTTCATCAGGCGGGCCGCCGCCCGCTTGCGATGGACGTGCCGCCATGGGCTGGCCCTCAGGCCGCCGCTCCCTCGTTACGGGTCAGGGCCGCCTCGATCAGGGCCACGGTTTCCGCAATCCCGTACAATGCGACAAAAATCCCGAAACGCGGACCTTCCTTCTGCCCCAGCAGCACTTCATACAGGCAGCCGAACCACGCGCGCAGCGGTTCGAAACCATGGGTCTTGCCAATCTCGAACACCAGGTTCTGACAGGCATCGGGTGTTGCCTCCGTCCCCTCCAGCCCGCGCAGGGCCTCGGCCAGATCGGCCAGCGCCGCGCGCTCATGCGCATCCGGGGCGCGGTAATGCTTCGTGGGGCGCACGAAATCGGCATAATAGACAATGGCGTGTTCCACCAGCCGCGCCAGCATCGGGCAGCTTTCGGGCGTGGCCTGCGCGTCATAGCGCTGGATGAACTTCCACAGCACGTCCGGTGTCTCGGCATTGGCCACGCTGGCCAGGTTGAGCAGCATGCCAAAGGTGACGGGGCTGCCCGCATCCGCCGGGATCGTGCCCTTGTGGATGAACCAGGCCGGATTGGTCAGAAGCTGCGCGTCATCGGCCGCAAGGGTCTTTGCCTTCGCCACATGGGCCAGATATTCGTCCGTTGCCTTGGGGATCACGTCAAAGAACAGGCGCTTGGCGCGCTGCGGGGCGTTGAACATGTACTGGCCCAGACTTTCGGCCGGGGCATAGCGCAGCCATTCATCGACCGATATGCCATTGCCCCTGGACTTGGAAATCTTCTGCCCGTTCTGGTCCAGAAAGAGCTCATAGGTCAGGCCCGCGGGCGGCTGGCCGCCAAGGATACGGCAGATCTTTCCCGACAGGCGCACGCTGTCGATCAGGTCCTTGCCCGACATTTCATAATCAACGCCCAGCGCGTACCAGCGCATGGCCCAGTCGGCCTTCCACTGCATCTTGGCATGGCCGCCGGTGACCGGGGTCTCGAAGGTCTCACCTTCGTCATCGGTCCAGCGCACGGTGCCATTTGCGGCATCGATGGCATCCATCTTCACCTGCATCACCTGGCCGGTACGCGGGTGGATGGGCAGCACGGGGGAATAGGTGGCGCGGCGTTCCTCACCCAGCGTGGGGGCGATCACGGCCACGATCCGGTCATGCACTTCCAGCACGCGTCTCAATGCCGCATCAAAGCGGCCCCCTTCGTAATACTGCGTGGAAGAGGCGAATTCGTATTCGAACCCGAACCCGTCAAGGAAGGCGCGCAGACGGGCATTGTTGTGGGCGGCAAAGGATTCATGCGTGCCAAACGGATCGGGCACGCGCGACAGCGGCCTGCCGATGAACTGGCGCAGCATCTCCTGATTGGGCACGTTTTCGGGCACCTTGCGCAGGGCGTCCATGTCATCGGAAAACGCCAGCAGCCGCGTGGGCAGGCCGGTCAGCTTCGTGAAGGCCTGACGCACCCATGATGTACGCGCCACCTCGCCAAACGTGCCGATATGGGGCAGGCCGGACGGGCCATAGCCGGTTTCAAGCAGGGCGGGACGTGCCGCACCCACCTCGCGCCCGCCCACATGGGCCGCGAGTTTCGCCGCCTCCTCGAACGGCCAGGACTTGGGAAGGGGCGAGATAAGGGAAGGATGCTGTTCTGACATGGACCGGCAAGCTATGGGCAGGAAGGACGCGGGTCAATTATCCTATTCCACACCCTGTGGTACAGCAATGAGAATACATGACACACGACGGGCGACAGGCGCCCGCGCGTGCCCTATATCATGTATCGACATGCCAGACACCCCGCCCCTGCCGGACACCGCCCCGGCAATCCTGCCACGCAATGGCGCATGGTCGGTCCTGACCCCGGATGGGGAAATCGTGTCCATGACGGCGGCGGACATAAGGCGCGAGCTGCCGAACTGGCCCGCGCCCATGGTCATACATGCACCCGCCATGGCCCGCAGGCTGGACCTGCCCCCGCTGCCGCGCCCCGGCCCGTGGCTGGATCTGCTGGAACTGTTCGCCTTCACCATGCCCGCGCGCGGCGTGCCACCTACCGCACGCGGTCTGGGGCTGGCGCTGGACATGCCCCGGGACCGGCTGGACGCACCCGAAGCCGACCTGCTGCCCGACCTGGCCTTCACGCTGCTGCACCGCATAGCCCAGGGCCGCAACACGCCCGGGGCCGACGTCAGGACCGCGCTGGCCTGGCGCATGCGCGAAGCCGGCTGGCCGTGGGGAGCCGCCGTGTGCGCGGCGCTGGGCGTCGGCCCGAATGACCGCCCTCCGGCCAGCGGCATCCAGCCCAACGAGGCGCTGAAAGTCTGGACCCGCCTGCCGAAATGGGAAGAAACGGCCCCCCTGCCCGCCCCCGCCACGCATCCGGTAACGGGAGAGGAAGCGCGCGCCCGCCTGCGCGCCATACTGGGTGAAGGCGCCGAACAGCGCCCGGCGCAGGAAGCCTTCACCCATGTCGCGGCCAGCGCCTTCGTGCCCCGCACGACACAGGGCGACCCGCACATGGTTCTGGCGGAAGCGGGTACCGGCACAGGCAAGACACTGGGCTACGTCGCCCCCGCCAGCATCTGGGCGCGACGCAATGGCGGCACGGTATGGATCAGCACCTATACCCGCCACCTGCAGCGCCAGATCGAATCGGAACTGGGCCGCCTGTACCCCGATCTGGCCGAGCGCGGCACCCATGTCGTGGTACGCAAGGGACGTGAGAACTACCTGTGTCTGCTCAATATGGAGGAGAGCGTGAACATTGCGCTTTCCCGTGGGCAGGCGGGCAGTGGCGCGCTGATCGGGCTGGCGCTCATTGCGCTATGGGCGGCGCATACGCGTGATGGCGACCTGTTTGGCGGCGACCTGCCCGGCTGGTTTGCCGACCTGTTCGGCCGTGGGCTGCTGGTGGGCATTGCCGACCGGCGCGGTGAGTGCATTCACGGCGCCTGCCCGCATTACCAGACCTGCATGGTGGAGCATTCCATCCGCCGTGCCCGCACGGCGGAACTGGTCATTGCCAACCATGCGCTGGTCATGTCACAGGCGGCCTGGCACGCACTGGACGGGTCCGACACCAGTAACGAGGACAATACCCCCACCCGCTACATCATGGATGAAGGCCACCATATTGCCGATGCGGCGGACAGTGCCTTCGCGCTCGAACTGTCGGGGCTGGAGGCGGCGGAACTGCGGCGCTGGCTGCTGGGCGCCGAAGGGGCACGATCGCGCGCACGCGGGCTGCGGCGCAGGCTGGAAGACCTGCTGGCGCACATCCCGCGCATGGAAACCCCACTCGATACCGTCCTGATGGCGGCCCGGGCGCTACCGGCGCCGGGCTGGTCGGCACGCCTTGCCGCGCGCGACCCCGTGCACCGGGCGGCGGCCCCGCCTGATGTCGCGCCAGCCGCCACCGGTGAGCCAACGCTTTCCAACCCTGCCGAGATGCTGCTGCATGAACTGCGCCAGCAGGTGCTGGCCCGCACGCAGGGCAGCCCCGAAGGGGGCAGCCGCCGCAGCGACAGCGAATGCGATCTCTACCCCATGCCCGATGATCTGCGTGCGGCGGCACAGGCGATGGAGCGCGCGCTGCGGCGGCTGGCAGAACCCCTGCGCACGCTGGTCGCCCGGCTGGAGGAAGCGCTGGAGACCGAAGCCGACTGGCTGGACACCCCGATGCGCGAACGGATTGCCGCCGCCATCCGCTCCATCCGCCGCCGCGCGCTTTCCCGCGTGGACGGGTGGTGCGCCATGCTGGGCAGCCTGCAGGCCGAAAAGCCACAGGTCGAAGGCGAAACCCCGCAATATATCGACTATATCCGCATGGACCGGCGTGAGGGCCAGAACCCCGGCGAACGGGATGTCGGTCTGTACCGCCACTGGCTGGACCCGACCATTCCCTTTGCCAGCGTGCTGGCAGCCCCGGCCCATGGCGTGCTGGTCACCTCCGCCACGCTGCGTGACGAAACGGGCGACGGGACGCATCCGGACAGCGCCGAGCGTGCATGGGACGCGGCGGAAGCGCGGGCCGGTGCGATCCACCTGCCTTCTCCCGCCATACGGGCTTCGTTCCCCAGCCCGTTCGATTATGCACGGCAGAGCCGGGCCTTCATCATCACCGATGTGGCGCATGACGACCCGGCGGCACTGGCCGGGGCCTACCGCACGCTGTTCATGGCATCGGGTGGGGGGGCACTGGGGCTGTTCACCGCCATATCGCGGCTGCGGGAAGTCTATCGCCGTATCGTGACACCGCTGGAAGCAGCGGGCCTGCCGCTATACGCGCAGCATGTGGATCCGATGGATAATGCAACGCTGGTGGACATCCTGCGCAGCGAGCGCAATGCCAGCCTGCTGGGCACGGATGCGATGCGTGATGGTGTTGACGTGCCGGGGGAGGCGCTGCGCCTGGTCGCGTTCGAGCGCGTGCCATGGCCCCGGCCCGATATCCTGCACCGGGAGCGGCGCATCCACCTCTCCGGCGGGGAGCCGGGACGGTATGATGACAGGATTGCGCGCCTGCGCCTGCGTCAGGCGTTCGGGCGCCTGATCCGCAGCCGTCAGGACAGGGGTGTGTTCGTCCTGCTGGACCGGCGTACCCCGTCACGCCTGCTGTCGGCTTTTCCCGCCGGGGTGACGGTGCGCCGCCTGGGCCTGGGTGCCGCGGCGGGGGAGATCAGGGCATTCCTGCATACGCACGACACCACGGCCGACCAGCCTGGCTGACCGGCCGCGCCTGACCCGTGCCCCGTCCCCCGGGGCGGGAAAGACGTCAGAGCGCCTTGAGGTTGGTCGCGGCGGCCTTGCCACGTTCCATGGCGATGTCGTAGCTGACAGCCTGGTCCTCGTTCAGGCCACGCAGGCCCGCTGCCTGCACGGCGGTGATATGCACAAACACGTCCTTGCCGCCATCATCTGGCATGATGAAGCCAAAACCCTTGGTTGCGTTGAACCATTTTACTTTTCCGGTAGCCATAGCCAGTCTCTTCTCCAGCGCCATCCTTGCCGGTCCTAATACCGGCAATCCGGGCGCGTGCCTTACGGCCATGAAAAAAACGGGGCATCCGGAAAACACCCTGCAGCTTTCACGTCGTTCGTGCACCATAGGGGCAGCATGAAATGGCCTGCCCTGTCAAATCATGAGATACGCTGGCCCGGCAGATCGGGATATAATCGATCAACAAGTCGTGATTCCCGATCCCGCAACGTCCCGCCCCCATTTCCTGCCATGCCGCCCGGCCAGTGGCCAGATCGCGCCAAGCCCCGGGGCGCACAGGCCGGAACACGACCGGGTCCGCCGCCGGCCCCATCACCCGCCCCATAAAAAAAAGCGGGCGTGGCCTGATGCCACGCCCGCCCTTTTCAGCAGGTCGGGGGGAGGAGATGACGGACCGTGGCCCGTCACCCCCGCACTTCCCATGCAGCCTCAGGCTACACTCAGAAGTCCATGCCGCCCATGCCGCCCATTCCGCCCATGCCACCTTCCGGCATGGCAGGGGCCTTCTTTTCGGGACGCTCGGCCACCATCGCTTCGGTGGTGATGAGCAGGCCCGCAACCGATGCCGCATCCTGCAGCGCCGTGCGCACGACCTTCATCGGGTCGATGATGCCGGCTGCCACCAGGTCCTTGTAATCGCCGATCTGGGCATCGAAACCAAAGGTGTAGGTGTCGTTTTCCAGAACCTTGCCGGCGATGACCGCACCGTCTTCACCCGCATTGTGGGCGATCTGGCGCAGCGGAGCCTGCAGGGCCTTGCGGATGATGTCCGCACCGACGCGCTGGTCGTCGTTATGGAAGTGCAGGCCACCCAGCTTGGTCGACGCGCGGGCAAGGGCCGTGCCGCCACCGGGGACAATGCCTTCCTCAACCGCCGCACGGGTCGCGTGCAGGGCGTCGTCAACGCGGTCCTTGCGCTCCTTCACCTCGACCTCGGTGGAACCACCGACGCGGATCACGGCAACGCCGCCAGCCAGCTTCGCCAGACGTTCCTGCAGCTTCTCACGGTCGTAGTCGGAGGTGGTTTCCTCGATCTGCGCACGGATCTGGCTGCAACGGCCCTTGATGCCCTCGCTGTTGCCAGCGCCTTCGACAACGGTGGTGTTTTCCTTGTCGATGTGCACCTTCTTCGCAGTGCCCAGCATGTCCAGCGTCACGCTTTCGAGCTTGATGCCGAGATCTTCGCTGATGACCTGGCCACCGGTCAGGATCGCGATGTCTTCCAGCATGGCCTTGCGGCGGTCACCGAAGCCCGGAGCCTTGACGGCGGCAATCTTCAGGCCACCACGCAGCTTGTTGACCACCAGGGTCGCCAGCGCTTCGCCATCAACGTCTTCCGCGATGATCAGCAGCGGGCGGCCGGACTGCACGACGGCTTCGAGCAGCGGCAGGATCGGCTGCAGCGAGGAGAGCTTCTTCTCGTGGATCAGGATGTAGGGGCTGTCCAGATCGACGGTCATCTTCTCCGCGTTCGTCACGAAATACGGGGAGATGTAGCCACGGTCGAACTGCATGCCCTCGACCACGTCCAGCTCGGTGTGCAGGCCCTTGGCCTCTTCCACCGTGATGACGCCCTCGGAGCCGACCTTCTGCATGGCCTTGGAGATCATTTCACCGATCTCGGCCTCGCCATTGGCGGAAATCGTGCCGACCTGCGCCGTCTCGGCGGGGGTCGTGATCTTCTTCGCGTTCTTCTTCAGCTCTTCAACAACAACGCCAACCGCCTTGTCGATGCCGCGCTTGAGGTCCATCGGGTTCATGCCCGCTGCAACCGCCTTGGCGCCTTCACGCACGATGGCCTGCGCCAGCACGGTGGCCGTGGTGGTGCCGTCACCCGCGATGTCGTTGGTCTTGGATGCGACCTCACGGACCATCTGCGCGCCCATGTTCTCGAACTTGTCGGCCAGTTCGATTTCCTTGGCGACGGAGACACCGTCCTTCGTGATGCGCGGTGCGCCGAAGCTCTTGTCGAGCACGACGTTACGGCCCTTGGGGCCCAGTGTCACCTTGACCGCATCGGCCAGGATATCAACGCCACGCAGCATGCGCTGACGGGCTTCACCGCCGAACTTTACGTCCTTGGCTGCCATTTTCTTCTTCTCCGGTATGGAAGGTTTTCAAAAGGTTACTCGGTGCGGAAAACGCGGGTGGGTCAGCCGACCACGCCCATGATGTCGCTTTCCTTCATGATCAGCAGTTCTTCACCGTCGATCGTCACTTCCGTGCCCGACCACTTGCCGAACAGGACGCGGTCACCCGCCTTTACGTCCAGAGCCACGATCTGGCCCTGCTCGTTACGGGCACCAGCGCCCACCGAGATCACCTCGCCTTCCATCGGCTTTTCCTTGGCGGTCTCAGGGATGATGATACCACCTGCTGTTTTTTCCTCGCTCTTGAGGCGACGGACGACCACACGGTCATGCAGGGGACGAAATTTCGTCATGGATGGATCGCTCCATAATATCTAAAAGGTAACGCCCTTGAATCAAGCAACGCCACCGGTTGGCGCGCGCGCCAGGCCGCATCGCGTTAGCACTCCCCTCATGAGAGTGCTGATATCCAGATAGGTAGCCCCTCCACGGGTGTCAAGAATGCTGACCCGGCCGGGGGTGCATAATTCGTGATGGATTGGTCAAAACTCGCCTTTGCATTATTTTTTATTTTAAAATCATAGTGTTATTTGGAATGACTCCCCTACGCCAAAACGGCGGGGCAGTATCGGCCCCAGCGCATGGCCCGCCCCGTGCCGATTCCGGGCCGCGCGCCGGCAGGGATAAAGATAAGGCGGAAATCCGTGATCACGCGGGTTTCATATTGACGCAGGGGCGCCCGGCATCATTGTGTGCCTGATTACGAAGGAAAGAATGGAGCGAAAGCCATGGGCGCAGTCATGACCGTAACCGCGGCGGACGGGCACGCATTTTCCGCCTATCGGGCCGGGCGGCCGGACGCCGCGCGCTGTGTTGTGGTGGTGCAGGAAATCTTTGGTGTTACGCCCTATGTCCGCGCCGTGTGCGATTCCTTTGCGGCGCAGGGCTATCAGGCCATTGCCCCCGCCCTGTTCGACCGCGCACGGCGCGATACAATCCTGCCCTATGACGCAGGCGGCATGAATGAAGGGCTGAAGCTGCGCGCCGAAGTGGGGCAGGACAGCGCATTGCAGGATATTGTGGCGGCGGCGGCGGTCCTGCCGGGGGAAAAGAAGGGTATTGTCGGCTTCTGCTGGGGCGGCAAGCTGGCATGGGAAGCCGCCTGCCACACCAAGGCCTTTGCTGCGGCAGTGGCGTGGTATGGCGGCGGCATCGCCCAGACCCGCAACCAGGTGCCCAATTGCCCCGTGCAACTACATTTTGGCGCGGAAGACGCGCATATCCCCGCTGACGAGGTGGACGCCATACGCGCGGCACACGAGGATATCGAGATTTTCACGTATGAAGGCGCGGATCACGGCTTTGGCTGCACCGACCGCCCTTCCTACAATGAAGCGGCTGCCACGCTGGCCATGCAGCGCACGCTGAGCTTTTTTGAACACTGGCTGTAATACGCCCGCATGAAAAAACGCCCGTGCCATGCGGCATGGGCGCTTCTTCAACAGGGATGGGGTTCCCGGTAAAGCTTTTTTTCAAAAAGCCTGAAAGAATGCCGCCTTTTTGAAACAAGGCGGCATCCCAAGACTTTTGTTACTGTTCAGTTCGGGTTCAGCACGCGGCCAGCCACGGCTTCCAGCTTTGCCAGCAGGGCCGGGTCGCGTTTGTCCGGTGCCGTGATGATGGCGTGTTCCAGCGCCCGGTCACACCCCGCGTAACAGGGACCACGCTTCGCGCCCAGCTTCGGTATGACCGAGCGGACAAGGGCGCGGGCACGGCTGGCGTTCTGCTGCATCACCCTGACCACGGCATCCACCGTCACGCTGTCATGATCGTCGTGCCAGCAGTCGTAATCGGTCACCATGGCCACGGTGGCGTAACAGATCTCGGCTTCACGGGCCAGCTTGGCTTCGGGCATGTTGGTCATGCCCACGACCGAGCAGCCCCAGGAACGGTAGAGATTGCTCTCGGCCCGCGTCGAGAACTGCGGCCCTTCCATGACCAGGTAGGTGCCGCCGCGCGTCACATCCAGCCCCAGTTCGCGGCACTGGCTTTCCAGCACGTCGCCAATGCGCGGACAGAGCGGGTCGGCCATGCCCACATGGGCCACACAGCCGGTATCGAAAAAGCTCTTCTCACGCGCGAAGGAACGGTCGATGAACTGGTCGATCACCACAAAATGGCCCGGCGGCAGTTCTTCCTTAAGCGACCCCACGGCGGAAAGCGACACGATATCGGTCACGCCGGAACGCTTCAGCGCATCGATATTGGCGCGGTAGTTCAGGCGCGAGGGCGGCAGCGGATGCCCGCGCCCGTGGCGGGGCAGGAACACGCAGCGCACGCCATCAAGCCTGCCGAACAGAAGCTGGTCGGACGGGCTGCCCCATGGGGTCTCGACCGTGCGCCACTCCTTGTCCTCAAGACCTTCGATATCATACAGGCCCGAACCACCGATCAGGCCGATAACCGGCTCGATCTGTTCGCTGCTGGCGGGATTAGGGGACATTGGACCATGTTCTCCGTTTCAGACAGATGGAAAGAATAAGGACAATCACCAGAAACACGACGGCACCCACCCCCACGCGGTGCCGCGCGGTCAGGTGGGGTCTGGCCACCCATGCCAGGAAGGTCGTGACATCGCGCGCCTGCCGGGCAACGGTTGCAGGCGTGCCGTCGGGATAGCTCACGCCGCCATCATGCAGCGGCGGCGGCATGGCGGTCTGCCCGTTGGCGGCATAGGGATTGTAGAACAGGCCCGGCGGCACGGTGGTACCGGGCGGTGGTGTTTCGCCATAGCCTGCAAGGTAGGCATAGATCCGGTCCACCCCGCCGGGATGGACCACAGCCAGCCGCGACTGGTCGGGCGGCATCACGCCATGATTGGCCGCCGCCGCCACGCGGGGATCGGGATAGGGCGAGAGCAGATGGTCATCCATATTGGCCGGACGCGTGACCGGGTGCCCCCCGGCATCCACCCCGGCGGGCACATGGTGGCTGGCGGCAAGGGCGGTGATATCCGCCTCCTTCAGCCCCAGTCCGGCCAGATCGCCATAGGTCACGGATTTCATGCCATGGCAGGCGGAACAGACCTGGGCATAGACCGTGTAACCACGCTGGACGGCCGCCATGTCAAAATGCCCCAGCGGCCCCTGGAAGCTCCAGTCCTGCACGGGCGGCGTGCGGTAGGCGTGCGGCTGCGCCATGGCCGCATGCCCCGCACCGCTGGCGGTTACAAGCACGCAGCCCAGCAGCAGGACATGCCGCACCCGACCCCATGCGGCACGGCCCTGCCAGTACCCCCGTTCATGCATGTCCGCTACGTTCCCGCCACACTTCGCACATCTCCCCGTTCATCCCCGGCCACAGGCACCCTTCCTAGCGGCTGGGGGCGTAGCCTTGCAATCGCCCGTCTTGCAATGGGCGGAACAAACGGGCACCCGTAATACCCATTGCGAACGACCAGAACGGGCAGAATGATACAGCCATGACAACATCCCGCACTCCCGTCGCCCACGACGCACTCAAGGATACGGCCCGGGCCTGGTTTGAAAACCTGCGCGACCGGATCTGCAGCGCCTTTGAACAGATAGAGGACGAGGCCGCGGCCGCAGGCGCGCCCACCCTGCCGGGCAAGGACGCCCCCGGCCGCTTCGCCCGCACGCCGTGGGAGCGCACCAATGATGACGGCACGCCGGGCGGCGGCGGCGTGATCAGCCTCATGCGCGGGCGCGTGTTCGAAAAGGTGGGCGTGAACGTTTCCACCGTAAGCGGGGAGTTCAGCCCCGGATTTCGCGATTCGATACCGGGTGCGGCACAGGACCCGCGCTTCTTTGCCACCGGCATAAGCCTGGTGGCCCATATGTGCAGCCCGCTGGTGCCAGCCGCCCATTTCAATACCCGCATGATCATCACCACGCAGGGCTGGTTTGGCGGCGGTGGCGACATTACGCCCATGTTCCCCGAAAGTGCGCAGGCCATCAGCGATGCCGCCCGCTTTCATGACGGCTTCCGTGCCGCGTGCGAAAAGCATGACCCGCAGTACTATCCCCGTTTCAAGGAATGGTGCGACCGGTATTTCTACCTGCCCCACCGCAACGAGGCACGCGGGCTTGGCGGCATTTTCTATGACCGGCTCAATACCGGCGATGTAGATGCCGACTTCGCCTTCACCCGCGATGTCGGGCTTGGTTTTCTGGAGACCTATCCCGACATCGTGCGTTCGCGGATGATGGAGCCGTGGACCGAGGCCCAGCGCAAGGCGCAGCTTGTCCGGCGCGGGCGGTATGTGGAGTTCAACCTGCTGCACGACAGGGGAACAATTTTTGGCCTTAAAACGGGTGGAAATACCGAAGCCATCCTCATGAGTCTTCCCCCGGAAGTCCACTGGCCATAAGAATAGCCCCATGCCTGCCCTATCCGCCCCGCCCGAACCTGCCCCGGCCATCCGCCAGCCGCCTCGGTGTTATCATGGCGTGCGGCCGCCCCCTGCCTGCCCCCGCACGGCACGGCCATGATCACACGCCGGACCCTGCTGGGCATGCTGGCCACGACGGGCGCCGCCATGGGGGGCGCCACGCGACGGGCCATGGCGTCCGAACTCCCGCGGGAACGGCTGTCCATGCCGGCGAATTCTTCCGGCGCGCCCGGCCTGCTGCTGGCGGGGGACCACAGCGCCATGGCCGACCGCTGGAGTCCCGTGCTGCCGGCGGCACTGGCTCAGGGGTTTGATCTGCCTGCCCCCCTGCCGGTTCGCAATACGGTGGGGCAGGACGGGGTGACGGGCGCCAACCTGTTCGATTCCCAGTTTGCATCAGATGGCATGATGGCGCTGGCGGCCCCCGGCTCCGCACTGGTCTCGTCCCTGTGTGGGGACCCGCGCATCCATTTTGACTACAGCCGCTGGCTGCCCCTGCTGCTGAGCATGACGGTACCGGTCGTGATCGGGCGGGCGCAACTGCACCACAGCCTTGGCAGCTTCATACGTGACCGGCCTGTGCGCATTGCGGTATCCACCCTGACCGGCATCGAACTGCCTACCGTGCTGGCCATGAGCCTGTTCGGCCTGCGCCCCATTCCCGTAACCGGCCTGGCCACCCCGCAGGCCGCCGCTGCCGCCCTGCATGACAACCAGGTCGACGCCATACAGATAACCGACCCGCTGGGCGCACCGGACACGATGGCGCTCATCCAGTCACTGGGTCAGGCAGGTTTTGCAAACCTGTTCACGCTATCCACCCGGAACACCCCTTTCAGTATCCAGGGGCAGGATGTGATGAGCATGGAAGCCCGACTGCGTCAGGATGCCCCCTCCGCGCTGGGCAACCTGCTCTATGCCGCATGGAAACCGCTGGCGGGTGCCGCGTCGATTGACCTGGCGCTCGTGCTGCCGATGCTGACCCAGCCCGCGACACTGGCACGCTGGCGGACCGCCACGGCAACGGCACTGCATGACAGCGCCATACAGGCCATGAGCCACGATGCGGGCCGC
This sequence comes from Komagataeibacter sp. FNDCF1, assembly GCF_021295335.1. Classification (NCBI taxonomy): domain Bacteria; kingdom Pseudomonadati; phylum Pseudomonadota; class Alphaproteobacteria; order Acetobacterales; family Acetobacteraceae; genus Komagataeibacter; species Komagataeibacter sp. FNDCF1. The sequence goes on along the minus strand of NZ_JAIWOT010000001.1, from coordinate 3,279,655 downwards.
ACGCTGCTGACCTGCACGGACGCCACGGACATGCTGCGACAGATTTCAGGCGATACGTCGAACATCATGGCCCTGCGCCGCTGGCTTGCCGCCAAGCTGCCGACATGGCGGCTGGACTAGGGCAATTCCACTGAACTTTGGCTCAGTGAAAGTTCTCTGACTCATTGTTTATCGAGCGTCTTCATCAGTTTGAATGTGTCCATTCAAACTGGATCTGCCTTGGCAGGCCAGCCGCCCCGGCGGTTCCAGCCTAGCGCCCCTGCCTGCCGGGGCGGCGCAGCAGCACCCGCACGGCACCCTGATTGGCGGAATGGGGATGCACCACCGCCAGGATCAGCCGCCCCAGATCGCCGCGCCCCAGCCAGAACGGCAGTTCGCGCCGCAGGATGCCGCCATTGTGGCCACTACCCAGCCCGGTAATGATCTCGATGCAGCGTACATTGTCCGCATGCGCCTGAATGATGAAGGCGTGCAGGCGGTGGAACGCCGTCTGGGCCACCTGCCCATGCAGGTCAAGCCTGCGCACGGGCCGTAATTTGCCGCTGACCAGACCCCGCCAGCTTGTATCGTCCAGCCCCGGCCTGCGCACGCCGATCTCGAACGCGCCGCCCCTGCCCTTGTGCACGGTCAGGCTGTGCGACGCGGTTCCATGCACCGTATGCACCGCTCCTGCCGTGATCCGCTCCATGATGTCCTCCCGGCTCATGCCGGGGGCTGCCGCGGGCCTGGGTGGAATGGCGGGCGCCTGCGCCGGGGCTTCAGGCAGGGCATGCCGGGCCGTTCGCAACGGTGCGATGCCATGCGCGAAGGCCGACCACAGGGCCTGTTCCTCCTCGTTCAGTCTGCGCTGCCTCACGGTCTGTGTCCCCTCCCCGGCACGGTGGCCCGTGTATATAGAATCATACCCGGCCTGACAGGTCCATGTTTTCAGGCGCGGACCATAACGCAAAAACCCCGCCGCGTATGCGGCGGGGTCGTGTCCGGTGCGGCACGGCTGGGATCAGGGCGTCGTGTTGTGCAGGACCTGCCCCTGGTAGCGCCCGGTCAGCGTGTTGAGGAAGGCCACGATATCGGCCACGTCCTGATCGGAGATGTCGTGATCCGGTGTCTGGTAGCGCGCCATCTTGCGCACGGCTTCATCCAGCGTCCGGACGCTGCCGTCATGGAAATACGGTGCGGTCAGGGCGATGTTGCGCAGGTTGGGGACCTTGAAGCGTTCCATGTCCGCCGGGTTGTGCGTGACCGTGAAACGTCCCTTGTCCGCATCGGTCAGGGGGCCCCCACGGGCCGCGAAGTAATCGCCCTCCAGCCCCATGGGCTCGAATGCCTGTCCGCCCATGGAAACGCCGGTATGGCAGCCCGAGCAGCCAATCTCCTTGAACAGCCTGTAGCCGTGCTTTTCCTGTGTGTTCAGGGCCGCGTCATCGCCCTTCAGATACTGGTCGAAGCGGCTGTCGGGCGTGATCAGCGTCTTTTCATATTCCGCGATCGCATCGGTGATCGTGCTCTCGTCGATCGCGTCGCTGCCGAAGGCTGCCTGGAAATCCGTAACATAGGACGGATCATCACGCAGGTGGGCGGCCACGTCCGGCCAGTCGTGCGAGCCCATTTCCACCGGGTTCATGACCGGGCCTGCCGCCTGCTGGGCCAGCGTCGCGGCACGACCGTTCCAGAACTGGCTTTTGTTGAACACCGCGTCGAACACGGTCGGCACGTTGATCGGCCCTTTGCGGCCATAGATGCCGGTTGCCGTGACCAGCCCGTCCACACCGCCATGCTGCAGGCTGTGGCAGCTTGCGCAACTGGACTGTCCATCACCCGACAGGCGTTTATCAAAGAACAGGCGCTGGCCCAGTGCTACCTTGGGTGCGTCCACCGGCACGGATTCGGGTATCGGCTGCACGGGTTCGGCCGCGAAGCGTTCCGCCACCCCCGTCGTGGCGTAATGCTGGCGACGCTCCTGCGCGATCCATGCCAGCATGCTTTCACGCTGGGCGGCGGACAGATGGGCATGCCAGTGCATGAGCAGGTACAGCGTGGGCGGCATACGGTTCTGGTTGATCACTTCCTCGATGCGGGCCAGCGGTTCCTCATCGGGCACGCCGCCATTCTGCAGGGCGGTAATGACCGGTTCCACGCGGAAATGCTTCAGCCCTTCCGCGCGGTCGCGACTCATGAGCGTATTGGCCACGGGCAGGCTGAAATAGAAGGGCAGGCCGACATTCGCCGCATGGCAGTAGTCGCAACGTGCCTCACGCACCACGTTCAGGGCCGCGGTGGAGACGGCATCCACGCCCGATGCCGCCGACGCGGGCGCCGTGGCGTGATCAAAATGCGCAAGATAGGCGACCGTCCCGCCATATGCCACGCAACCTGCGGCCATTATCCCCAGAACCGCCTTCCTGACCGACATGCCAAATCCCTTTCCCTTGGATGAAAGTGGTTTTGGCCGATTCAGGAATTATTTGTCAAAATAATCGTTTAAATGGAAACGATCAGATATTTCGATCATCTGCACCAACACCGCCTTCGGCCTGCGCCTTCATGGCCTGGCGGACACGCTCACGCGCCACGTTGACGTAAATGGTGTCCAGATCGATCCCGATACCCTGCCCCCCCTCCCGCACGGCGGCGACCAGCGTGGTGCCCGTACCCATGAACGGGTCCAGCACCACTGGCGCGCTCTTGCCATGCAGGCGGATGCACATCTGCGGCAGCAGCACGGGAAACGTGCCGGGGTGGTGGAATTTCTGCGCCCTGCCCTGCACGGTCTCATACGGGATGAACCATGTATCCCCCCGGCAGCGCCGGTCTTGGCGGTGGCCGCGCCGAACGATGTTGGACTTGTCCTTGTACGGCACGCCGATATCGAGCCGGTTCAACCCGACCTCGCCCCTGTGGGTCAGGTGGAACAGGTGTTCATGATTGCGGTTGAGATAGCGGTGACTGTTGACCGGCTTGAAATGCCCATGCGTGTCCGCCCCGACCGAGATCGACTTGACCCATGATATATGGTTCTGCAGCACGAACAGGTCACGCAGCCGCACCATGAGTTCGAACGGCAGCCATGGCTGGGCGGAAGACCCCGCCACATTGAGGAAGAATGACCCGTCCGGCCGCATGACGCGACGCACCTCGGCCGCTACCTGCACCATCCAGTCCAGATAGCCTTCCTCCTCCAGCCGGTCGCGGTAGGTGCGGTATTTCAGGCCGATATTGTAGGGCGGCGAGGTCACGATCACATCCACGCTGGCCGCCTCCATGCGACGCATGGCGCGCACGCAGTCACCACGGACCAGCAGGTGGGGGCCTTCGGTGTAACGGACCGTCCGCGGCGGGCGGGGTATCGGTACGGAAGCCTGCGCCGCGCGGGGTCGCCCTGTCATGATATCCTTGCGCTCTTTACTCCGCCCCGGGCGGATCTGATGTGACCGGAGCGGTCTTTGCGTGCCTGAGTTTGCTGCGGGGCACCAGTACGATCATCTGCCCGCCGGAATGCAGGTTGCCTGCGGCCTGGGCAGCCTCCGGCCCCCAGCCCATGTACAGGTCGGCGCGATCGGGTCCCTTGATGTCGGTGCCCAGATCCTGCGCGAAATCAAGCCTCTGCCATGTTGCGGGATGCCCGTCCAGCTGGACCTGCGCCTGCACCCATACCGGGCTTCCCAGCGGGATGTAGCTGCGGTCCACCGCCACGGAGCGCCCCGGTGTCAGCGGCACGCCCAGCGCGCCCGGCGCGCCGCTCCGGGTATCACCTTCCTCCAGTTCCCGGAAGAAGACGTAGTTGGGATTCTGCTCCATCATGTCGCGCGCCTGGTCGGGATTGGCTTCAAGCCAGCCACGGATGGAGGCCATGGACACATCATCAGCCTCCAGCAGCCCCTGCGCCACCATTACCCGGCCCAGCGGTATGTAAGGCTGGCCATTAAGCCCATCGAAGCCAAGGCGGATGACCTTGTCATCGGGCAGACGTACGCGACCTGCCCCCTGAATCTGCAGGAAGAACAGATCCACCGGGTCGGCCAGCCACAACAGCTCCAGCTTCTGGTGCGCAAGCCTGCCCTGGTCGATCTCGGCACGGGTCCAGTAGGGCACGACCTGCCCGTCCTGCCTGCGGCCCGTCACGACATTGCCCTTCGCGTCACGCTCGCGCACCAGATCGGGAGGGCGACGGTAGACCGGGGTCTGGTATATGCCGCCCCGGCGCAGGGAACCCCTGATTTCAGGCTCGTAATACCCGGTGAACAGCATGCCATCCGCACGCCTGCCCGCAGGCATGGCATAGGGTACGAACCACTGCTCGAAAAATGCCCGTGCCGCGGCACGGTTCCCGACGGGTACGTCACGCGCCGCCGTGCAGGCCGCCTGCCAGTCCCCGACCACATGGCCGGGATGCGATGTGGCGTCTCCCCCTAGGCTGCTGTCGGCGGGCAGGCTAGTGATCTTGTGGCAGTCCTGCAGGAAGACGGGCAGCGCATCTTCCAGCGCATCTTCCTGCCAGCCGGGCAGCGAACGGAACGGAACATGGTGTGCCCGCGCGTGGGCGGCCCGTGGCGGCCCGCCCGTATTGGGTGATTCCATGTGGCAGCCACACAGGGCAATAACGGCGCACAATGGCGCAACACGCTTGGACAGTTTCATACACACAGACTGAACATGGGTTTATCGACAAATTATGGCAGGCAGGCCTATGCGCTGCGGCTGGCACCCAGTCGCCAGCCGGCACCGGGCGCGCTAACGCCCAGAATCCGCTCGAACGTCCACAGATCGGAAAATTCGGTCACGGCGTCCACGCCTGCCACGGGCTGGCCATTGCCGTCCACCGTCAGGCTGACCTGATCTGACACGATGCGTACCTCGATGCGGGCAATCGGGTTCGGGCCTTCCGTCTCGTCCACTTCCGCGCCGATGATGGCGATGTCGGTAATGTCACGGATTTCGCTGCGCAGGACTTCCCCCGCCTGCTGGCGGGACTGGATCGCGGCCTCGAACGCGCCAAAGGTGGCTGCCGTCAGCCGCTCGCGCAGGACATTGAGATCACCTGCCGCATAGGCGCCCACGATCTGGCGGAAGGCGGTTTCCGTTCCCCTGGCGAATTCCTGTGGCGTAAATCCCGGCTGCAGGCTGGCGATCTGGGCCAGTACGCCGCCCACGCGCGTATCGGGCGCGGGGATGTCATAGGTGATGGCGGGCGGCGGGGGTTCGGCGGCTTTCTCCACCACCGGCTGGGCCTGGGGCTGGGGCGCCATGGGGCGCACCGCCGGTTCGGCCCCGACCCTGCGGCCGAGAATGCTGCGCAGGCGCAGAACGAGGAATACAGCCACCAGCCCCAGAACAACAAGATCCAGCGGAAAATGACCAGAGATAAAATTCATGCCGCGCGTCCATAACGGCAGGCGGGCGCCCTGCCAGAAATTACCCTGCGCCACAACATAGGCAACGCCCTGTGCCAGCACAATGCACAAGCGCCGTTAAAATTCCGGCAGGCGCTATGGCCATCGCCCGCATACCCATGCTACGGCCAGAGGATACGGTGTTCATTTCTTTTTTCCACATATTCTCTGGGAAATACAGACAAGCATGTCCGACACGACTCAGCCGCCCACCCCTGAAAACGGCCAGAGCGCACCCCCCGCGCTCCCGCTGGCAATCAACCTGCAGTATATCAAGGACCTCTCGTTCGAAGTGCCCGCCGGTGCGGAAATCTTCGCGACCCTGCGCACCAACCCGCAGATCTCGGTCAACATTGACGTGCAGGCCAACCGCCTGGAGCAGGAACAGCCGGTGTTCGAGGTGATCCTGACCGTAAAGGCCGAAGCCAGCGAACCCCCGCAGCAGGAAGGTGGCCCCGCTGGCCGCCCGGTCTTCATTGCCGAACTGTCCTATGCCGCGATCGCGACGCTGAACAACCCGCCCGCCGAGCTGATCGAGCCGATCCTGCTGGTGGAAGTGCCGCGCCTGATCTTCCCCTACGTACGCAACATCCTGAGCGAAGTGACGCGCGATGGTGGTTTCCCGCCCGTGGTGCTGCAGCCGATCGACTTCGTGGCGCTGTGGCAGGCCAAGCGCAACTCGTTCGACCAGACGCCGGGCCACGCCTGAGCCGTCGGGACCGCACGCACTGACACGGAAGGCCGGGGGCACTCGCTCCCGGCTTTTTTCATGCCTGCGGGCTTTCATGTCCGGAACATTTGTAACTGGAACATTCGCAGGCGGGACCACGCGCCCGCCTGGGCTCAACCGGATGCCGGGCGGCCAAGGCTGGCCAGCATGGCGTCCTGTTCCGGTCGGGCCGCGACCCGCATGGCGCGCCAGCGCGGCCCGTCCGCCAGCGCCGCCGCAATGCCCGCCGACATGGCAATGGCGTCCACACGCGCCAGCGTATCCGCCACGACCGGGGTCAGGGCCGCCATGAAGGCTTCCGCCGTGCGGGTGGAATAGAACATGACCCCCCTCACCTGCTCCGCCAAAAGCGCGGTGACTGCGGCATCGGGCAGCCCGCGCACGGCCTCGACCGCATAGACACATCGCCGCGTTACCCGCAAACCGGCCCCGCGCAGTTCATCCGCCATGTCACGCCCATAGCCGCGCCCGACCGCCAGCAGCAGCCTGCTGCCCGCCGGACATGCCTCACGCAGCATATCCACCAGATCCGCTGCCGTGCCGGATGCGGTGATGACATGGACAAACCCCGCCGCCCGCGCCCGGCGCGCCGTGGCCTGCCCCACTACGTAGCACGGACAGGCATGCAGCCGCGGATCATCCAGCGCCGCGATGGCCTGCCCGCTGGTCAGCACGACCGCATCGGGCTGGCGGCCTACAGACGCCAGGCCCAGCGGGATAACCTCCAGCATCGGGGCCGCGATGGGCCGCCACCCCAGCGCCGCCACCGCCGCCATGGTGGGGGCAAGGCCGGGCGGGGGCCGGGTAATGATCACCCCGTCACGCATGGGCAGGGAAAAGCGGCTTATGCCTCTTCAACAAAGATGTCGGCCGGGCTGTCGGCCCGCAGGCTGCGACCAAGATCACGCCCGAGACGCGCCGCATCCGCTGGCGCGCCGCTTATGGAACGCCTGAGCAGGAACGACCCGTCCTCCCGCGCGACAAGGCCGGTCAGGTGTAGTTCGGGCGCGCCACCGGCCACAACCGGAATCAGCCGTGCGTAACCGCCAATGGGGGTGCGGCACGAACCATCCAGTTCCGCCAGCAGCGCGCGCTCGGCCGTGGCAACGGCGCGGGCTTCGTAATCCTCGATGGCGGAAAGCAGTTCGCGCAGTTCCACATCGCTTTCACGCACGGTCACGCCCACGATGCCCTGCCCCGCGGCAGGCACCATGATGGTGGGGTCAAGGATCACGTCGGCGCGGTCCTCCATGCCCAGGCGGCGCAGGCCGGCATAGGCCAGCAGGGTCGCATCGCACTGGCGCGCGGCCAGCTTGTCCAGCCGGGTCTGCACGTTGCCGCGCAGCAGGCCGAATTTCAGATCCGGGCGCACGTGCAGCATCTGCGCCTGACGGCGGACGGAGGCACACCCAACCAGCGCGCCCCGCGGCAGCACGGCATACGGGTCCGCCGGGTCGGGCTCCCCGCAGCCGGGGCCGAGGATGAGCACATCGCGCGCATCCTCGCGCTTGAGCGTGCAGGCCAGCACCAGCCCCGGTGGCAGCGTGGTTTCCAGATCCTTCAGGCTGTGCACGGCAAAATCGATCCGCCCGTCCAGCAGGGCTTCGTGAATTTCCTTGGCGAACAGGCCCTTGCCACCAATTTCCGCCAGCTTGCGGTTCTGGACCTGATCACCCGTCGTGCTGATCTGGTGTTCCTGGAACGCCCCCATGTCGCGCAGCACGGGACAGAAACGGGTCAGCACCGTAAGGAACGCCCGTGTCTGCACCAGTGCCAGCGGAGAGGCACGCGTTCCGACCTTCAGCGGCAGCTGCCGCCGGTGGGGTTCGGGATGTGTGGCTTCCTTTCGCTGGCGGGCAGCAGCCTCGGCCGCGACTTTCTGTAGCGCGGACGATGGAAACGGGGCGGATGGCTTTGCGGACTCCATACCGCGTGTCTATTACCGCACCGCGATAAAGGAAAGATGACATTCGGCACACCCGGATTGTAAATTACACCATGCCCGACACCGAACAGACATATCCCGATCTGCCAACTCCCGTTATGGCCATTGAATCTTCGTGCGATGATACCGCCTGCGCCATCGTGCGCGCGGATGGCGCGATACTGGCAGAAACGACATTATCGCAATCCGGCCATGTGCCATTTGGCGGGGTCGTGCCCGAAATCGCGGCCCGCGCCCATCTTGCCGCCCTGCCCGCACTGGTGGCCGACACGCTGGCCAGGGCGGACATGCGCGCCCATGAACTGGGGGCGATTGCCGCAAGCTGCGGGCCGGGGCTGATTGGCGGCCTGATCGTGGGGGCGGACATGGGCAAAGGCATGGCCATAGCGCTGGACCGCCCCTTCATTGCCGTGAACCATATCGAGGCCCATGCCCTGACCGCCCGCCTGCCCGGCGTGGCGGATAACGGTGCGCCCTTTCCCTACCTGCTGCTGCTGGTCTCGGGCGGGCACTGCCAGTGCATCGCGGTGGAAGGCGTGGGCCATTACCGCAGGCTGGGCGGCACGATTGACGACGCGGCGGGGGAAGCGTTTGACAAGGTGGCCAAGATGCTCGGCCTGGGCTGGCCCGGCGGCCCGGCGGTGGAACAGCTTGCGCGGGAGGGTGATCCGCATGCCATTGCCCTGCCCCGCCCGCTGATGGGCAGGGCGGGATGCGATTTTTCCTTCTCCGGCCTGAAAACCGCCGTGGCGCAGAAACTGCCCGCCGAAGTGCGCACCGCCCTGCCCCGCCAGCTTGCCGCCGATATTGCCGCAGGATTCCAGCAGGCGGTGAGCGACATCGTGATCGACCGCCTGGGCCACGCACTGGACATGATGGAACGCCCCACCACGCTGGTGGTGGCGGGGGGTGTCGCGGCCAATGGCGTGCTGCGGGCGCGCCTGCGGGAATTCGCGCAGGCACACGGCCTGCCCTTTGCCGCGCCGCCCCTGCGCCTGTGCACGGACAATGCCGTGATGGTGGCGTGGGCCGCGATCGAGACGATGCGCGCGCGCCGCGAAGCGGGCCTGCCCATACCTGATGACATTGCCATGCGCCCGCGCCCGCGCTGGCCACTGACCGACATGGCGCAGCGGATGACGGCGGACGGCGGAACGCAGGCGTAACAGTACGTGGCCGGCGGAACGGTGCGGGGCCCGCGGCCCTTGCACGGCAACCCCGACAGGCCCATTGCGCTTAGATACATACCACAATACCGGATACGGCACATGACCGGCGGAGAAAGATAAACGGATGACCCACACCGCACGGATTGCCGTGATCGGCGCAGGCGCATGGGGTACGGCACTGGCCCTGCAGGCCGCGCGCGCGGGGGCCGAGGTCTGCCTGTGGGCACGGGACGCCACCACCATGTCCGCGGGGCGGGTCATGCCCCGCCTGCCGGGCTATGCACTGCCCGACACCATTACCGTCACCAGCACCCTGCCGCGTCAGGCCGACCTGATCCTGCTGGCCTGCCCCACCCAGCACCTGCGGGCCACGGCACGCGCCGTGCCGCCCTGCGCGCCACTGATCGCGTGCTGCAAGGGGATCGAGCAGGCCACCGGCCTCATGCCCCTGCAGGTCATGGCCGAACTGTTCCCCCACAGCGTGCTGGGCGTGCTGTCCGGCCCGAACTTCGCGCATGAAGTGGCGGCCGGCCTGCCCACAGCCGCCGTGCTGGCCGGTGCGGAGCGCGCACAGGCCCGCAGGCTGGCGGACATGCTGACCACCCCCGCCTTCCGCCTGTATGCAAGCGATGACCCGACCGGGGTACAGATCGGGGGTGCTGCCAAGAACGTGGTGGCCATAGCCGCGGGTGCGGCCATGGGCGCCAGGCTGGGGGAAAACGCGCGCGCCGCCCTGATCACCCGCAGCATCGCCGAACTGGGGCGCCTGTCCCTTGCGCTGGGCGGGCGGCCGGAAACCCTGTCCGGCCTTGCGGGAATCGGGGACCTGCTGCTGACCTGCACCGGCCTTGCCTCACGCAATTACCGACTGGGACTGGCCGTTGGCAAAGGTACCCCCGCGCAGGAAGCCGCCGACACGCTGGAAGGGGTTGCCGAAGGCATGGCCACCGCCCCCGCACTCCACCAGCTTGCCCTGCGCCATGGGGTGAACGCACCGGTCATCGCCACCGTATCCAGCCTGCTGGCGGGTACGATCACCATGCCCGAAGCCAGCCGGCAACTGCTGGCCCGCCCGGTGGGGCATGAATTTGCGTGACGGCCCGGCCCCTCACATTCCACATCTGCAAACAGGCGGCTTGACCCCCGGCATTACAGCCTGCAATCTGGTCATTCCGGCACGCATACGAGACCGAGCATTTCCATGACCACAATTTACGATTTCATCCTGCCTGCCCTCCATGGACCCGACATTGACATGTCCAGATTGCGGGGCAAGCCGATCCTTATTGTCAACACCGCCTCCAAATGCGGGTTTACGCCGCAATATGAAGGACTGCAGAACCTGTGGACCACCTGGCGCGGCCATGATCTCATGGTCATTGGCGTGCCCTCGAACGATTTTGGCGCGCAGGAGCCGGGCACGGCGGACCAGATCGCCACCTTCTGCCAGCGCAATTACAACGTCACCTTCCCGCTTGCGGCCCGGAGCCACGTCAGGGGCCCGCAGGCAATTCCGCTGTTCCGCTGGCTGGCACGCGAGGGCGGGTTCCTGTCACTGCCGCGCTGGAATTTCTACAAATACCTGATCGGGCGTGACGGGCAGTTGGTCAACTGGTTCACCTCCATCACCTCACCCGAATCACGGCGGGTACGCATGGCGGTCGAACGCGCGGTGATGGACCACTGATGGCAAGCACCCCCCGCGTGCCATGCTGAAGGGTTTCCTGACCGTAAGCGGCTGGACCATGATCAGCCGCCTGCTGGGGCTGGTGCGCGACCAGCTTCTGGCGGCACTCCTGGGCACGGGGGTGGCGCAGGATGCGTACCAGATCGCCTTCCGCCTGCCCAACATGTTCCGTCGCCTGTTTGGCGAGGGCGCGCTCAACGCCGCCTTCGTGCCCCTGTTCTCCAGCCTGCTGGAGCGCGAGGGCCACGATACCGCCCGGCGCTTCGCCAGCGAGACGATGAGCGTGCTGCTGTCATGGCTGCTGGTGCTGACCGTGCTGGGCGAGATCTTCATGCCCGGCGTGCTGCGGCTGATAGCACCCGGCTTCACGCACGGGGGCGTGCGCGATTCGCTGGCCATATCGCTCAGCCGCATCACATTCCCCTACCTGCTCATGATCTGCGGGGCGGCACTGGTATCCGGCGTGCTGAACGGCATGCACCATTTTGGCGTGGCGGCGGCGGCCTATGTCAGCTTCAACGTGGTGGGAATTGCGGCCATACTTTTGCTGCCTCCCTTTACGGGCGATGTGGCGCACGCGGCCGCGTGGGGGGTAAGTGCCTCGGGCGTGATCCAGTTCGGCATCCTGCTCTACGCCGCGCGGCGGGCGGGCATGCGCCTGCGGCTGGTGGTACCATGGATCACGCCACAGATCCGCACCCTGCTGGCCCGCATGGGCGTGGGGCTGGTGGGCAGCGGCATTACCCAGATCAACTTCCTGGTCGATACCATCATCGCCACCCTGCTGCCCGAAGGCAGCGTATCGCTCATGTATTTTGCCGACCGGGTGAACCAGCTGCCGCTGGGCGTGCTGGGGGCGGCGGCGGGCACCACCCTGCTGCCGGTGCTGACCCGCCACCTGGCGGCAGGCGACACGGCGGGGGCCCACACCACGCAGAACCGGGCCATATCCTACGCCCTGATCCTGACGCTGCCAGCGGCAGCGGGGCTGCTGGTGGTGGCCGCCCCGGTCATGATGGCGCTGTTCGGACACGGGCAGTTCACGGCGCATGACGCGGTGCTGGCGGCCCAGTCGCTGCGGGCCTATGCGGTGGGGCTACCCGCCTTCGTGCTGGTCAAGGTGCTCTCGCCCGGCTTCTTTGCGCGTGGCGACACCCGCACGCCGGTGCTGGTGGGAATGGGCACGCTCTTGCTGAATTTCGTGCTGAACATAAGCTTCATGCACTGGCTGGCGCATATCGGCCCGCCACTGGCCAGCAGTCTTGCCGCCATGGTCAATGCGGGCGCGCTGGCATGGCTACTGGTGCGGCGCGGGGCGCTGGTGCCCGATGCGGGGCTGATCCGCCAGCTTGCGGGCATGGTGGCCTGCGCGGGCCTGATGGCCGCAGGGCTGGTTCTGCTGGGCCATACCCCGCTGGGGGGGGCGATGGACGCCGGTGCGGTCATGCGGCTGGTGGATGTGGGCGTACTCATTGCCCTGGGTATCGGCCTTTATCTGGGTGCGCTGCATGTGCTGGGCGTGGCCGATGTGGGGCAGGCAGCCGGCGCGATCCGGCGGCGGCTGGGGCGGGGCCGGTCCGCATAGGTCACGACCCGCCCCGTCATGGCCAGCCCCCTTCCGGCCAGTCCCCACTGGTGAATCCCCGCTGGTGAATCCCCACTGGCGAATCCCCCACCCCACCGCTAGACAACGGGGATGACATTCCCATCCCCCGAAGGCGCCACCCCCGCCATGGCGCAGTGGTTTGCGCTCAAGGCCGAACATCCCGATGCCCTGCTGTTCTTCAGGATGGGGGATTTCTACGAACTGTTCTTCAATGATGCCGAAGCCGCCGCGGCCGCCCTCGACATATCGCTGACCGCGCGCGGCACCCATGGTGGCGAGCCCATCGCCATGTGCGGCGTGCCGGTGCATGCGGCGCAGGCCTATCTGGCGCGGCTGATCCGGCGCGGTTTCCGGGTGGCGGTGGCCGAACAGACCGAGCAGCCGCGCAAGGGACGCCCCGCCTCCAAGGGACCGCTGCGGCGCGCGGTCGTGCGCCTGATCACGCCGGGCACCCTGACCGAGGACGAACTGCTCGAAGCCGGGCGGCAGAACCTGCTGGCCGCCATCATCTGCCCCACGGGGCGCGAAGGGGGCACGCCGGGGCTGGCGTGGATCGACATCTCCACCGGGCTGTTCGAGACCACGACGCTACCCGCAACCGGCCTGCACGACCTGCTTGGCCGGCTGGACCCGGCGGAAATCCTGTGCGCCGACAATGTGGATCTGGGCGATTTCGCCCCGCGCCGCACCCCCGTCGTGCCACCCCCCAGCGTGGAGGCCGCGCGGGCGCGCATGGCCGAGACCTTTGGCGTGGCCAGTCCTGATGCCTTCGGCACCTTCAGCGATACGGAGGCACTGGCCGCAGCCTGCGCCATCGACTACATCCGCCGCAGCCAGGCAGGCCAGCTTCCCCGCCTGTCGCACCCCCGCCCCGGCGACAGCCAGGACGTGCTGGGCCTGGACCCCGCAACCCGCGCGAGCCTGGACCTGCTGCGCACGCGTGACGGCACGACGGAACACACCCTGTTCGCCGCCGTAAGCCGCACCGTGACCGCCGCCGGCAGCCGCATGCTGGCAGACTGGATCGCAGCGCCGCTGACCGACCCCGCCCGCATTGCACGCCGGCAGGCGGGGTGGACATGGCTGCTGGACAGGCCCGGCCTGCGCGATGACCTGCGCACGACCCTGCGCGCCGCCCCCGACATGGCGCGCGCGCTGGGGCGGCTGTCACTGGGGCGCGGGCAGCCGCGTGATGCCGTGGCCATCCGGCTGGCGCTGGAAGTCGCGCGCGAGACCCGGCGCATACTGAACACGCAGACGGAATTGTGCCCCATCATGGCGGGTGCGATGGGCCATCTTGACCGCGCCCATGAACTCGAAGCCCTGCTGGGCCGGGCGCTGAGCGAGAACCCGCCCGCGCGCATGGATGATGGCGGCATCATCGCCAGTGGTTTTGACACCGAACTCGACGCCCAGCGCGAACTGCGCGACGGCAGCAGGCGGGTGATCGCGGGCCTGCAGCAGGAATATGCCGAAAGCCTTGGCGTCTCCAGCCTCAAGATCCGCCATCATGCCCAGCTCGGCTACGTGATCGAGGTCCCTGCCGCCGCCAGCGCACGCCTGCGCGGGCGTGATGACCTGATCATGCGGCAGGGCACCGCCAGCGCCAGCCGCTTTTCAACCGAACGGCTGATCGACCTTGACCGGCAGATTGCCCAGGCCGCCGAGAACGCGGCCCTGCGCGAGCGGCACCTGTTCACACAGGTCGTGTGCCATATCCTTGATGAAACCGCGCTGCCGGACATGGCGGATGCCCTTGCGTGCATCGACATCATGCAGTCCTGCGCGCTGCTGGCCGGGGGTGGTACGTGGTGCTGCCCCACCGTGGTCGATGACACGTCCTTCATCATCCGCGCCGGTCGCCACCCGGTGGTTGAAGCGGCATTGCCGCGTAACGCCCGCTTCACCCCCAATGACTGTGATCTGGAACCCGACCACCGCATCATGCTGCTGACGGGGCCGAACATGGCGGGCAAGTCCACCTTCCTGCGGCAGACGGCACTGGCCGTGATCCTGGCGCAGGCGGGGCTGCCGGTCGCGGCCGTGTCCATGCGCATCGGGGTGGTGGACCGCCTGTTCTCACGCGTGGGGGCGGCGGACGATCTGGCGCGCGGGCGCTCGACCTTCATGGTGGAAATGACCGAGACGGCGGCCATCCTGAATCAGGCAGGTCCGCGTTCGCTGGTGGTGGTGGACGAGATCGGGCGTGGCACCTCCACGCTGGATGGGCTGGCCATTGCCTGGGCGGTGCTGGAAACGCTGCATTCCACCCTGCGCTGCCGGGCCATCTTCGCCACGCATTTCCATGAACTGGCCGAACTGTCGGACAGCATGCCCCGCCTGTCCCCCCACACCATGAGCGTGCGGGAATGGAAGGGGCAGGTGATCTTCCAGCATGAGGTCGTGCCCGGTTCCGCCCGGCGCAGCTGGGGCGTGCACGTCGCCCGTCTGGCCGGCGTGCCGGAGCCGGTGGTGCGCCGTGCGGGCCGCCTGCTGTCCATGCTGGAAAAGGAACGGGGCAGGCAGGCCCCGCCCCTGCCGCTGTTTGACCGCCACCCCCCCGAAGCGGAGGCGGAGCCCCCACCCCCCACCATGCCGCCTGCCGCCCATGCGCTGCTGGAGGAACTGGATCCTGCTGCGCTCAGCCCACGCACGGCGCTGGAAATGCTGTATAAACTCAAAAAACTGATGAAAGCCTGACACGGCTCTGGACCTGAACCCATGAAGGGCTGCACACTCGCCATCCCCTTGCCACCTACAGGACGCCATCTGGCCACATGTCCAACGCAGCACCCTCCCCCGCCTCCCCTGTCGAGGCGATGACAGACGCCCTTCATGCAGCCCTCCTTCCCACCGGGGACGGGGGAGACGGGCCTGCGGTACTGCGTGAGGACGCCATCGGTCTGGTCCGCCGCCACCTGTCGCGCTACCAGGCCCATGTGCGTGAGGCATTCGAACGCCACGAACTGGGCGGGGCGGAAGCGGGCAAGCTGCTGGCTGCCTATACGGACGGGATGATCCGCGTTCTGGCCGCCTTCGCCATGCGTCAGACGGGCATCGACTCGCAGCCCGAGGCCCCCTTCGCCATTGCGGCCACCGGCGGGTACGGGCGTGGGCTGCTGGCCCCCTTCAGCGATATCGACCTGCTGTTCCTCACCCCCGATGCGGAGGCGGAAAGCATCCGCGCCTGCGTGGAATACATCCTGTATTTCCTGTGGGACCTGGGGCTGAAGGTCGGGCACGCGACCCGCACCATCAACGAATGCATTGCCGAGGCGGAAGCCGACACCACGGTGCGCACGACGCTGCTCGATGCCCGAATCCTGACGGGCAGCGAGTCGCTTTTCGAGATGTTCCAGGCCCGCTACATCGTGGCCTGCGTGCGTGCGGGGGCCGACCGCTTCATAAGCGACAAGCGCAGGGAACGCGCGGCCCGCCACCAGCGCTTTGGTGACAGCCCGTATCTGGTCGAACCCAACGTGAAGGAAGGTCGCGGTGGCCTGCGTGACCTGCAGACGCTGTACTGGATGTGCCGCTACACCTTCGGCACCCGGCATGTGTCCGACCTGCTGGCCCCCGGCTTCAGTGAACTCGGCCTGCTGACCGAACCCGAAGCCAAACGCGCGCGACGGGCATGGGATTTCCTGTGGCGGGTGCGCTTTCATCTGCATTACGTGTCGGGCCGGGCGGAAGAGCGCCTGACCTTCGACGTGCAGCCGGTGGTCGGGGGGCGCATGGGCTATACCCGCCACGGCAGGCAGGTGGGCGTGGAACGCTTCATGCGCCATTACTTCCTGACCGTGCGGGAGGTCATGCGCCTGACACTGGTGCTGGAACCCGCCGTGCTGCGCCAGGCGCTCGGGCCGGTTGCCAATGCGCCGGAAGCCGACAGCCAGATGCGTGACGCGGGCTTTACCGTGCTGGATGGCCGCATCCTGCCCCAGCGCGGCACCTCGTTCGAAGATGAACCCATCCAGATGATGCGCCTGCTGGACTGGGCCAAGAAGCGCAAGCTGCCCATCCACCCCATGGCCATGCACCAGCTGATCCGCTGGGAGCGCAGGGCCGCCAGCCTGCGCGGCGACCCGGAAACCGCACGCATCTTCCTTGATCTGATGTGTGGCGACCCGCCCGAACGCCAGGCCCGCACGCCACGCACGGGGGATGCGGCGGATGCCCCCGATGCCTCCCCCAGCTTCCACCTGATGGATGAGGGCCGGCGCAAGGGCAACGCCTACTGGCTGCACATCCTCAATGAAACCGGGCTGATGGGCCGCCTGCTGCCCGACTGGTCACGCGTCGTGGGGCAGATGCAGTTCGACACGTATCATGTGTTCACGGTGGATGAGCACATCATCGACGCGCTGCGCATACTGGGCCGGGTGGAACATGGCCATATGGCCGACGAGATCCCCATCGCCTACGACCTGGCGCGCAACCTGCATTCACGCCGCGCGCTGTACGTGGCGGTCATGCTGCATGACATTGCCAAGGGCCGGGGTGGTGACCATTCGGAAATCGGCTCGCAGATCGCGCTGTATGTCTGCCCCGAACTGGGCATGGACAGCGAGGAGACGGAAACGGTTTCATGGCTGGTGCTGCATCACCTGCTGCTCAGCCACACCGCTTTCCAGCGCGACATTGACGACCCCAAGACCATCCTTGACCTGGCCGACATCATCCAGTCGCCAGAGCGCCTGCGCCTGCTGCTGCTGCTGACCATCGTGGACATGCGCGCGGTGGGGCCGCGCGTGTGGAATGCGTGGAAGGCGACGCTGCTCAACGAACTGTACATGCGCGTGGCCGAGGTGCTGGAAGGCAGCCTTGCCACGACCGAGCGCGACGTGCGCGTGGAGCGCGCCAAGACCGCCACAGCCCAGTGGCTGGTGGAGGACGGCATGAAGGAGGCCGATGTCCAGCACTTCATGGCACTGGGCTATGGCAGTTACTGGCTGTCCTTTGATCACGACACCCATGCCCGTCATGCCCTGCTGATTGGCGAATCCGAACGGCTGCACGCCCCCCTTACGGTCGAGACCCAGCCCCTGCCCGCGCGCGGGGTGACGGAAGTCACGATCTATGCCGCCGACCATCCGGGCCTGTTTTCCAAGATCGCGGGGGCGGTGGCCATTGCCGGGGCCTCCATCGTGGATGCGCGCATCCACACCATGACCAACGGCATGGCACTTGATACGCTGTGGATACAGGATGCGGGCGGCGCCGCGTTCGAGGAACCGCAGCAGCTTGGCCGCCTGTCCCTGCTGATCGAGCAGGCGCTGACCGGCCACATCAACATCAACCGCGAGATTGCCCAGTGTGGCAGCCGGCTGAGCGGGCGACGCATGCGGGCCATCCACGTGCCGCCCCGCGTGGTAATTGACAACCGGGCTTCGAACAACTGCACCGTGGTGGAAATAAACGGCCGCGACCGTCCCGGCCTGCTGCATGACGTCACGGCGGCGCTGAGCGAGCAGAAACTGCAGATTGCTTCCGCCCACATCACCACCTATGGCGTGCGGGCGGTTGACGTCTTTTATGTAAAGGACCTGTTCGGCCTCAAGATCACGGACAGGGAGCGGCTGGACCGCGTGCGCGCCACCCTGCTCGCCGGCCTGCAGGAAGCGGAAGCGGCGGCGCAGCGCCGTGCTTCCGAACTGGAATCCATCACCATCTGAGCAATCAGGCCCTGCCGGTGGCCTGTCCTGCCCGCAGGGCCGCGCATAGCCGCCCGACCACCTGACCCCACGCCCGCGCGGGTGGCATGGGCCGTTCCTGCCGGAACTGCCGCAGCGTGGGATACCACTGGCTGGCCGGCGCGTGGCATGGTGGCCCGTCCGCGCCCGCTATCGGCATGGCACCGGCATGTGGCGCATCAAATGCCGCCGACCAGCGCCAGTCCCCCCCAAAACGGCTGAGCAGCCAGACCGGACAGCCCATGGCACCTGCCAGATGGGCCGCAAGCGTATCCACACTGATGACCAGATCCAGTGTCGTGACAAGCCGCGCGGTATCCAGCAGGTCGGCACCCGGTGGCAGTTCGTGCCTGACAAACGGCACCACCCGTGTATCCGCCCCGCGCGGGCGCATGGATATGAACTCGACACCCTCCACCTGCCCCAGCGGGGCGATATCCGCCACGCTGGCCGAACGGCGCGCATCAAAGCGATAAGCCGCGTTCCCTTCGTGGCACAGCCCCACACGTAGCGGCCCCTCCCGCCTCATGTGCCGCCGCCATGATGTTTCACCCAGATAGGGCGCGAAGGCAGGCACGCCATGCATGTGCAGGAGATGGGGCAGGCTGAACAGATCACATTGCGCCACGATATCCGGATCTTCATATCCATCATGTGTGATAATTTCTATCGCGTATCCGCCCCCGTCATCCAGCGTGGCGGCCAGCCTGCCCATTGCGGCGGGCACCTGCAGCACGATCGGCACCCTGCGCGCCGCGGGCCGCACATAGCGCAGGAAATGCACACAGTCCCCCAGCCCCTGCCCCATATGCACCAGCAACCTGCGCCCCAAGGGCAGGGCCTGTCCGCGCCATTGCGGCAGGCGGGCTATCGCGGCATGGGGCGGCAGGAAGGCAAGCCGGGATTCCCACAGCGCCCATCCACGCGCCATCTGCCCCCGTGCCAGCAGGCCCACGCCCAGGTTGAAACGCGCACGGGCACGTGTCTCGTCATCCGGTGCGGGACTGCGCGCCAGTATCGCTTCATAGCGGGCGCAGGCCTTGATGACCGCTCCCCCCTCAAACAGGCCGGTCGCGTGGTTGAGGGCAATGCGCGCATCATCGGGGGCAGACCGCATGGCCTGACGCAGGGCGGCGTCCGCCCCCGCCATGTCACCCAGCGCCATGCGGGCCAGACCAAGGTTGTTGCAGCTTTCCGCATCGGGGGCCTGCGCCACGGCGCGCGCCAGCATGTCGGCAGCGGCCTGCATCTGCCCGCGCGCAAAGAGAAGCGTGCCCAGAACCGACAGGGCGCGGGCATCCGCCGGGTCATGCGCCAGTCCCGCGCGCAGCACCGCCTCCGCCCCTTTCCTGTCATCCTGCGCCAGCAGCATTTCGACCAGTTCATGAATGATGGAAGCATCATGCGGCATGTGCGCCACCACATGGCGCATCTGCGCAATCGCGGCCACCCGCCGCCCGCGCCGCCACAGGAAGCGGGCATGCAGCACGCGCGCGTGTCCGGCGTTCATGCCCGACAGGCGCACGGCTTGCCCGAATGCCTGCGCCGCCTCCGCCACAGCGCCCGCGGCTTCCATGATCTCCGCACGGGCCAGATGCAGGCTCGCATCGTCAGGCTGGCGCAGGCAGGCCAGCCGGATCGCGGCGCGCGCGGCATCAGCATGCCCCTGCACCAGCAGGGCGCGGGCCAGTACTTCATGGAACGGGCCATGCGGGGCAACCCGCAGCGCGCGGCCCGCAAAGGCTATGGCATGATCCGCCCGCCCCGCCGCCAGCGCCGCGCAGGCCAGAGCGTGCAGTACATCGGGATCATCCGGGGATGTGACCCGCAGGGCGGTGAAACGGGCATGCGCCCCTGCCACGTCATCCGCGCGCAGGGCGGCGTATCCCTGCGCCAGTTCCCGCGCCATCCCCTGCTGCCTGTCACATCCGGCATTCATCGCGTGGCCTCCCTTGCATGGCGCGGCGTGCTCCCGCACACTTGCCCGCCATCATACGCGATGGATTGTTAAGAATTTCAGTCAGGACCCTGCATGAACATCCAGTCCGGCACCGCCAGCCAGCAGGCTTATGAAACATTGCGGCGACGTTTTGCCCGCATGGGGCATATCCGCAACGCACTCGGTATCCTGGGGTGGGACAAGGACACCATGATGCCCACCGGCGCAGGCGACAGCCGGGCCGAGAGCATTGCAGCCCTGGCCGTGCTTTCGCACGAACTCATGACCGCATCCGACATGCCTGACCTGCTGGCCCGCGCGGAACCGCCTGATGACGCCATGGCGCATGCCAACCTGCGTGAGATGCGTCGCCAGCATGCCCATGCCGCCGCCGTCCCGTCCGACCTGGTGGAAGCAGCCTCACGCGCCGCCTCGCGCTGCGAGATGGCCTGGCGCACCGCGCGCCAGAACAGCGATTTCGCATCCCTGCTGCCCGAACTGCAGACCGTGCTGTCCCGCACGCGTGAGATTGCCGCGGCCAAGGCCGATGCCCTTGGCCTTTCCCCCTATGACGCCCTGCTGGACCAGTATGATCCGGGCACGAGGCAGGCCGATATCGACCCGGTCTTCGCCGAACTGTCCAGCGAACTGCCCGACCTGATCGCAACCGCGCTGGAGCACCAGAAAAACCGGCCCGCCCCCCTGCCGCTGCCCGGCCCGTTTGAAGTGCCCGCGCAGGAAAGGCTGGGGCGTGACACCATGCGCGCCCTTGGCTTCGACATGGCGCGCGGGCGGCTGGATGTCAGCCTGCATCCCTTCTGTGGCGGGGCGGAGGATGATGTGCGCATCACCACCCGCTATGAACGGGATGACTGCATCAACGCACTGATGGGCGTGGTGCATGAAACCGGGCATGCGCTGTATGAACAGGGGCTGCCCGGCGCATGGCGCGCCCAGCCGGTGGGCGAGGCACGCGGCATGAGCCTGCATGAAAGCCAGTCCCCGCTGATGGAAATGCAGCTCTGCCGCTCGCGCCCCTTCATGGAGTGGATGGCACCCCGCCTGCGCGCGGCCTTTGGCGGCAATGCGACGGACGTGGCCTGGACACCGGAAAACCTGCACCGGCTCGTAACCCGCGTGCAGCCCGGCTTTATCCGTGTGGATGCGGATGAAGTCACCTATCCCGCCCATATTCTTGTCCGCTACGAGATGGAAACCGCGCTGATCGCGGGAAAGATGAAGCTGGCCGACCTGCCGGAAGCCTTCAACGCCCGCATCCATGACCTGCTGGGCCTCAGAGTGCCCGAGGACCGGCTAGGCTGCCTGCAGGATATTCACTGGCCATCGGGGTCATGGGGGTATTTCCCCACCTACACGCTCGGCGCCATCATTGCGGCACAGCTGCGCGCGGCCGCCGAGCGGGACAATCCGGGCATCATGCCCGCCATCGGCAATGGCGATTTCACACCGCTACTGGACTGGCTGCGCCCGCACATCCACGCCCGTGGCAGCGGGGCCAGCACGGTCGAGATCGTGCGCGACGCCACGGGGGCGGTGCCCAATACGGGGCCATACCTGCGCCACCTGCGCCAGCGTTACTGCGCGCAGGTCTAGAACATATCCCTATCCAGGTGCCGCCCTGTTTTCCCGAATACAGCCTGCCGGTAAAGGATAACAAAAGCTCCGGATGCCGCCTTTTTCAGAAAAGGCGGCATCTTCCGAAGCCTGCCGAGAAAAGATTCGCCAGAAACTTTCATGATTTCAGTATATTATCGGGTCACCCCTCCACACAGCCCCTGAACGTCCCGGCACGATTGACCAGAGCGGTCCCGAGCAGGCGGCAGGGCCGGCATGCCGTATCATCCCCTTGCCATTCGCACCGGTTCGTGACGAGATACCGTGCGATGTACGCAAACTCCCTTCCTGCCCCCCGCCGCCTGCGCCCCGCGGGCTTTCTCCTTGCCTGCGGCACCTGCCTGCTGGGCGCGCTACCCGCCGCCCATGCCGCCAAGCCCGCGCCCCCGCTCGACCCGCCCGCGGCACTTGAGGAAGTCGCCTCGTCCTCCACCAGCGCATGGGACCGGGTGGCCGTGCTACCCGACGGGCGGCTGCTGGTCGAACTGCCGCGCTGGGCGGGCAATGCCGGCCCGGCGCTTGCGGTGCTGGACGCGCATGGCGCCCCGCAGCCCTATCCCGATGCCACATGGAATGACCCGTCCGCCCCGCCGTCCTCACGCTTCGTGGCGCCAGCCGACATGCAGCTCCAGCCCGATGGCACGTTATGGGTGCTCGATAGCGGCCAGCCCGACCCGGCGGGCAGACCACTGGAAGGCGGTCCCAAGATCGTAAAGCTCGATACGCACGGACAGCGCGTACTGCAGACCTGGCCACTCAACCCCGACATGCTGCGCCAGGGCAGCTACGCCGCCACAATGCGGGTGGCGCGTGGCCATGCCTTTGTGGGCGATGCGGGAATTCCGGCGATGATCGTGGTGAAGCTGGACACCAACACCCAGCGCCGCCTGATGGAGCACACCCCGGCCCTGACCGCCCACCAGCCCATTACGGTGGATGGCAAGGTGGCGACCAATCCCGCAGGCCACACCGCCATTGTCAACATCAGCCAGATGGACATCAGCGCCGACGGCCAGTGGCTGTATTTCGAGCCGCTGTGTGGCCCGGTCTACAAGCTGGATACCGACCTGCTGGTGGACCCCAAGGTCACCCCCATCGAACTGGAGGAAGGCCCGACGCTGTGGTACAAGACGCCCCCGCTGGGCGGCATTACCGCAGGCCCGGACGGCACGCTGTATTTCAACGATGTATCAACCGGCAGCATCTTCCGCCTGATGCCTGATCGCGTTTACCAGAAAATCGTGACCGACCCGCGCCTGCACTGGCCCGGCGGTTCCTTTGCCACGAAAGACGGGCAGCTATACGTACCCGCCGCCCAGCTTGACCGCACGGCCCCGCTCAATGGGGGCGTGAACGCCATACAGTGGCCGGTGCATGTCTACCGCATCAATATCGGCAGCCTGCCGCCACCGAAATTCTGACACACCACGCGCGGAATTGCGGCCCGCGCCGCATCCGCCCCCTTCGCGCGGGGGGGCGGTTGGGATTATGATGGTGCAATGCGCTATATTTCTACCCGGGGGAATGCCCCCGTCCGCGATTTTTCGTCCGTTCTGCTGGCGGGGCTGGCAGAGGACGGTGGCCTGTACCTGCCGGAAAGCTGGCCCGAACTCACGGTAGCCGACTGGCGTGCCCTGCGCGACCTGCCTTATCCGGAGCTTGCCGCCCGCATCATCGCCCCCTTTGCCGAAGGGTCGATCACGCATGATGTGCTGCTCAAGCTGTGCCGCGAGGCCTATGCCCGATTCGACCACCCGGCCATCGTGCCGCTGACACAGGTGGAGGACGGGCTGTTCGTTCAGGAACTGTTCCATGGCCCCACACTCGCCTTCAAGGACATGGCCATGCAGCTGCTTGGCCGCCTGTTCGACCATGTCCTGACCGAGCGCGACGAGAAGGTGACCATCGTGGGCGCGACATCGGGCGATACCGGGTCGGCCGCGATCGAGGCCTGCCGGGGGCGCGAGCGCCTGCAGGTCGTGATCCTGCACCCCGAGGGGCGGACATCGGAAGTACAGCGCAGGCAGATGACCACGGTGCTGGAACCCAACGTGACCAATCTGGCCGTGCAGGGCACGTTCGATGACTGCCAGGATCTGGTCAAGGCGATGTTCGCCGACGCGCCCTTCCGCACGGACATGCACCTGTCCGCAGTCAATTCCATCAACTGGGCGCGCATCGCGGCCCAGGTGCCCTATTATGTCTATGCCGCCCTTGCGCTGGGCGCGCCCGACCGGGAAGTGTCATTTGCCGTGCCCACGGGCAATTTCGGCAACGTGCTGGCCGCATGGGTCGCGCGCCGCATGGGCCTGCCCATCCGCGCGCTGTGCGTGGGTTCCAACCGCAACGATATCCTCTCACGCTTCCTCAACGAGAACGACATGAGCATCCACGGCGTGGTGCCCAGCCTGTCGCCCTCGATGGATATCCAGGTTTCCTCAAATTTTGAGCGCCTGCTGTTCGAACTGCTGGACCGCAACGCCAGCGAATGCGCGCGCATCATGACCGATTTCCGCAAGACAGGGGTGATGAAGGTCTCCACCCCCGTGTGGGACAGGGCCAATGCGCTGTTCCATGGCCTGTCGCTGGATGACAGCGCCACGGCGGAGGAAATCCGTACGCTGAACACCCGCAGCCATTATCTGGCCGACCCGCATACGGCCATCGGCATCGCGGCGGGCCGTACCTTCCGCGAGCCGGGGATTCCCATGGTGGCCATGGCCACGGCGCACCCCGCCAAATTCCCCGATGCGATGGCGCAGGCAACCGGCATCCGACCGGCACTCCCCGCCTCGCTTGCCGACCTGTACGACCGGCCCGAGCGCTATAGCGTGGTGCCCGCCGAACTGGGCGTGATCGAGGACAGGGTGCGTGCCGCCGTGCTGTCCAACACGCCCGCCGGCTGACCGACCCTTTCATCCCAAGCAGAACAGGGGACGGCACGGGTGCAGTTGCACCCTGCCACCCGCAGGACCAGCATGACCGACCTGATCAATGTGACCCGACTGGACTCCGGCCTGACCATCGTGACTGAACGGATGGACCGGGTGGAGACCGTCTCCCTCGGGGCGTATGTCGCCGCGGGCACCTGCAACGAAACCACGCCTGAAAACGGGGTCTCCCATTTTCTGGAACACATGGCGTTCAAGGGCACGGGTACCCGCACCGCCGTGGGTATTGCGGAGGAAATCGAGAATGTGGGCGGCCACATCAACGCCTATACCGCGCGTGAGCACACGGCCTATTACGTCAAGCTGCTCAAGGAAAATCTTGACCTGGGTGCCGACATCATCGGCGATATCCTGACCCACAGCAGCCTGGCACCCGAGGAACTGGAACGCGAGCGTGGCGTGATCCTGCAGGAAATCGGGCAGGCGAACGACACGCCGGACGATATCGTGTTCGACCATTTTCAGGAAACCGCCTTTCCCGACCAGGCAATGGGCCGCCCCACGCTGGGCACCGAAGCCGGCATCCAGACCATGTCGCGCGCAACCCTGGTCAACTACATGAACACCCATTACACGGCGGGCAACACCATCATCGCCGCCGCGGGCAACCTTGAGCATGCCCGCGTGGTGGATCTGGTGCAGCGCCACTTTGCCGACCTGCCCACCGGCAGCGTACCACCGCAGCCCGCCGTCAACTACGTGGGCGGCGCCTTCACGCGCGAACGGGAACTGGATCAGGCGCATATCGTGCTGGGTTTCCCCTCCATGCCCTATGGCGACCCGGACTATTACCCGGCCCTGCTGCTGTCCACGCTGCTGGGTGGTGGCATGTCCTCGCGCCTGTTTCAGGAAATCCGGGAAAAGCGCGGGCTGGTCTATTCGGTCTATTCCTTCAACGCGCCGTTCCGCCAGGGCGGGCTGTTCGGCATCTATGCCGGCACGGGGGAGGCACAGGTGGCCGATCTTGTGCCCGTAACGCTGGAAGAACTGCGCAAGGTGCGTCATACGGTCACAGCCGCCGAACTGGGCCGCGCGCGGGCGCAGCTCAAGTCCTCGCTGCTCATGTCGCTGGAAAGCACGGGCAGCCGGTGCGAACAGCTTGCCCGCCAGTTGCAGATCTTTGACCGCCTGATCCCCACGACCGAAACGGTGCGCCGGATCGACGCCGTTACCATCGGGGACGTGCAGCGCGTCGCCACCCGTATCTTCAGCGGCAGGCCGACGCTGGCCTCGCTGGGGCCGGTCAGCCATGTTCCCTCGCTCGACAGCATTACAGGGGTGCTGGCAGCATGAGTTCCGAACCGCTTGACCTGGTCGCGACCCTAATCACCCGCGCCCGCGCGGCAGGGGCCGATGCGGCGGATGCCATATATGTCAACCGCACCGCCCATGGCGCGCAGGTGCGTAATGGCCGCACCGAGGACCTTGAACGCTCCGAAACCTGTGATCTTGGCCTGCGGGTGTTCGTGGGCCAGCGTGCCGCCATCGTGTCTGCCACGGCGCTGGACCCCACGCGGTTCGACACGCTGGCCGAGCGCGCCGTGGCCATGGCCCGCGTAGTGCCCGAAGACCGCTTTGCCGGGCTGTGCGATGCCGCGGAAAAGGGCTTTGTGGATGCAGCGGGGCTGGACCTGTTCGACCCCGCAACCCCCTCCACCGCCGATCTGGTGGCGCGGGCCCGTACGGCGGAAGACGCGGCGCTGTCGGTTGCCGGCATTTCCAACAGCAACGGTGCGTCCGCAAGCTTCGGCCTGTCGGACATCATCCTCATGACATCGGCGGGCTTTTCGGGCCGCTATGCACGCACCAGCCATTCCGTCTCGGCCAGTGCGGTTGCGGGCAGCGGCACGAAGATGGAGCGGGACTACGATTACCATTCCGCCGTCCACCTGTCCGATCTGGAGGATGCGGCAAAAATCGGCCTGCGCGCGGGCGAGCGCACGGTCGCCCGCCTCAACCCCGTGCGCCCGCGTACCGGCAGGCTGCCCATCGTGCTGGACCCGCGTATCTCGACCAACATGCTCGGTCATCTGTCCGGGGCGATCAATGGCATTGCCATCGCGCGCGGCACGTCTTTCCTCAAGGAAAGGATGGGCAGCCGGATCATGCCGGCGGGCATCACCATCATCGACGACCCGCGCCGCGTGCGTGGCCCCGGCGCCCGCCCGTTTGATGGTGAAGGCATGCTGACCAGTACCCGCACGCTGGTGGAAGATGGCGTGCTGAAGACATGGGCGCTGGACTCCCGCTCCGCACGCCAGCTCGGGCTGGCGCCCACCGGCTGCGCCAGCCGGGGCACGTCGGGGCCGCCCGCCCCTTCGTTCGGCAACATGTACATGCAGCCCGGCAGCCTGACACCCACCGAACTGATGGCGGATATTGAGGAAGGCATCTACGTGACCGAAATGATGGGCTCCGCCATCAACGGCATTACGGGTGACTACAGCCGGGGGGCGGCGGGCTTCATGATCCGGGGCGGCGTTCTGGCCGAGCCGGTGGCGGAACTGACCGTGGCGGGCAACCTCAATGACATGTTCGCCCGCCTGGTCCCGGCCAGCGACCTGACCTTCCGCATGGCCACCAATGCCCCCTCCATCCGCATTGACGACATGGTTATTGCAGGCGCCTGATCGTTACCCTTTCCGTGATTTCATGTTTCCACAGGCCCGTTGCCCCTGTTTTAGGGGCGCGGGCCTGCCTATATCTGTAACAGGCAGCCTGAGAGTATACGCAGGCTGCACGGATAAAGATGGTTCCGACACAGGATTGCAGATACCCTGACCCAGATGAAAAAAAATCCTTCGCGCCTGATGCCGCGTAAAAGCATCGTCCTCGCCGCCAGCGCGGCCCTGACCATGCTGCCTCTGCTGGCCCATCCGCATGATGCCGATGCCCGCGCGGGTGGCGGCATGTCCATGGGCAGCCGTGGCTCACGCACCTACAGCGCACCCGCACCATCGCAGACCGCGCCGATGGGGGCCATGCCTTTCCAGCGCAGCATGACACCCCGCCAGCCGGATGCGGGCTATGGCGCGCGTGCGCCCTTTGGCGCCGGTGCAGGCAGCATGGCGATGGCCCGGCCCCGCCACCCGTTCATGAGCGGGTTCATGGGCGGCCTGATCAGTGCCGGACTGTTTGGCATGATGTTCGGCCATGGCATGTTCGGTTCGGGCATGGGGGGCGGCGGCTTTCTTGGCCTGCTGATCCAGCTGGCGCTGGTCTTCTTCGTCGTGCGCTGGGCGATCCGCCGCTTCAGTGGCCGGAGTGGTGGCGGTGGCATGACCAGCCCCTTCCCGCTGGGCGGGCAGGGACCGGCTGGCGGTGCCGCCCCGCAGGCTGGCCGGCAGCCGGTGGGCGTTGCCATTACGGCTGCGGACTACCAGGCCTTCCAGCAGGCCCTGATCAATATCCAGGCAGCGTGGAGCCAGCAGAACGTGGCCGCCATGCAGCACATGGCCACGCCGGAGATGGTGTCCTACTTCAACAACCAGCTGAGCGATCTTGCCAGCCGTGGGGCCCGCAACGTGGTGTCCGACGTACGCTTTGACCGGGGTGACCTGGTGGAAAGCTGGCGTGAAAACAACATGGATTACGCCACGGTCGCCATGCAGTATTCCATGATCGACATCACGACCGACATGACCGGTCGGGTGATCGAAGGCGACCCCGCCAACCGCACCAGCGTGACCGAACTGTGGACCTTTGTCCGCGCGGCTGGCACGGGCACATGGCTGCTCTCGGCCATCCAGCAGACACCGCGCCGCTGATCATCGGTTCCCAACCGGTATGGAGAAGGCCTGCATCCCGCGATGCAGGCCTTTTTTCATGCCTGTATCATGGACATTGCATCCATACGATGTGACCCGGCAAACAGGGCACACATCCGTTCACGGACAGCGGGCAAGACCTGCCGCCAGATATCCAGGCCATTATGGAGAGAACCTGATGCAGTTGTTCTCCCGATACCGCATACGGGACGTGCCGCCCCTTTTTGAAAAAGGGCGGCATCCCGGTAATTCTTTACAGACGGATTATCTGGAATCAGTTTTCTATATATGCGCCAGGCTGAGCGCATACAGGATGGCCGCAAGCGCCGAGAGCGTGATCGCCACGCCCCGGATGCGCCCCTTGTGCCGACGCGCCGCCTCCCGCGCTTCCATATCTGGCGTAACCTGAACTGCCGTATGGTCCATCAGTCCGCACTCCCCATGGGTAAGAAACGCCCGTCAGTGGGCTATGAAGGCATGATCGGCCAGCAGGCCGCAGAACAGGAAGAACAGATAGGCCAGTGAATAGCGGAATGACCGCCGCGCCGCGCCATCACCCGTCAGGCTGACCCCCTGGGCATCCTGCCGGTCCCGCAGCACCTGAATGGCGCAGTAGATGAACCCCGCCCCCAGCACGCTGGCCACACCTGTATAGAGCCAGCCCGCCAGATGCAAAAACGACGGTACAAGCGATACGGCGGTCAGGATGATGGTGTACCACAGGATCTGCCAGCGCGTATGCCGCGCCCCCCGGACCACCGGCAGCATGGGAATGCCCGCCCGCCCGTAATCCTTGCACGCATAGAGTGACAGCGACCAGAAATGCGGCGGGGTCCACAGGAAGATGATGCCGAACATCACCACAGGCATCACCGCCATCGACCCGGTGGCCGCAGCCCAGCCGATCATGGGCGGGAAAGCACCAGCCGCCCCGCCGATCACGATATTCTGCGGCGTGGAGCGCTTGAGCCACATCGTATAGATCACGGCATAGAAGAAGATGGAAAAGGCAAGGATACCCGCAGCCAGTGTGTTGGTGGCCAGCCACATCAGGATGACGGACGCAACCGACAGGCCGATTCCGTAGCCAAGCGCTGCCTCCGGCCTGATCCGCCCATCGGGGATGGGGCGGGTGACGGTGCGCTTCATCACCGCGTCGATATCACGGTCGTACCACATGTTGATGGCGCCAGCCGCACCCGACGCCATGCAGATGCACAGGATGCTGACAGCCGCCACCAGCGGATTGAGCGGCCCCGGCGCCATGGCCAGCCCCGCCGCCCCGGTGAACACGACCAGCGAGATGACACGCGGCTTGAGCAGCGCCAGCCAGTCGCGTGCCTCGGTGCCGACACGGCTGGCGTCATAAGCCAGCGCCGCGCCTTCGGGCCCATTGGGTACTGTGGCTGAACCACTCATGTTCATGCCCCTCCACGGGTGGCGTTACGCGCCTGCCATTCCGGCGTGCGGGCACCCGGCCCCCAGTAATTGTCCGGCAGCGCTTCAGCCGGGCGGAGCCCCGCCTGGATCACGATGCCCGCAAAGACCAGCACCGACAGGCCCATCAGCACCGCGCCCAGCACGCCAGGCGCACCATGGAACGCCAGCAGCGACAGCACCGTGCCACCAGCAGTCAGGCCAAAATGCACACGGCTGGCACCCACAGGGGCCACATGGCCCACCATCTTGCCAATCCAGTAATAAAAGCCGGTGAACAGCGCGAACACGGCCGCATACAGCGTGGCCGCGTGCACGTCCGCCATGCCACCGGGCAGCAGCGACATGACCGTGCCCGCCAGCAGTAGCGCCACGAAACCCGCCGCCCATTCCATCGACACGGAGGACCGCACCCGCCCCACGCGCACCGTCTGCCCCCAGGCAGCCAGAACAGCCAGTACCGGCAGCACGATCAGCCCCAGCTGCACCATGGCCGCAGGCGCCACCATGTGCTCCAGCCCGCCATGCAGCAGGTCATGCACCCAGACCGATGCCCCGCCCACCGACATGACGGTCAGCACGCCGAGCACCACACGCGGCATCTGCAGGGGAACGGTGGAAAATGTCTCGATAACCTGTGATACGATGCCGATGGACGGCAGCAGCAGCAGGGCGATCTCGGGACCGGCGAAGACATGCAGCAGCGCATCGATCTGCGCGCCCATGTCACCACCGGCAAGCACGATGCGCGTCAGCCCGCCCGCCAGTACCGGCATGACCATGACGGCCATCATGGCCGCAAGTCCCTGCGCCCATACGAACATGGGCAGGTCACGCAGCCGCTGGTCCACCGGGCCCATGTTGAGAATGGTGGCAATCATGCCGATGGCCTGCAGCAGCATGCCAAGGCACCACGCGATCAGGGCGAAAACCGAAACCTGCGGGGCAACGGCGGGAGACAGGCCAGCCATGACCGCCACGAACCCGCCTGCGACCAGCGCCCAGGCCACCAGGGCCATGCGCGGGAAGGCCAGCGCGCGGGCACGCAGCAGAAGCGGCACGAACCAGTTCCCGAACCCGCCGGTCAGGGCCGGCAGCGCACAGAAGAACACCATCATCATGCCGTGGCGGCGAGCTATGCGGTCCGCCGCCCCCGCCGCATCACCACCAGCCCATGCCGCGACCAACCCGTGCGGCAGCAGCCCGGCCTGCAGGCCCACGGCAAGCAGGCCGCCAGCCATGCCCGCCACGATCGCCATGACCAGGTACAGCATGCCGACAGTCCTGTAGCTACAGGACGTGGCGGCCCCCCGCACGTCATCTGCCCCGAACCGTGTGCCTGTGGGCATGCGATGTACTCCCTGCTGCCATGCCCGGCTTTCCGGCATGGCCAATCGTTACCATGTTTTCATCATATACCGCGACCGGCACATAAAAACGACCCTGCAGACCGTGCCAGTGGTCGCGCAAATGTCATTTCAGCCCTGCCCCAGGGGCAGGGCTGTCCGGCTGGCGCATGGTTCCTGCAGCCTGTGTTCAGGCCACCATCGGACTTGCGCTGGAGCCTGCCTCACGCTCCAGCGTGACAAGGGTGAAAAGCCCCGCCGGCGGGACGGGCTGCAGGGTCGCGCGCCGCAGGTCACCCGGGGGCAGCAGGGATTCGATGGCGAAATCCGGGTGCCAGCCCAGTGAATGCGAGGCACGCGCCATGCCACGCTCCACCGCCAGCCGCACGCCGCCCTGCGCCAGGAAGTGATTGACGAACAGGATGTGCCCGCCCGGCCGGACCACGCGCTTGAGTTCGCTCAGCAAGGCACGCGGGTGCGGCACGACGGAGGCCACGAACATTGCAACCGCGATATCGAACGTGCCATCGTCGAACTGGGTTGCCTCGGCATCCATTTCCAGCAGGTTGTCGACATTGGAAAGCCTGAGGCGACGCACACGCTGGCGGGCACGCTCCAGCATGTCCCCCGACAGGTCGATGCCGGTAATCCGCTTGTCCGCACGGTAATACGGCAGCGCAAGGCCGGTACCGACGCCCACTTCCAGCACCCGCCTGCCGGGCAGCGCGTTCACCGCCTCGACCGCACGCTTGCGCCCGAAGGCGGAAATACCACCGAACAGCGCATCATACACGCCCGCCCAGCGGCGATAGGCCGCCCGGACCGCATCGGCATCCATCGCGGATTTGGGGGACGGGATTTCCACGACCTTCTCGGCGGTCTCGTCATGCAGGACGTCGCTCATCAGGCTGCTCCCATGTCCTGGGCATGGAAGATGACGCATCCGGCCCGCTCTCGTGCTGCACCTGCCATGATCAAATCCGTCCCGTTCTGCTGCATTGCAATTCCACCTGACATGCCCGCGCGCCCCCTGGCCCGCACAACCGCCTGTAATCCATACCCGATGCCATGCCACATGGCGCGGCAGTCACGACCACCGTGCCTGCCATGGACACCGTTTTTTCCCTGTCCTATGCGACCGGCGCACCCGTCTCCAGCCTGCCCTCGATCGCATCCCAGATCAGGCCTGCGGTATTGATACCGTCAAATCGGTCGATTTCCTGCAGGCCGGTCGGTGAGGTGACATTGATCTCGGTCAACCATTCACCGATCACGTCGATTCCTACAAAAATAAGCCCCTCATCGCGCAGCATCGGCCCGATGGCCGCGCAGATCTCCCGGTCACGCGCGGTCAGTTCCGCCCGGACCGCCTTTCCGCCCACATGCATGTTGGACCGGGTCTCGCCTTCCGCCGGGATGCGGTCAATCGCGCCGACCGGGCTGCCATCGACCAGGATGATCCGCTTGTCCCCCCTGCGCACGGCGGGTTCATAGCGCTGGATCATCAACGGCTCGCGGGAGCGGGCAAAGTGCATTTCCAGCAGGGCGTTGAGATTGGGGTCATCCTCACGGATGCGGAACACACCCGCCCCCCCGTTGCCGAACAGCGGCTTGACGATGATGTCACGCCACTTTGCACGGAATTCCAGTATGGCCTTTATATCCCACGTCACCAGCGTCGGCGGCATCAGGTCGGGATAGTGCGTGACCAGTATCTTTTCGGGCGCATTGCGTACGGCGGCGGGATTGTTGACCACCAGCGCCCGGTCCGGGCCCACGCCATGAATATGCTCAAGGATATGGGTGGCCGTGATGTAAGCCATGTCGAATGGCGGGTCCTGGCGCATCAGCACCACGTCCATGCCGGACAGGTCGATCACCTGCTCCGCGCCGAAGGTGGCATGATCACCCGCCCTCCGCTGCACCGCAACCGGGCGGGCGCGGGCGGTGACACGGTCCGTGCGCTGGCCGCGGGGGGTGGTGCGTCCCTCGCTCAGGCTCAGCGCCTCGACCTGATAGACGAACAGTTCGTACCCCCGTGCCTGGGCCTCGAGCATCATGGCAAAGGTTGAATCGCCATTGATGTCGATACCGTCAAGCGGGTCCATCTGGACGGCAACCTTCAGGGGGCGTGACATGTAACTGTTTTCTCCACACGCAACAGGACCGGTCTGTGCCGACAGCCATAGACTGAAACTGTCCGCGCACAAATGTCATAATATGCCTTTGACCGCACTGCCAGCCCCCTTGTTACGGTGCGGGCGGGTAGGCAATGGCCACAACCTCTATCATCTCCTCGCCACGGGGGGTGGCAAGGCGGACTTCATCCCCCACACCCGCGCGCATGAGCGCACGCGCCACGGGCGAGACAAGGCTGACCTGCCCCGCCGCCATGTCGGCTTCGTCCACGCCGAGTATTGTAACCGTCCGTTCCACATCGCGTTCCGTGACATAGGTTACGGTCGCGCCAAAAAATACCCGGTTTCGCTGCGGCTGGGCCGCCGGATCGACAATGATGGCATTGTCGATGCGCTTTGTCAGGAAACGGATGCGTCGGTCGATCTCGCGCAGGCGACGTTTGCCGTACTGGTAATCCCCGTTTTCGGAACGGTCGCCATTCCCTGCCGCCCACGATACGATTTCAACGATTTTCGGCCGCTCGTCACGCAGCAGGGCATTGAGTTCGGCACGCATGGCGGCAATTCCCGCCGGCGTGATGTAGCAGGACAGTCCCCCCGTGGCCGGCCTGCCCGCCCCTGTCCCGGACGATGCGGGGGTGTTCAGCATCGGACGACCGTCATGCGGATATGACCTTCCATCTTCTGGCCAGGGGCAAGCACGCGCACCCCGCTATCGGCTATGGCGGCGCGGTTGAGGCCATCATTCATGTTGCTGACCGGCTCCAGCCCGATATAGGGCTGCCCCGGCGGGGTGAACACAACCAGATGGCCCAGTTCCGGACCGGCTTCCACCGTTAAGGCATATCCCCTGCGCGGCCAGCGCAGGAAGGCGCTGCCGGACCACCCCGCGTAACAGTTGTCGATGGCAGCCTGGCCCACGTCACGCATATGGGCGAAGGACCATTCCCCCTCCGCCGGGATGCGCAGGTCGGGCATGTGGTCCGGCCCGTTCGTCCATACGCTTTGCGCGGCAAAGCCCAGCCTGAGCCCGTTATGGCGGGGAAAGTAGGGATGGAACCCCATGCCCACGGGCTGGTCGCGGGTATCGGTATTTTCCAGCAGGATGCCGATGGAAAGCCCTGCTTCACGCAGGTCGTAGCGCAACTGCGCGCGATAGCTGAATGGCCACTGGGCGGCCAGCGCGGGCGTGGCCACGTGCTCCAGCGTCAGCGTGGCGCTGCTGTCGGACAGCATGTCGATCTGCCACCGCCGCTGCCATCCATTGCCATGGATGGCACGGTTTTCCCCGGCGAAGCTGGGGGCAAGATGGTAATCCACCCCTTCAAAACGGAACCGGTCATCCGCCACCCGGTTGGAAAATGGCACAAGCGGGTACCCCGCCACCGCCCGGTCATGCTGGGCCACGAGGTGGGGGTCGGCTACGGGCCGGAGGAATTCCATGTCGCCATTGCGCCAGAAGGCGATGGCCCCGCCCACATCGGGCAGCAGTCCCAGGCGCGTTTCACCCGCATGCAGTTCCAGCAGGGCGGAGGCACCACGCTCCCGCTGCCCCGCGCAGGGCCGGAACGCTCCCCTATCGTCCACGTCGCCTGCCCTTTGCCTGCTGCGGGTCGTATCCACCCCCACCCGGCCCCAGCGGCACCGGGCCACGGTTGCGCCGGGCTATGGCCTTGGCCTTGGGGCTGGTGCCGGGCATGCCGGCGCTGGATTGCGGCAGGGGTGGCGGTTCCATGCCCAGTTCCAGTGCTTCCAGCCTGCGGATCTCGTCGCGCAGGCGGGCCGCGGTCTCGAATTCCAGCTCCGCCGAGGCCGCGCGCATCTTCTTTTCCAGATCGGCAATGGCAGCCTTGTAGTCCTTGCCCACCATTTCCTGCACGCTGCCATCGGCCGTGGGTGCCACGGTGACGTAATCCTGCTCGAACACCGAGGATATGGCCTCGCCAATATTCTTGCGCACCGACTGGGGGGTGATGCCGTGTTCCGCGTTCCACAGGCTCTGCTTTTCGCGCCGGCGTGCGGTTTCCTCTATGGCGTAGGCCAGGCTGTCGGTCATCTTGTCGGCATACAGCAGCACGCGGCCATCCACGTTACGCGCGGCGCGGCCAATGGTCTGGATGAGCGATGTGCGTGAGCGCAGGAAGCCTTCCTTGTCGGCATCCAGAATGGCGACAAGGGAGCATTCGGGAATGTCCAGCCCCTCGCGCAGCAGGTTGATGCCGATCAGCACGTCAAACGCGCCCAGCCGCAGGTCACGGATGATCTCGATACGCTCCAGCGTGTCCACGTCCGAATGCAGGTAACGGACACGGATGCCCGCCTCGTTCATGTATTCGGTCAGGTCTTCCGCCATGCGCTTGGTCAGGGTGGTGACCAGCACGCGCCCGCCATCGGCAATGGTCAGGCGGCATTCGGCCAGCAGGTCGTCCACCTGGTGCTCGACGGGGCGGACGATGGTGACCGGGTCGATCAGGCCGGTGGGGCGGATCACCTGTTCGGCGAACACGCCCTCGACCCGCCGCATTTCCCACGGGCCGGGGGTGGCGCTGACAAACACCGTCTGCGGACGGTACGAATCCCATTCGGCAAAGGTCAGCGGCCGGTTATCAAGACAGGACGGCAGGCGGAAGCCGAATTCCGCCAGCACGGATTTACGCGCATGGTCCCCGCGTTCCATGCCGCCAATCTGCGGCACGGTCACGTGGCTTTCATCGACGATCAGCAGCGCATCTTCCGGCAGGTATTCGAACAGGGTGGGCGGCGGCTCGCCCGCCGCACGGCCGGACAGGTAGCGGGAGTAGTTCTCGATTCCCTTGCATACGCCCGTGGTCTCGATCATCTCGAGGTCGAAGGTCGTGCGCTGCTGCAGGCGCTCGGCTTCCAGCAGCTTGCCTTCGGCGCTGAAGCGGGCAAGCGTCTCGCGCAGTTCCTGCTTGATGCCCGTCATCGCCTGCGTCAGCGTTGGCCGCGGGGTGACGTAATGGCTGTTGGCGTAGATGCTGATGGATTCAAGGTCGCCGGTCTTCTCCCCCGTCAGCGGGTCGAATTCACTGATCTCGTCAATCTCGTCGCCAAACAGGCTGATGCGCCAGGCGCGGTCCTCGTTCTGGACGGGAAAAACGTCGATCGTCTCGCCCCGCACGCGGAAGGTGCCACGCTGGAACGCCGCGTCATTGCGGCGGTACTGCAGTTCGACCAGCCCCTTGATCAGCCTGTCGCGGTCGATTTCGCCACCGACCTCCAGCTTGACCACCATGCGCGAATAGGTCTCGACCGAGCCGATACCGTAAATGCACGAGACCGAAGCCACGATGATCACATCGTTACGCTCCAGCAGCGCCTGCGTGGCCGCATGGCGCATGCGGTCGATCTGTTCGTTTATCTGGCTGTCTTTTTCGATATACGTGTCCGACCGGGGCACGTAGGCCTCGGGCTGGTAGTAATCGTAGTAGCTGACGAAATATTCCACCGCGTTATCGGGAAAGAACTGCTTCATTTCCGCATAAAGCTGGGCGGCCAGCGTCTTGTTGGGGGCCAGCACCAGGGTCGGCTTCTGCGTCGCCTCGATGATCTTGGCCATGGTGAAGGTCTTGCCCGACCCGGTCACACCCAGCAGGACCTGGTCCCGCTCGCCACCCTCCACGCCGCTTACGAGCTCGGCAATGGCCGTGGGCTGGTCGCCCGCGGGGGCGTACGGGGACTGGACCCGGAATTTGTTGACCTTGGGCTTGGCCGCCTGACGCTCCGGCTGGAACAGGACAGGCATGTCCGCCGGGTCGATGTCGGTCGTTTTCTTTTTCCTGCTACGCGATGCTGTTGCCATGACTAGACACAGTGGGGATGCAGCCGCCACAGCACAAGGGCTGCATGGCGGCATGGCACCCCCATTCCCCTCATGCCCGTGTACCGAGTGGCGGCGGCACGCGGGCTTCGCGCAGGGCGTCGGCCTGCCGCCGGGCCAGTGCAGCTTCGTTGAAGTCCGATGCCACTTCCTGGAACAGCTGGTGCCAGTTCACCTTTGCCTTGAGCCGCAGGAACACGCTGCCCAGGCCCACGGCGGAGCGGTCCACCAGCACGAATTCACGCGGGGGCTGCACGCCACCCGTGCGCTTCAGGCCGTTATAGACCCGTTCGGCCACGGCGCGGCCATATTGCGGGTCGTTGTCTTCCTGGATGAAGCGTTCGCGGTCATCAAGCAGCGGGCCATAGATGAAGCGCGCCCATTCATTGAGCACCCGCACCGTATCGCGCGAGAGATTGACAAAGCCCCATGCCTCATAGGCATGCATGGCCAGGTCCTCGTCATCCGTCTCGATCGCCCTGTGCAGGTCGATGATACCCTGGACGAAACGTGGCCGGAAAATACGGATCGCCCCGAAATCGAGCAGGTTGATCCCGAAATCGTCACGCACGGTAAAGTTGCCCATATGCGGGTCACCATGGATCACGCCATAGCGGTAGAGCGGGGCATACCAGGCCCGGAACAGGGCACGCGCCATGCTGTTGCGCTCTTCCTGCGTGGGGTTGGTGTCCAGCACCTTCTGGATACCGCGCCCGTTGACCCATTCCATGGTCAGCAGGCGCTGGGTGCACAGGGCATCGACCGGCCGGGGAATGGTCACATCCGGAAAATCGGCCAGCATCAGGTGGTACAGCCGCATGTTCGCGGCCTCACGCTGGTAGTCCAGTTCCTCGTACAGCCGGTCCTGCAGTTCCTCCAGCACGTCATCCTGGCAGATCGTGCTGTCCAGGCGGTAGAACAGCCCCACGGCCAGACGGAACTGGCGCAGGTCGGACTCGACCGTTGATTTCATGTCCGGATACTGCAGCTTGCACGCCACAACGCGCCCGTCAGGCAGCACCGCGCGATGCACCTGCCCCAGACTGGCGGCGGCCGAGGCCTCGCGGTTGAAGGAACGGAAATTACGCTCCCAGTTCGGCCCGAGTTCGGCTGACATGCGGCGGCGGACGAAGTTCCACCCCATCGGCGGCGCATTGGCCTGAAGCTGCGCCAGTTCCTTGGCATATTCCTCCGGCAGGGCGCCGGGAATGGTGGAGAGAAGCTGCGCGCCCTTCATCAGCGGGCCCTTCAGCCCGCCCAGCACGCTTTTCAGATCCTCGGCATGGACGCTCTGGCTGGAGGAGCGGAAGCCCATCTTGTGCCCGGCAATGCGGGCGGCAATGCCGCCAACCGTGCCGGACGTGCGCACCATGCGGCGGAATTCACCAAACAGGCCGGTATTGTCGATATTCCGTTCATCCGCCACGTCAGACACGCTCCAGTTCATCAATAAATCCGGCGATCACATCCAGCCCCTTCTGCCAGAAACCGGGATCCGCCGCATCCAGCCCGAAGGGGGCGAGCAGTTCACGGTGCCTTTTGGTCCCGCCAGCACCGAGCATGTCGAGATACTTGTCCTGAAACCCCGGATGCCCGGAGCGGAAGACCCCGTATAGCGCGTTTACCAGACAATCGCCAAAGGCATAGGCATATACATAGAACGGGGAATGGATGAAATGCGGGACGTAGGTCCAGTAAACATCATAATCTGGCGTGAAGTTGAAGGCGGGG
This sequence comes from Komagataeibacter sp. FNDCF1, assembly GCF_021295335.1. Classification (NCBI taxonomy): domain Bacteria; kingdom Pseudomonadati; phylum Pseudomonadota; class Alphaproteobacteria; order Acetobacterales; family Acetobacteraceae; genus Komagataeibacter; species Komagataeibacter sp. FNDCF1. The sequence goes on along the minus strand of NZ_JAIWOT010000001.1, from coordinate 3,240,650 downwards.
CCCAGGCTTTCGGCCTGGGTCTGGCGCCAGATCTCGCCAATGCGCGCGGGCAGCAGTTCGCCCTTGCGGCGTTCCTCATGCACCAGCATCTCGAAACGGTAGAAGGCGATCTGCCGCACCACGGTGTTGAGCATGTCCTCCACCTTCGCCGCCAGCATCAGCCTGCGGCGCGCGGGGTCGGTCTGGGCATCGAGCAGCGCGCGGAAGGTCAGCATCTCGCCAAATACGCTGGCGGTCTCGGCCAGCGTCAGCGGCGTGCTGGACATGAGATAACCCTGCTTGCCCGCCAGAACCTGATGCACGCCATGGCCGAGTTCATGCGCCAGCGTCATCACATCACGCGTGCGGCCACGGTAGTTGAGCAGCAGGTAGGGATGGGCCGACGGCACGGTGGGGTGGGCGAACGCACCCGATGCCTTGCCCGGCACCGGGGGCGCATCAATCCAGGCATGGTCGAAGAACTGCTTCGCCACCATGCCCATGCGCGGGTCGAAACCTTCATAGGCGGCCATGACCTGCCTCGTTGCATCCGCCCACGGGATCAGCGGTTCATCCTGTGTGGTCAAGGGTGCGTTACGGTCCCAGTATTCCAGCTTTTCCAGCCCCAGCCACTTAGCCTTGAGCGCATAATAGCGGTGTGACAGGCGGGGATAGGCCTCGGTCACGGCCAGTACCAGCGCGTCGACCACCTCGTCCTCGACCATGTTGGCGCAGTTGCGGGCCGATGTGGGGCGCGGGTAATGCCGCAGCCCGTCGGTTATCGCCTTGTCCTTGGCCAGCGTGTTGGTGATGAGCGAGAACAGCTTCACATTCCGGCCCAGTTCATCACCAATGGCGCGCGCGGCATTCGCCCGCACACCGCGGTCGGGGCTGGACATGGTATCGAGCGCGTTGCCCAGCGTCACACTCTCGCCCCCCACGCGCACGCGCAGGCTGGCCATCGTCTCATCAAACAGGCGGTTCCAGGCGGCAGCACCGGTAACCGATTTTTCATGCAGCACCGCCTCCACCTCATCAGGGAGCTGATAGGGGCGGAAGACACGCAGGTCGCGCAGGAAGGGTGCCCAGTGCGCCAGCGCCGGGTCACTCATCTGCGCCGCCAGCCCCTCATCGGGAATGCGGTTGAGTTCGAGCGTGAAGAACAGGAGATGGGTGGAAATGGCCGTCAGCCGCTCATTGACCGACTGGGCGAAACGCGCAACGTCCGAATCCGACGTATTGGCCGCGAACAGGAGCTGGGCATAGGACCCTGCCCGGCCCAGCACTTCATCAATACGCTGGTATTCGGCAATGGCCTGCGCCAGTTCGGCACCGGGCACGCTGGCCAGGCGCCCCTTCCATGTGCTGGCGAAAGCCTGCGAATCCGCATCCGCCTGGTCCAGGTCGGTCACAAGTTCCGGTGCATCGGGGCCTGCATACAGATCCGACAGGTCCCATCGCGGCAGCCCCGACAGGCCTGGCGTGGCACCGGATGGCTGGCCCGTTTCCTCCCGCACGGGGGAGGGACCGGGCACACCGGACACGGAAGCGGAAAAATACGCTCTGGACATAGAATCGACCACCAACCATCACATCACGACAGGCCCGGCACCCATGCGCCAGCCCCGCGATTCCCATGTGGTCAAGCCTAATGCGTCCCGCAAGCCTGTGCGACCCCGCCAGCCGATATTCTGCCCCGCATACACAGGGAGCCGGGCATCGCTGCCCGGCTCCCCTGCCGCTTCCTGACTGAAAAAAGCCGTCCGGTCCCTACGCGCCACGCGCCAGCGCCGGGACTTCAAAGCCGATTACACGCGCATATTCGGTAGGTACCACATGCCAGAAGCGCGGCAGCGTCCTGTCCCAGTTATGCAACAGCAGCTCGGCATAGCGGCTGCCGGTTTCACGGGCATGGATCTCGACCTGCTCACGCAGCACGGCTTCCCATTTCGGGTCCTGCACGCGGCACCACGCAAGGGTATCGGGGTTCACACGTTCGGCAAAGGTGCCGCTGGCATCGTAAACAAACGCCATGCCGCCGGTGAAGCCCGCGCCGAAATTGTCGCCCGTCTCCCCCAGAATCACCACGGTACCGCCGGTCATGTATTCGCAGCCGTTGGAGCCACAGCCCTCGACCACCGCGGTGGCACCTGAATTGCGCACCGCAAAGCGCTCACCTGCCTGCCCCGCCGCATACAGCGCACCCGCCGTGGCCCCATACAGCACCGTGTTGCCGATGAGCGCGTTCTCGTTCGACACAAGGCTGGAGGAGGGAGAGGGACGGACCACAATGGTCGCCCCTGAAAGCCCCTTGCCCACGTAGTCGTTCGCATCACCCAGTACCTCGAGCTTGAGGCCCTGCACCGCGAACGCACCCAGCGACTGGCCAGCCGAGCCACGCAGCCGCACCGTAAGATGGCCCGGTGCGAGCTTGCTCATGCCGAACTGCCGCACGATCAGGGAGGAGATGCGCGTGCCGATGGCGCGATGCGTGTTCTGCACGTTGTACTGCAGCTGCATCTTCTCGCCATGATCGAACAGCGGCCGTGCATCGGCGATCATCTGCGCATCCAGCGTCTCGGGCACCTCATTGCGGCCTTCACGCGTGCAGTAGCGGCCATAGGGGCCGGGATCCGCCTGCGCCAGCAGCGAGTTGAGATCCAGGTCATCCAGATAGTCCGCCCCGCGCAGCACCTGATGCAGCAGGTCGGTGCGGCCGATGATCTCGTTAAGCGAGGTAAAGCCCAGCGAGGCCAGGATGTTGCGCACGTCCTCGGCAATGAAGGAGAACAGGTTGATCACCTTCTCCGGCGTGCCTTCGAACTTGCGGCGCAGTTCGTCATCCTGCGTGCACACGCCAACGGGGCAGGTGTTGGAATGGCACTGGCGCACCATGATGCAGCCCATGGCCACGAGGCTGGCCGTGCCGATGCCGAATTCCTCGGCCCCCAGCATGGCGGCGATCACCACGTCGCGCCCGGTCTTCAGCCCGCCATCGGTACGCAGCTTCACCCGGTGGCGCAGGCGGTTGAGCATCAGCACCTGATGTGCTTCCGCCAGCCCCAGTTCCCACGGCATGCCCGCATACTTGACCGAGGACTGCGGGCTTGCGCCCGTGCCGCCGGAATGGCCTGAAATCAGGATCGCGTCCGCCTTGGCCTTGGCCACGCC
>NZ_JAIWOT010000001.1:2702500-2932500 GCF_021295335.1 Komagataeibacter sp. FNDCF1 | reverse complement strand
GGCAGGCGCGCATACCGGTCATCATGGCGACCGAACTGGCGACAGGCCGGACATGCCTGCTCTACCAGGACCCGGCCGTTCCGGCAGCCGGTGGGGTGGACGCTGGCCTGCATGCCAGGGCAGCGGAAGTCTTTGCCACCGGGCGCAGCCTGCGGCTGGAGAACGAGGCGGGCCAGGCCATATGGTTCCTGCATCTTGTTCCCATGCAGCCACGCCTGATCATTGTGGGTGCGGTACATATTGCGCAGGTTCTCGCCCCCATGGCGCAGACAACCGGCTTCAGCGTCACCGTGGTTGATCCGCGCACCCAGCTTGCGACGCCCGAACGCTTTCCCGGCATTCCACTGCACACCGACTGGCCGGACGAGGCGCTGGAACAGATGGGGGTCGATAACCAGACCGCCATCGTAACCCTGACCCACGACGCCAAGCTGGACGACCCGACCCTGCAATACGCCCTGGGCAGCGATGCGTTCTATATCGGTGCGCTGGGCTCCCGCAAAACCCAGGCCTCACGCATGGCGCGACTGGGGGAGGAAGGGTTCACGCCCGCGCAGGTCGCCCGCATCCATGGCCCCGTGGGGCTTGCCATCGGGGCCGTAGGGGCGGCGGAGATCGCCCTGTCCATCCTTGCCGAGATCGTGGCCGTGCGTCATGACAGACCGCTGGGGCGCATTTCGGGCTGGACATAAGTGGGCGGCGGCCGGGCATGACGGGATTCCGGGCATGATTACGGGCCGCCCGCGCGTGGCGGCCATCGTCCTGGCGGCGGGCGCATCCAGCCGTACGGCGCCCGCGCACAAGCTGCTGGCCCCCGACGCCACCGGCCTGCCCATGATCGCCCGCACGCTGCGCGCGGTCGCGGCCAGCCAGGCCGACCCGCTCATCATTGCATACGGGCACCGCAGCGCGGACATCCATGCCGCCGCCCGACGTGGCATTCCCCCCGGCCGTAACCCGCTGTTCATAAGCGCGCGCAACCATGAAGCCGGCCTTTCGCGCACACTGGCCGCAGGCATACAGCTGGCAGGCCAGCATGACGTGAGGGGAGCACTGATCTGCCTGGGGGATATGCCATGTATCGCCCCCTCCCTGCTCGACCGCATGATCGCGGTTTTCACGGCCCATCCCGACTGCCCCGGTGTCATGCCGGTGCATGATGGCCGGCGCGGAAACCCGATTTTGTGGAACCGAAGCCTGTTCCCGACCCTTATGGACCAGAAGGGAGATAAAGGTGCGCGGGGGCTGCTGGACCGGTACGGCGCGGAAATGCAGCAGGTGGAAGCCGGCATGGAAATAACCGAGGATTTTGATACACCGGCCCGCCTGGCGGCGTTTGCCCGCATGTTCGCAGGCGGTTGACCTCGGGGCATACCGGCGCAAAGAGAGAAGGCAGCACATGCGGCCAGCCCGCATGCCTGCCAACAAGCTAGGATAATGACATGAGCAAGATCATCCGCACCGAGCCCAATCCCATCCTGTCCAAGGTCGTGGAATACCATGGCTTCCTGTTCACGCAGGGATTCGTGGCCCGCGACCTGTCCGCCGACATCACGGCCCAGACAAAGGATATCCTGACCCAGATTGACGAGGCCCTGGAACTGCACGGCACCGACAATACCCGCCTGCTGCAGGCGCAGATCTGGCTGAAGGACATCAATGACCGTGATGCCATGAACGCCGTGTGGAGCCCCTGGCTGCCCAAGGATGGCGCCCCCGCCCGCGCCTGCGTGGAAGCCAAGATGGCCCGGCCGGAAGTGCTGGTCGAAATCATGGTGATCGCCACCAAGTAAGATGAACGGGGGGACGGGAAGGCACGCTTAAAACATGTCACATTTTTGCAACTTACCCGTCTCCCCAGAATCATTCTGCTTCTGTTCTTATTGAATGATTCCTGCCCTTTTATGGCCGAAAAACAGGGACTAATTGGTCCGAATAAAGAATTTATTCCTATTTTTTTATTAAAGTGCCGATTTTAGATGAAATATGCCCCATTGCTGTTCATCCTTCACAGCGCAGGCTTGTCAGACTTGCAAAGGGCTTGCTAGTCGATGAACACGATGTGAGCCAGTCATTAAAGAATCACCCCAAGGTGGTGGAGAGATTGTAGAAAATGTGGATCAGAAACCTGAAGCGTGGCGTCCTGCTTTCCGTTCTCAGCGCCACGTTCGGATTCATGTTTTCGGAACAGGGACACGCAAGCACGGGCCGGCATGCCGGTCATGTCCATCCCGCCACCGCGCATACCGCCACGCATGGCCATTCCATCCACCATGCACTTGTGCGCCACGGACATGAGCGTGGGCATGTGATTCAGTGCGTGGCTTTCGCCAAGTCGGCATCGGATGTCGAGATTCGTGGCAATGCGGTGGACTGGTGGTATAATGCAGCCGGACGTTATGCCCGCGGCAGCGCACCGGAAGAAGGCAGCGTCCTCAACTTCCGTGGTACGCGCCGCATGCCGCTGGGTCATGTGGCCGTCGTGCGGCAGCTTGTCAACAACCGCACCATCGTCATTGATCAGTCGCACTGGGGCCAGGGCGGCATCAGCCGGTCCGTTCCGGTGATTGACGTTTCCCCCAACAATGACTGGTCGGCGGTCCGCGTGGCGCTGAACAACCGTAGCGGGGGATTTGGCAGCATCTATCCCACCTACGGATTCATCTATGCCCGTCCCGCTTCCGGGTCGGATGTCATGCTGACCACGTATCGCAAGGCAATGCACGGCAACAGCCCCGCTGTCATGGCGCAGGCCCGTACCCATCATAACGGCACCGAAGTGGCGGAAGCGCCCGAGGGGCTTGCCGGACATGCGTCTTCTTCACTGGCCTATACGGATGACGCTCCGAATCGTTCCCTGCGCTAGGCTGAAAAAACCGGCGGGTCCGTCAGGGCCGGCCGGCGCGATGGTAGGGATGGCCCGTGGAAATGGCGCGGGCACGGTATAACTGTTCCGCCAGCATGCCACGTACCAGCATGTGCGGCCACGTCATCCTGCCCAGTGAAAGCGTATGGTCGGCACGCTGCACGACCGGGGCATCAAGCCCTTCCGCGCCACCAATCACGAAACACAGGGGCCGTGGGGTTTCCACCCACTGCTGCACCGCGCGCGAAAAGGCCAGACTGTCATATGTCCGGCCCCCCTCATCCATGGCGACGACAAGTGCGCGGTCCGGCAGGGCGGCGAGGATTGCCTGCCCCTCCCGGCGCTTGATCTCGTTGGGGGCACCCCGCCCTTCCACCAGTTCGGTCAGCTTGATGCGCGGCGAAAGCCGGGTGGCGTAGCGTTCAAACAGGTCACGCTCCACCCGGTCCTTCATGCGGCCTACGGCAATCAGGTGAAACAAGGGCTATTCCACCGGGGTGGCTGGCGCCTCCGGCGGCACGTCCAGATCAGCGCCCCACATCCGCTCCAGCCCGTACAGCGCACGTGCCTCGGCCTTGAACAGATGCACCACGATATCGCCCGCATCCAGCAGCACCCAGTCGGAGCCGCTTGCCCCTTCGGTACGGATGCGCTTCAGTCCGGCCTCTCCCAGCTTGCGGTCGATATGCGCGGCCATGGCCGTGATCTGCCGGTCCGCCAGGCCTGTTGCAATGACCATGCGGTCGGCAAAGGAGGCCCGTCCGGTCAGGTCGATCACCACGATGTCCTCGGCCTTGTCGTCTTCCAGACTGGTGGTGATGATGTCCAGGAACTGGTCTACACGGGGGTCCGTCTCACGCGCCTGGCCGGATGTGGGCCCGGCCACCGCCGCTTTCTTGCGTGGCGTGCCCGGTACCTGCACGGCACTGCCCAGTGCGCCTGTGGTCACCACGCGCGGTTGCCCGGCGGGAAGGGTGCTGCCGGTGCGGCGCCTGGCGCTGCCCTCGGCTGTAGGCTTTCTGGTTATGGCTGTTACTCCCGTCGGTGGCCACGATCGGCCTGCGATGCACGTATTTCTGTAGCTGATATAGCGTTCTGTGGCGCGGGAAGAAAGACCCATGCCGGTGGTGTGCACATTGCCAGTATGCCAGCCTGCCGTGCCGGGCGCCGCCAGCGCGCAAGCCTGCTGGCAATCTGGCCCCGCAATGCGGCAGGATTATAGCCCGGTCGCGGCAGGATCGCGAGCGGAACCATGCGCACGATATCCCGCCACCGTCGCCACCGCCCCATCTGGGCCAGCCCGTCCGCCCCCATCAGCCAGACAAACCGCACATGCGGAAACAGCTGCTTCAGTCGCGCCAGCGTGTCGGCCGTATAGCGCGTGCCCATGTGGCTTTCGATATCGGTCGCCACCAGCTTCCTGCCGCATATGCCCCGGATGCGGCGGCGCACACCGGCCAGCCGTTGCGGCAGCGGCGCCATGCCCGCAACCGGCTTGAGCGGATTGCCCGGCGAGACAAGGAACCATACCTGATCAAGCCCGAGCTGCCGCAACGCCCGGCATGCAAGCTGGATATGACCTTCATGCACCGGGTTGAACGATCCCCCCAGCAGGCCCACGCGCATATGCCGTCCATCACCCTGAACAGGTACTGCCGGCCCCATGCCTACGCCCCGTTCCAGTATTCAGGCCCGGACCTGCCCGGTGCCGATCACCTCGTACCGGTAGGTGGTCAGCTGTTCCAGCCCGACCGGGCCACGGGCATGGAAACGCCCGGTAGCAATGCCGATTTCGGCCCCGAAACCAAATTCACCACCATCACAGAACTGGGTGGAAGCATTCCACATGACGACAGCGCTGTCCGTCCCGTTCAGGAATGTCGTGGCCGCCACGGCATCGTCGGTCACGATGGCATCGGTATGCGCGCTGCCGTAGCGGGCGATATGGTCCAGCGCGTCCTCCACACCGTCCACCACGCCCACGGACAGCACCGCGTCCAGCCATTCGGTGGCAAAGTCTTCTTCCGTTGCCGCAGGCAGGTCGGGCACGATATCACGCGCGCGGTCATCGGCGCGGAACGTGCAGCCACGGGTGGCCAGGTCCTCGATCAGGCCGGGCAGGATCCTGGGGGCGATCGCCTGATCCACCAGCAGTGTCTCTGTCGCGCCACATATGCCGGGGCGGCGCAGCTTGGCGTTGAGCACGATACGCCGCGCCATTTCCAGATCGGCCGCCGCATGCACGTAGGTGTGGCACAGCCCTGCGGCATGGGCCAGCACCGGCACGCGGGCTTCCGCACAGACCCGCTCGACCAGTGACCTGCCGCCACGCGGAATGATCAGGTCGATCAGCCCGGTTGCCCCCAGCATGGATGCCACATGGGCACGGTCCGCATCGGGGGGGATCTGCACGCAGTCCACCGGCAGGCCGGCAGCTTCCAGCCCCGCCTGCATGGCGGCGTGAATCACCCGCGCGCTGTTCAGGCTGTCCGACCCGCCGCGCAGGATGACCGCATTGCCGGACTTGATGCACAGCGCTGCCGCATCCGCGCCCACATTGGGGCGGCTTTCATAAATCATGCCGATTACCCCCACCGGGGTCGCCACACGGCGGATACGCAGCCCGTTGGGCCGGTCCCATTCCGCCATGACACGCCCCACCGGGTCCGGCAGGCCGGCCACCTGTTCCAGCGCCTGCGCCATGGCCTCGACCCGCCCGGGGGTCAGGGTCAGCCTGTCACGAAAGGCCGGGGTGCCGGTAAAGGCCGCGACATCGCGCGCATTGGCCGCCAGCAGTTCGGACTGTGCGGCCCGTAGCGCACCGGCTGCGGCGGTCAGGGCCCTGTTGCGGGTTCCGGTCGTGCTGCGGGCCAGCACACGGCCTGCGGCACGGGCGGCAACCGCCATGGCGCGGATCACGTCCGGCTGCGGTGCCTCTGCCTGCGCCGGGGTTGCAACAGCCTGATCCATGATCCGTAACTCCCTGATGTTCGTCACCACACGGGCAACGCGCCCGTATCAGACGTTGAAGCGGAACAGCAGGACATCACCATCCTGCACCACATAGTCCCGCCCCTCGATGCGCAGCTTGCCCGCTTCACGCGCGCCTGCCTCACCATTGCAGGCGATATAGTCATCATATGCAATGGTTTCACATGCAATGAAGCCCCGCTCGAAATCATTATGGATCACGGCGGCGGCCTGCGGGGCCCTTGTTCCTTCGGTAATGGTCCAGGCCCGTGTTTCCTTCGGCCCTACGGTGAAGTAGGTGCTCAGGCCCAGCAGGCGGTAACCGGCGGCGATCACACGGTCCAGCCCGCTATCCTTCAGGCCGAGACCTTCCAGGAATTCCACGCGGTCCTCCGCGCCAAGCTGGCTGACCTCGGCCTCGATCGCGGCGGAAACCACGACCATGGCGGCCCCTTCCGCTTCCGCGCGGGCGCGCACACGTTCGGAAAATTCGTTGCCTGTCGCGGCCGAGCCTTCATCGACATTGCAGACATACAGCACCGGCTTCGATGTCATGAGCTGCAGGCGGCGCACCGCTTCTTCCTGCCCTGCCGGGATCGCCTCACGCGCGGGCCGGCCTTCCCGCAGCGCCTCGATCAGCGGTTGCATCAGTTCGACCTGGGCCGCCGCCTCGCGGTCATTGCCGCGCGCCTTCTTCTGCAGCGCCACGATCCGCTTTTCCAGCGATTCGAGATCGGCCAGCATCAGTTCGGTCTCGATGATCTCCGCATCACGGATGGGGTCGACGCCCCCTTCGACATGCGTGATGTCGTCATCCTCGAAACAGCGCAGCACGTGGATGATCGCATCCACCTCACGGATATTGGCCAGGAACTGGTTGCCCAGCCCTTCCCCGCGTGAGGCGCCGCGCACCAGGCCCGCGATATCCACGAATTCAAGGCTGGTAGGCAGGATCTTCTGGGACTTGCCAATACGCGCCAGATTGGCCAGCCGCGCATCGGGCACCGCCACGCGGCCCACATTCGGTTCGATGGTGCAGAACGGATAGTTCGCGGCCTGCGCCGAAGCAGTCTCGGTCAGGGCGTTGAACAGCGTCGATTTGCCTACGTTCGGCAGGCCCACGATGCCACAGTTGAAGCCCATACGCCCTTACTCCCCGGCCTGCGCGGCCATTCTTGTCATGAACAGTTCCGGCTTGCCGTCCGCCAGCAGCACGGCCTCATCGGCCAGCGCATCAAGCATCGGGTCCAGCCACTCGCGGTCCGTGCGGGAGAAATCACCCAGCACATGGCCCGTTACACGCTCACGGCTGCCGGGATGCCCGATACCCAGCCGCGCGCGCCAGTAATCTTTCGTGCCCAGCATGCGATCCATCGACCGCAGGCCGTTATGCCCGGCCGCCCCGCCGCCACGCTTCACGCGGATGCGCCCGGGCTCCAGGTCAAGTTCATCATGGAATGCCGTGATCGATTCGGCTGGCAGCTTGTAGAAGGCCGCCGCCTGCTGAACGCTCTCCCCCGAGAGGTTCATGTAGGTCATGGGCTTGAGCAGCAGCACCTTGTGCCGCCCCACCATGCCTTCGGCCACCTCGCCACGGAAGCGCCTGCGCCACGGGGAAAACCCGTGGCGGTCGGCAATCCGGTCCACCGCCATGAACCCGACATTGTGACGATTCCGGCTCATCCCCGGCTCGGGGTTACCAAGACCGGTCCAGAGCAGCATCGTTCATCTCCTGTCGTGTATCCGGGCGGTGGGGTGGATCAGCCCTCGGCTGCCTCGCCTTCGGCGGCTTCGGCGTCTTCATCAACGCTGGGCGGTGCCACGTTGGCGATGACGAAGTTGTTGTCATGCAGCACGGGGGTCACGTTTTCCGTGCCCTTCAGGTCTTCCCAGCGCACGTTGTCGTGGAAGTCGAGCTTGGACAGGTCGGCGGTGAAGAACTCGGGGATGCTGGCCGGATCGACCACAACGTCCACCGTGTGGCGGACAATGTTCATCACGCCACCGCGCTTGACACCGGGGGAGACTTCTTCGCCCTCGAAGCGGATTTCCACTTCCACATGCACCTTGTGGCCAGCGGCAAGGCGCTGGTAGTCGACATGGATCGGCGCGTCGGACACGGGGTGCAGCTGCACTTCGCGCAGCAGGGCATGCACGGATGCGCCCTTTTCCACCGAAATGTCATAGATGCGCGAACGCCAGCCGGACTTGTGCAGCTCGCGGTGGACGATACGGGGGTCGAGCGCGATCAGGACGGGTTCCTGGCCTGCACCGTAGATGACACCGGGCACGAGCCCGGCACGCCTCGTTGCACGCGCTGCCCCCTTACCAGCCTTCGCGCGCGAAGAGACTTCGATTTTCGTGAATTTGGTCACTTGTCTGCTCCTGAAACAAAAGCGCGCGGGCCTCCAGGGGTGCCAGCGCGTGCGCGGCCTTTAACGGAAAACCGCGCCCGATGCAATCACCCTGCCCGCCTGCGCCCGTTTTTCAGGCCCGTTTTTTCAGGAAAGCGCGCTCAGGCTCCATACCGGCGTGGACCCCGGTTCGGCCCACATCGGCGTGGCATTGGGCAGGCGCACGTTGGGCTTGAGATGCATGGCCGCACGCAGGGCACGGAACATGGCGCCATGGCAGACGATCAGCGGCACGCCCTCATGCTCCAGCGCACGATTGACAGCCGAGACCGCGCGTTCGCGCAGGTCGGCAAAGCTTTCGCCATTGGTGGGGGTGTACTCGCCTGCAATCCAGCTGTCGTACCACGTGCCCATCGGCTTGCCTTCCTCGTCGCCGAAGCAGACTTCCTTCAGTCCGTCATCCAGCGCCACCCCGAAGCGGGGGGCACCGTGGGCGGCAAGCTGGTCGGCCACGATCTCGGCCGTGCGGCGCGCGCGTATCAGCGGCGAGGACACGATGCGCACGATCGGCGCATGGTCGCGCCAGTGCCGCGCCAGAAGCAGCCCCGCCGCCTCCGCCTGCGCGACACCGGTGGCATTGAGCGGGATATCCGTGCGCCCCTGTGAGCGGCCCTGTGCATTCCAGTCGGTCTCCCCATGGCGCAGATACCAGTAGGGCCGGGAAATCAGGTCGGTCATCGGGCGTTCCTTTTCGATACAGCTCTCCGGGGGTAACGCCGGGCCACGGCCAGGGTCAATGCCACCATCAGTCAAACAGCGAGGAAACCGAACTTTCATCCGAAATGGCCTGCATGGCGCGCGAGATCAGGGCCGCCGTGCTGATCTGGCGGATATTGGCCGATTCCTCCACCGCTTCGGTCGCCTTGATGCTGTCGGTCAGCGTCAGCATGCCCAGCGGCGACTGGCCGATGCGACTGACGGCGCTGCCGGTCAGCACGCCGTGGGTCACATAGGCTTCCACCGCCGCGGCCCCATGCTTCATCAGCGCTTCCGCCGCGTTGCACAGCGAACCGCCACTATCGACAATATCATCGACCAGAATGCAGTAGCGGCCGCGTACGTCACCGATCACGTTCATGACTTCGGACACGCCGGCGCGCTCGCGCCGCTTGTCGATGATGGCAAGATCGACATTCAGCCGCTGCGCCAGCTGGCGCGCGCGCACCACGCCCCCCACATCGGGCGAGACGATCATGAGATTGTGGGGACCACCGGGAATGTCCATCGGCGGTGCTTCATAGGGCAGCGGGGGCTCGCCCTGCAGCTTCATGCGGCCACGGATGTCACGGGTGAACAGCGGGGCCGCGTACAGGTTGTCGACCGGAATATCGAAAAAGCCCTGTATCTGCATGGCATGCAGGTCCATGGTCAGCACCCGGTTCGCACCCGCTTCCACCAGGATGTTGGCGACCAGCTTGGCGCTGATGGGCGTGCGGGGACCGGATTTGCGGTCCTGCCGGGCATAGCCGAAATACGGCATGACCGCCGTGATGCGCCGTGCCGAGCCACGACGCAGCGCGTCGAGCATGATCAGCAGTTCCATCAGGTTGTCATTGGTGGGGGAACAGGTGCTCTGGATGACGAATACATCCTCGCCACGCACGTTCTCATGGATCTCGACAAAGATCTCCATATCGGCAAAACGCCGCACGGTCGCATTGCAAAGCGGCAGCCCCAGCTCCATCGCAACTTTTTCGGCAAGAGGCAGGTTGCTGTTACAGGCGACAATCTTCATCGTGTGGCGCTCCCGGGCGGCGATGCAGGCGACGGGGCGCCTGTTTTTTCCGCGCCCCTGCTCTTTATGTGCCGCCTTCTAACAACCCGCACATGGCCTGTCACCTGTCTATGCCGGGCGGCGACCGCACATCAGCCCGTCGTTGCTGATCCGTCACACCGGCACGCAGCGGCGGCAGGGTCACGCCGGGGAAGGGCCGCACCGGCATGGCCGGCGTTGCGGCGGGCGGCGTGGCGGCCACGGGTGTGCCATGGACTTCATGCGTGCCCGCATCCGGCGGCGTGGCGGGGGCCGCCGCGCTGGGCATGGGGGGCCATTGCGCGGACTGACGCGCGGCAGGCGCCGCCGTGGCAGCCGGTCGGGGCCGGGGCGTGGAGGTGGCCACGGCAGCGGGCGTCACCACCGGAACGGACGCGGCCGGCACCACGGCCGGAACAATGGGGGCAGCCCGGGTGACGGCAGGGCCTGCCGCCATTACGGGGGTGGGCGCTGGCGCGGGGGCCGCCACGGCGCGTGCGGGCGTGGCCACGGGGGACACGGTCGGAACCGGGGCTGCGGGCGCGGGTGCTGCGGCGGTCATGGCAACCGGGGCGGGCTGGGTCACGGGCGGGCTGGCAGCAGGCTTCTGCGTGGCGGGCGGCACGGCCTGTTGCCCGCCAGCCGCAGCCGTACTGGCAACGGCTGGCTGCGATGGAGCGGTGGCCTGCCGGGGTGCCAGCGTGCCATCCGCCGCCAGCGGCATGTTTGCCCGACCGGAATAGCGCGTGATGATCTGCCGGGCGGCGCCCGCCGCCTCATCGGCTGCCGCTACCGCGACATCGCCCCATTTCTGGTCGAGCGAATGGGCCTTGATGTCATGGATCTGGGTGGCGGCGCCCGCTTCCTTGCCCTGTGCGTCGACCACCTGCCATGTCAGCACGATATGCTGCTGCCGGTTCAATGATGTCGTGGTGACCGCGTCATTGAGCACGACGGTGCAGCGCACGGTGTAGTCGGCCCCCGTGGCGGTATGGCGGATATCCTCATGCGCATCGGGGAAGGCGGCGATGAAGGCGCGCGCCAGGGCACGGTCGCCATCGCCCGGTGCGCCCTGCACGCCTGCAAAATACACATGGGCCGGGCGGTTCTTGAGGCTGTTGGGGTCCTTCTGCATCTGCGCGGCCTGGATGCCGGTCAGCAGTTCCGCAACACCGGGGGCCGCCATCTGCGCCGAACGGGTAACGGCCTGCCCGTCAACCGCCTGCCACTGCACGGCGGGAACGGGGGCGCCATCCATGTGGCCCCGTTCCTCGCCCTTGGGGGTTATGACGGCATAGGTCGGCACGACCGTGCCATTGCTGGCGGCGGCCGTCATCTTCAGCCACCAGTCACCGGGGCGGACGGGCTGGCCCATGGCGGGCACGGACTGCGCCACCAGGGAATCGACCATGGCATGCTGCCAGGCCTGCGCACCCGCCGCATCCGTGCCCGATACGTCAGATACCGGCACGGCCAGCCGCGCGGTCGGGGCCTGGACCACACCATTCGCACCATTATGGCGGAAAGGCTGCGGCATGCTGACGCAGCCACCCAGTGCTACGATGGCTGACATCATGACCAGCCGCCGGGCAAAAACTTCTGACATCATGAACCTATCTATAGCCCCCGGCAGGCAATAACGGAAATCTGGTGGCCGATCGGGCCGCCACCTGCCAGCGTGCGGCGGCGATGGCTGAAAAACCGGGCTTCATCGTGCAGCGTATCAAGTCCCACCGCCATGGCGCGCCCGACCCCGCACCGTTCCAGCCGCGCCACGCAGTAACCCGGCAGGTCGAACATGAAATGCCCCTGCCGCGCGGCTGGCACAAAAAAGTCCGTGGCGGATGCATCGCACGCCAGCACCGCGTCCCGCATGTCCGGACCCACCTCATAACTCCGGGGGGCAATGCACGGGCCGACCACCGCGCTGATGTCACCTGCCGCGCAGCCCAGCGCACCCATGGCGGCCACGACCGATTCCATAATGCCCCCACAGGCCCCGCGCCAGCCCGCATGCGCGGCCCCCACCACCGTGCCCCGTGCATTGCTGAACAGGATGGGCGCGCAATCGGCGGTAATCACCCCGAGCGCAAGGCCGGGGCGGCTGGTCACCAGCCCGTCACCCTCTGGTCCGGCACCCTCGGCCCATGGGGTGGTGACGGTAATGGTGTGGTCGCCATGCACCTGCGTAAGACCCAGCAGGTGCTCGGGTCGCACACCGACATGATGCGCGACACGACGGCGGTTCTCACGCACGGCCCCGGCCGCATCGGCCGAGCGGGTGGAACAGTTCAGGCTGGCATAAGGCCCGGTGGAAACACCCCCCTGCCGGGTAAAGAAGCCATGCCGGGTCGCGGCAAGAAATGGCGCACGCACGACCTGTGCATCCGTAATGGCGCTGTCCGTCATCTGTCATGTTTCCCTGTTGGCCGTTGCGTCGTCGGTACGCCTGCCCGCAAAACCCGGCAGGTCGCCCGTTACCCCCGCCGAAAGTCCGAGCACGCGAAAAAACTGACCCATGCGCTCCGGCGCCGCAAGCCTTGCCGCCGCCGCCCTGATCTCGCCCGCCTGCTTCGGGGCCGCACGCTCAAGCTGCGCGCAGCGGGCCGCAAGCCCCAGTGCCGACAGGAACCGACCCTGCGGCACGCTGCCCCATACATCCACGGTGCACGCCGCATCCGCGATGGAACGGAAATCGACATGCGCGGTCAGGTCCGCCATGCCGGGGTCGCACAGCGGATCGGCCGGGTGGCCGTTACGCAGGGCCTGCAGGCTGTCCCCCCATGCTGGGGCATCGTAGCCATAATCAACCAGCAGCGCGGCACCCGGCCAGCGCCGCAGCCGTACGGCAAGGGCCTGCGTGAACTCCAGCGCCGGCTGGCAGGTTTCCAGCACGCCGCCCTCCGGCACCGGGCGCGTGCGGGCGGGATGGTCGGGCGGAAAAGACGCGGGCACGCGCCTGAATGCGCCGTGCCGCACAAAATGCTCATCCCAGCCCCCTGCCCGCCTTATGAACTGGCGGACCGGCAGCGCATCCAGGAATTCGTTGGCCAGCAGCACCATCGGGCCATCCGGCACGGTGGCCAGACTGTCATGCCAGCAGGCGGGAACGGCAGTCGCCCCCTGCAGCGCGCGCGCCTGCACGCCGCGCAGGCGGGGCGAGGTCTCGATCAGGTGCAGGCGCGCCGCCCGGTGGCAGGCAGGCGCGACACGGCGCACGAGGCGCAGCGCATCGGCCATGAGCGTGCCACGGCCCGGTCCCGCCTCCACCAGCATGAACGGGTCCGGACGGCCAAGCTGCCCCCACACAACGGCAACCCATGCCCCCAGCAGTTCGCCGAACATCTGTGATATTTCAGGCGAAGTAATGAAATCGGCAAACGGGTCACATCCCGCGTAATAGGCGGCATTCGCCCGGGCCATGAAATGGTCCAGGCGTTCGCCCGCGTCATTCACCGCGCTGTTCCGCCATCCGGTGCCTCCGGCTCGGCCATGACGGATGTGCGCGCGGGCCGCATCCATGCATTGAGCATGAGCCCCAGCCCCCCGATGGCCATGGGCACGCACAGCACCTGCCCCATGGTCACGCCAAAGGGCAGGAAGCCGATGAAGGCATCGGGTTCGCGGAAGCATTCGCACACCGTGCGCGCCACGGCATAGCCGAACAGGAACAGTCCCGCGATGAAGCCGGGATGCTGGCGCACGCGCAGGCTGCGCGAGACGCACCACAGCACGGTGAACAGGACCAGCCCTTCGGCAAAGGCCTCATACAGTTCAGAGGGATGGCGCGGTTCCGGCCCCGCATCGGGAAAGATCATGGCCCATGGCAGGGAGGATGGCGCGGGCCGCCCCCACAGTTCGCCATTGATGAAGTTGGCGATACGCCCCAGCCCCAGCCCGATGGGCACCACCGTGGTGATCCGGTCGGAAAAGGCGAGGAAGCTCAGCCCGTTGAGCCGCGTGAACACGATCAGCGCAATGATCACGCCCGCCGCCCCGCCATGGAACGACATGCCGCCATGCCAGACCTGCAGGATATTGAGCGGATGGGCCAAGTAATAGCCCGGCTGGTAGAACAGGATATAGCCAAGCCGCCCCCCCAGCACCACGCCCAGCGTCGCCCATGTCAGGAAGTCATCCACCTGCACCGTGGTCGCCGCCCGCGGCGGCAGGGCCACCAGGTGGCGCGCGATCCGCCATCCCGCCACCAGTGCCACGATATAGGCCATGGCGTACCAGCGGATGACGAACGGCCCGAAATGGACCATTACCGGATCGAACTGCGGAAAGATCAGGACAGGCAGCATCGGCCCACTTTCATTGTCTCATGGTTGCGGCGGCACCGGGCGCGATGCCTAGAGATAGGGGTCGGGACGGGCAAGATAGTCCTGCACGTAATGGCGCACCCCGTCTTCCAGCGTGGTGAAGGGGCGGGTATAGCCCGCAGCCCGCAGCCTGCGCATGTCCGCACAGGTAAAGGACTGGTACTGCCCGCGCAGGACCTGTGGCATGTCGATGAATTCGATCTGGCGGGCAACACCGGCGGCATCGCACACCGCATGGGCCAGGTCGGCATAGGTGCGGGCAATGCCCGTGCCGCAGTTGAACAGTCCGGTCACATGCCCGTGCTCCAGCAGCCAGAGCATGACATCCACCACGTCACCCACCCATATGAAGTCACGCGCCTGCGCCCCGTCGGCCAGGCCCGGCACGTCGGAGCGGAACAGGCGCAGGGGCTGGCCCGCGCGGGCCTCGTCATACTTGACCCTGACCACCGAGATCATGTTCCCCTTGTGGTACTCGTTGGGTCCATACACATTGAAGAACTTCAGCCCCGCCCATGACAGGCCGGGCAGCTCGCCTTTATCCAGACGGCGCAGCAGACCCAGGTCAAACGCCTGCTTGGACCAGCCATAAAGGTTGAGCGGGCTGAGCCGGTCAAGGCCTGCCGGGTCATCGCTGAACTGTTCCACCCTGTCCGCCGCGCCATAGGTTGCGGCGGATGAGGCGTAGATGAAGCGTACCCCCTCCTGCGCGCACCATTCCGCCAGCCGGTCGGACAGGTCCACGTTGGTACGCCACACCAGGTCCCCATCCGTGGCCGTGGTCTCGCTTATGGCGCCAAGGTGGATGACGGCCGATACATCCGGCCGGGTCGCGAGCCATCCATCCAGCACCTCGGGGGCTATGATCCGGCAGGGAGCATGGTGGCGCAGGTTGCGCCACTTGCCCGCGCTGCCCAGCCAGTCCACCACCACCGTCTCCACGCCACGCGCATGAAGTGCCTGCTGCATGCATGAACCGATAAAGCCCGCGCCACCCGTAATCACGATCACTGTCCCGCGCTCCCCTGCTTGCCCGAATTCCGTTTCCTGAATGCCGCGGGCGCCGCCCGTGCGCGCCCATTCCCATCGTGCGGATAGCCCTGAGGCGGCAATGTGTCTATAGTGCCTGCTTTCATCCCGCGCGGGGTCTGGCAAAAGACGCAGCGCGGCACGTCCTTGGAGTATCCATCATGTCCGACAGGCCCCGCATTCTTGATGATCTTGCCGGTGTGGCCGGTGGCGCGTTCTCGGCACTGGCCGGTGTGCGCGAGGAAATCGGCGCCATCGTCCGCGCGCGCGTGGATGAAACGCTCGGCAGCCTGAACCTGGTGCGCCGCGATGAATTCGAGGTGGTGCGCGAAGTCGCCACCCGCGCCCGCCTGGCCCAGGCGGAAATGGAAAACCGCATCTCCCGCCTGGAAGAACGCGTATCCGATCTTGAAGCCAGCCTGACCGCGCCCGCCCCGCGTTCCGGCCCCTGAGCACAACACTTGCAGCCGGTGCCCGCGGGCCATAGTGTAACAGCACGGTCCGCATCCTGATTCCCCGCAACAGAACACGGACCGGGTTGCAGAGACACGGAATCCGGCCACCAGCCGGATTTCCTCCACGACGGCTTCGGGGAGTGCCACATGCCTGCTCTGACTCAGACAACACGCACACGCAATACGAATCCACTCGATCTGATGGAACAGATCGTGGGCGGATATGACTGGAATTTCGAACGCCGCAGCGATTCGGAAATGGCGGCCGAGGCACCGGGCAAATGGTGCGATTACGGCCTGTTCTTCTGCTGGTCGGAAGAAGTCAGCGCCATGCATTTCACCTGCACGTTCGACCTCAAGGTCCCTGCCGAGCAGCGCCACAACCTGTTCGAACTGGTGGCCCTGGCCAACGAGCGGCTGTGGATCGGCCATTTCGGCATGGATCTTGAACACGGCACGCCCGTCTTCCGCCATGCCGTGCTGCTGCGCGGTTCACGCGGCGCATCCATGGAAAGCCTGGAAGACATGATCGACATCGCCCTGACCGAATGCGAGCGCTTCTACCCCGCCTTCCAGTTCGTGCTGTGGGGCGGCAAGAAACCGGCAGAGGCGCTGGAAGCGGCCATGCTTGACTGCGCGGGAATGGCCTGATGGACGGCATGCTTCCCCCCATCCTGCTTGTCGGCTGCGGGAACATGGGGGGGGCCATGCTTGATGGCTGGCTGAAGGAAGGGCTTGCCCCTTCCTTCATCCTCGACCGGCATCGCCCCTCCGTCCCCGCGCCCCACCATCTTGTCCGCAGCATGGATGAGATACCCGACACCTTCCACCCCGGCATGATCGTACTGGCCACCAAACCGCAGAAGGTGGATGCCGTCATGTCCGCCATCGCCCCCTTTGCCCTGCGCGCACCGGTCCTGTCGGTTCTGGCGGGCCGGACGGTAGGCGCCCTGACGGACGGGTTGGACAAGGCCCTGCCCGCGGGCAGTCCGGTGCCGGTCGTGATCCGCGTCATGCCCAACACGCCCAGCAGCATCGGGCAGGGCATGAGCGTGTGCTATGCCCCCACCGCCACGGCCGCGCAGCGCAGCCTGTGCACGCGGCTGATGCGCGCCGTGGGTGATGTGGCCTGGATCGAACATGAAGACCAGATGGATGTGGTGACCGCTATATCCGGCAGCGGGCCGGCCTATGTCTTCCTGCTGGCCGAACTGCTGGAACAGGTCGGCACCATGGAGGGCCTGCCCCCCGCACTTGCCCGACAGATTGCGCGCCAGACCGTGGCGGGGGCCGGTGCGCTCATGCTCCGCAGCGGCGTGGATGCCGCTACCCTGCGCCGCAACGTGACCAGCCCCGGCGGCACCACGCAGCAGGCGCTGGAGGTACTGATGGCACCCGATGCGTGGCCCGCCACGCTGGCCACGGCCATCAGGGCCGCCGCCCGGCGGGCACGTGAACTGTCGGGCCCGTCGCCCGTTTCATGACCATGCGCGCGCCGCATGGTTCGCACTGACCTGAACACCCCTGACCCGGAAGACCGAACCTTCGATGGATAACGACCAGTTTGACGCC
Source organism: Komagataeibacter sp. FNDCF1 (assembly GCF_021295335.1). NCBI lineage: Bacteria > Pseudomonadati > Pseudomonadota > Alphaproteobacteria > Acetobacterales > Acetobacteraceae > Komagataeibacter > Komagataeibacter sp. FNDCF1. Next base: position 2,915,116 of record NZ_JAIWOT010000001.1, on the reverse strand, counting down.
ACCCTTCTCCGTTCCGCGCTGGAACGTGCCGCCTCGCACGGGTGGCGCCGCACGACGGTCGTTGACGCCGCACGCGATGCGGGGCTGAGCCTGGAGACCGCGCGCAAGCGCTTTGCGTGCAAGACCATGGTCCTGCTGACCCTGGGCCGGCTGGCCGATGAGGCGGCACTGGTGGAGGACGGTTCCGAAGGCAGCGTGCGCGAAAAGCTGTTCGACATGCTCATGCGCCGCCTTGATGTGTTCCAGCAGTACCGTGAGGGCGTGCGCGCCGTACTGCGTGCGGTGCCGCTGGACCCGCCGCTGGCGCTGCTGCTGGGTGGCGCCACGGTGGAAAGCATGAAGTGGATCGCGGATGCTGCCGGGCTGGATACGGCGGGGCTTGCCGGTGCGGTGCGCCTGCAGGCGCTGCTGGGCGTATGGACCCTGACCCTGCGTACATGGGACAGGGATGACAGCCAGGACATGGGCCTGACCATGGCCGCCCTGGATCAGGCGCTGGACCGCGCCGCCCGCTTTACCGGACTGGGGCCTGCCACCCCGCAATCCACTACCGCCGGCACGGCCCATGACACGGGCACGGACCCGATGGTCGACCTGCCGCTGGAACCATCCGCCTGAACCATGGAGCCGGGCGGTTCCCCCTTTACGGCACCGCCCTTTAGCCATTAGAACAACCCCGGACCGGGCGAATCGCGCGGCCCGTGGCCTGTTGGGGCGTAGCCAAGTGGTAAGGCAGCGGATTTTGATTCCGCCATGCGGAGGTTCGAACCCTCCCGCCCCAGCCAGTTTCAGTCTTTGAAGAGCATAAAGAAATTTCTGCTGAAGCTTTTCAAAAAAAGCATCAGAGACGCCGCCTGGCTGGAAAAAGGCGGCCCCCGAACACTCCCATCATCCAGACCTTATGCCTGCACGGACACGACTGGTGGCCAGAAGGCGTGGGCAATGTCGTTCTGGATCTGCCTGAGCTGACGCTGGATCCAGTCCATGTATTCATGCAGCCCGCGCATGATGATGTCCTCCACCGTCTGCTCGACCAATGTGACGCGCAGTTCCTCCAGCCGCTCCAGGATCGGACTGCAATGGCGCAGCCGGTATTCGCCCGCCAGCGAACTCAGTGCGCCATCAACGCTGCGCAGGCTGGCGGAAAGCGAGCGGGGAAAACCATCATTCTTGAGCATGAAGCCCACGATATTGGCGGGTGTCATGCCTTCTGGCAGCACACGGCGGAAAGCGTGGTAGGCTGCGGCCGAGCGGAGCACCGATGTCCACTGGCTCAGGTCGATGTCCGACCCGACATCGGCACCGCTGGGCAGCAGGGTATGGTATTTTATGTCGATCAGCCGCGTGATCTGGTCCGCGCGCTCGAGATTCTTGCCCAAGATGTAGAACAGCCAGGCCTGGTCACGGTACAGCGTGCCTTCCGTAATGCCGAAATGGGTCTGGCAGTCCTGCTTGAGCCGCGTGCATAGCGGCGACAGGTCGCCTGCCCCCACGTCATCCGGGCCCAGTTCCATCACCCAGCGGGTGAAGACATTGAGGTGCATCCACATCTCGGTTGATATGAGCGGGCGCAGCACGCGGGCATTCTCACGCGCGCAGCGCGCCATGGACACGATGGAATCAGGATTGTCGCGATCGGTGATGTAGAAGGATACCACGCTGCGTTCGGTCGCGGCCTCATGATGCTGGAAAAACAGGGCATCATCCGCGTTGATGCGGATGACGCTGTCCCACCCGGCATCCATGTTGCTGGCCTGGACGGAGGAGCCTGTCACCTCGATCAGGCGCGCCATGTTCTCGATGCGCTCCATGTAGCGTGCCAGCCACATCGTGCTCTCGGCATAGCGTGAAAGCAGGTTGCGCAGGCCCGGCAGCACCGGGGGGGGAAAGGCCGAAACCTGTGTCATGATGCCAGAACCCATGTATCTTTCGCCCCACCGCCCTGCGAGGAATTGACCACCAGCGACCCCTTGCGCAGCGCCACGCGTGACAGGCCGCCGGGCAGCACCCATGTATTGCGCCCGGTCACGGCAAAGGGCCGCAGGTCCACGTGCCGCCCCTCCACACCCCCCGGGCACAGCGTGGGCGAGACCGACAGGCTGATGACGGGCTGGCTTATGTAATTGGCGGGATCGGCACGCAGCAATGCGCGGAATTCATCCAGTTGCGCCTGTGTTGCGTGCGGACCGATCAGCAGCCCGTAGCCACCGGATTCCCCCACCGGCTTGACCACCAGATGCTCCAGGTTGGCCAGCGTGTAGGCCAGCCCCTCCGGCTCGCCACAGATATGGGTCTCCACATTGGTCAGGATCGGGTCCTGATCCAGATAGTAGCGGATGATGCGCGGCATGTAGGCATAGACCGCCTTGTCATCGGCAACACCGGTGCCGATGGCATTGGCCAGCGTCACGTTGCCCCGGCGGTAGGCATCCACCAGTCCCGGCACGCCCAGCAGGCTGTCGGGATTGAAGACCAGCGGGTCAAGGAAATCGTCATTGAGCCTGCGGTAGATGGAATGGACCGGACGCGGGCCACCCACGGTCCGCATGTACACACGCCCGTCCTCCACCATGAGGTCCCGCCCCTCGACCAGCGGAATGCCCATCTCGCGCGCCAGGAACACATGCTCGAAATACGCGGCGTTGTAGATCCCGGGGGAAAGCAGGACCACCTGCGGATTCGCAACGCCCGCAGGGGCCACCTCCGCCAGTGCACGGTGCAGGCGGGGGCCGTATTCATCCACCGGGCGGATATCAAGCCCCGTGGCAAGATCGGGCATGAGGCGCAGCATCATCTGCCGGTTTTCCAGCACGTATGACGCGCCCGAGGGCGTGCGGGCATTATCTTCCAGCACCAGGAACCGGCCATCACGGTCACGCACCAGGTCGGTGCCGTTGACATGCACGTACACCCCGCCGGGCACATCCAGCCCCACCATGGCCTGGCAGTAATTGGCATTGCCCAGCACAAGATGTTCGGGCACCACGCCATCGCGCAGGATATGACGGTCATGATAGATGTCATGCAGGAACAGGTTGATCGCCTGCACGCGCTGCTGCACGCCGCGTTCCACATGATCCCACTCCGCCGCGGTCAGCACGCGGGGAATGACGTCGAACGGCAGGACGCGGTCTATCGCCTCGCTGTCGGAATAGACGGTAAAGGTAATGCCCAGCCGGTAGAACTGGGCCTCCACCGCGGCCGCGCGGCGGCGCAGTTCACCCGGATCGAAACAGGCCAGCCGGTCACGCACAAGCTGCAGACCCGATGGGGGGATGTCCCGGCGATTGAGCAGTTCACAGAAAAAATCCGGAACATCATAGGTCGCGAACAGCCCGGCTGCCTGCGCCGTCATCTTCATATCATTCATGCCCTACCTCCGCTGGAGTGGAGGTGGATCAGGGGCGAAGGAATCATGTCCACCCACCTGCCATCAATCATTTCGATCCATGACTAGCGGAGCAAGAAAATCGTCTCTTGCCAAGAACGAATCTGCACAACCTTCCCTTTCGGGCGCAAATAGCCGAAAAATACGATATTGCTGCCACCGCCAATCCTGATAGCGTGGGGCCGGCACATTGCAACCATGTCCGAACCGTACCATCGCCGGGTCCGATGACAGGCATGCGGGACTGTTTTCCGGGGCTCAAGAGTACATGAACGCGCATGCCATGCTGGTCCACCACACACGCTACCGCTACGACCGGCCCGTCCATCTTGGCCCGCAGACAATCCGCCTGCACCCCCGGCCCGGCTGTCCGGGCGTACTGTCCTACGCCATGGAAATCGCACCTTCGCCCCATAGCTGTACATGGGACTACGATGCATCGGGCAACCGCGTCGCCCGCGTCACCTTTGCCCGGCAGGTCACGCATTTCGACATTACCGTCCGCCTTGTCACGGACCAGACGCCGACCAGTCCCGGCCCCTTCGCCATCACGCCATCCGCGCGGGACTGGCCAGCACGGGACTGGCGGCCCACCGATCCCGCACTGGTCTCCTGCATGCAGCCACGCGACAACCCGGACGATGCCCCCACCCCGCTGCTGGATGCGCTGAGCGGACAATGGCGCGCCACCCTGCCCCGGCCGACGCTGGACCTACTGGTGGGGCTGACCCGTGCCATCGCAACGCGCATCACCTACCGCGTCCGGCCCGAAGCGGGCGTGTGGTCGCCGGAGGAAACCCTGCGTAACGGTGTCGGTTCCTGCCGTGACACCGCATGGCTGCTGATTGCGGTGCTGCGCAGGCTGGGCTTTGCCGCCCGCTTCGTGTCGGGCTACCTGTTCCAGCCCCGTACCGGCGCATCGGACCAGACGGGCGGCGAACTGCATGCATGGGCGCAGGCCTATGTACCCGGCGCCGGATGGATCGGGCTGGACACGACTTCGGGCCTGCTGGCGGCACAGGGCCATGTGCCGCTGGCGGTGGCTGCCATTCCCCAGCAGGCCGCACCCGTAAGCGGGCTGCTGGACCAGTGTGTCGCAACCTTCGAGGCGGTGATGGAAACCACCACCGTGCCCACGGATACCCACGGCATGCCCCCCCGGCGGCGGACCAGCCTGTAATCATGAAGCTGTTTTTCTGCCAGTCATGCCAGCAGGTCCTGTTTTTCGAGAACACGGCCTGCGAACGCTGTGGCCATACGCTGGGCTACCTGCCGCAGGCGACCGAACTCTATGCGCTTGACGCCATGGGCGATGGGCTGTGGCAGCCGCTGGGCGCACCGCACGCCCCCCGCGCCCTGTGCGCCAACAACGCCTGCGGTGCATGCAACTGGCTGGCCGAGCCGGGGCAGGCCTATTGCGTGGCATGCAGTTTCAACCGCACCATTCCCAACCTGTCGGTGCCCGGCAATATCGCGCGGTGGCAGAAGCTGGAAGTGGCCAAGCACCGGCTGTTCTATACCCTGCTCCGGCTGGGCCTGCCCATGCGCAACCGCCGCGAGGACCCGCAAAACGGGCTGGCCTTCGATTTCCTGGACAGCCAGCCCGATGGCACCCCCGCCATGACCGGCCACATGAACGGCATCATCACCATTGCCATGAACGAGACGGATGATGCCCAGCGCGAGAAGATGCGTCTGGAAATGGGGGAATATTACCGCACCCTGCTGGGCCATTTCCGCCACGAAATCGGGCATTACTACTGGAATGTCCTGATCCGCGATGCAGGACCCGACCGGCTGGCGGCCTGTCGGGCGGTGTTCGGCGATGACCGGCAGGATTACGCCGCAAGCCTGCAGGCGCATTACAATGCCCCCCCCAGCACCGACTGGCGCGGCAGTTACGTCAGCCACTATGCCACCTCCCACCCGTGGGAGGACTTTGCCGAGACATGGGCGCATTACCTGCACATCATCTCGACACTGGAGACCGCATGGGCCTACCGCATCTCCATCGATGCGGCGGGCGCGCAGGCGCCTCCCCTGCGTACCAGCGTGCAGCGCGACCCGTATACCGAGATGTCCTTTACCGAGATCACGGAAGGCTGGCTGCCGCTGACCTATGCGGTCAACAGTCTCAACCGCTCCATGGGGCTGCCGGATTTCTACCCCTTCGTGCTGACATCCGGTATCCTGCGCAAGCTGTCCTTCATCCACGACCTGATCCGCACCAGCCGCGTGGACTGATCAGCCCGGGCAGGATGCCGGCGCGCGCGCGGGCCGTGGCGCCATCTTATGCCGCCGTCTCGTCAGGGGCGATGGAGAGTGCGCTGTCATGCATGTCCCGGCAGCAGGCGCGCAGCGTGGAGATGAAGTTGGCCAGCAGCGGCACATGCTGGCCCGCGCGCATGGCAATGGCCAGTTCCGCGCGCGGCGCCTTGGCTCCCAGCGAATGGTAGGTCACGCCACCCGAATGGATCTGGTGCAGCGAGCGCGGCACGACCGAAACCCCCAGCCCGGCCGCCACCAGCGGCACGGTGGAGGCGATCTGCGGTGCCTGCTGGCCCATGCGCGGGGTAAAACCCGCATTGTGGCAGGCCGACAGGATCGCGTCATGAAAGCCCGGCCCCAGTTCACGCGGAAAGATGATGAACGGTTCATCCACCAGCATTTCCAGTTCCAGATGCGGCCGGGTGGCCAGCGGGTGCCCCTTGGGCAGCGCCACCACCGTTTCCTCCTCCAGCAGGGGGGAAACCAGCAGCCCGGCCCCATCGGGCACCGGCGGGCGGACAATGGCGATATCGATGGCACGGTCATGCAGCCCCTTGCGCAGGGCGGGGGTATTGCTTTCCTCAAGGTAGATGGTCACGTCGGGCCATGCTTCACGGAACCGCCGCACGGTCAGCGGCATCATGGGCAGCATCGACACGGCGCCGGCCAGACCGACACGGATATGCCCCTTCTCACCACGCGCCAGGCCCTGCGCGGTGGCCATGAACTGCTGCTGCATGCCCAGAAGCGCACGTGCCTGATCCAGCAGCACCAGCCCCACGTCCGTCAGCTTGACCCCGCGCGTAAGCCGCTGGAACAGCAGGACCCCCAGTTCATTCTCCAGCTGCTTGATCTGCTGGCTCAGAGGGGGCTGCTCCATGCCTAGCTGCTCTGCGGCACGCGTGAAGCTTCCGTTCTCGGCAACGGCAACGAAATAACGTAAATGCCTTAGATCCATATGACATATAAATTATATATGGGATCGTCTTTCAATATATATTTGACGAAATAACATACCTTGCGCCACGTTTCGCGCCAATCGTGCTGAGGATGAGTGTCCCACAATGAAAATCGGCCTGTTCATTCCGTGTTATATCGATGCGTTCTACCCTGAGGCGGGAATCGCCACGCTGGAGCTGCTGGAAAAACTGGGGCAGGATGTCGAATATCCGCTGGACCAGACCTGCTGCGGGCAGCCCATGGGCAATTCCGGCTGCAATTCCGATGCCGCCGCAGCGGAAGCGCTGTTTGTCCGCAACTTTGCCAGATATGACAAGATCGTCATGCCTTCGGGCAGTTGCACCCACCATGTGCGCGACAATTTCGATGCCATCGAGCAGACCGATGAAGTCCGCCACGTGCGCGAAAACACCTTCGAGCTGGTGGAATTCCTGCATGACGTGCTGAAGGTCGATGCCTTCCCGTGGGCGGAGTTCAACCACACCGTGGGCCTGCACAACAGCTGCGGCACGCTGCGCGCGCTGCGTACGGCCAGCATGTCCGAACTGGGGGAGAAGCCTTTTTCCAAGCCGATGGACCTGCTGAGCAAGGTCAGGGGCATCCGCTTCGTCACCCCGAAACGTCCCGATGAGTGCTGCGGGTTTGGCGGTACCTTCTCGGTTACGGAAGAGGCCGTGTCCGCGCAGATGGGCGTGGACAAGGTGCGTGACCACCACGAGGCGGGGGCGGAATACATCGTCTCGGCCGATTCCTCATGCGTGATGCACCAGCAGGGCTGCGCCGAGCGTGCGGGCGTGCCCATCCGCTTCATCCATATCGCGCAGATCCTGAACGGAGCCGCTCAATGAGCAACAAGCCCGTCAATCACGCCCGTGCGGCGGAACACTTCCTTGAGGACAAGCCCCACCTGCAGTTCCATGATGAACGCCTGTGGGACATGCGCCAGAAGCGCGATGCCCAGATGCACATCCTGCCCGAATGGCAGGAACTGCGCGAGGAAGCATCGCGCATCAAGGAACACACGCTCTCCCGCCTGCCCGAATACCTCGAGCAGTTTGAGGAAAACGCGAAGAAGAACGGCATCCACGTCCACTGGGCGCGCGACGGGGCGGAGCACAACCGCATCGTGGGCGAGATCCTGAAGGCCCATAACGCGCACAAGCTGATCAAGAGCAAGTCCATGGTCACCGAGGAGTGTGACATGCGGCCCTACCTTGAAAAGCAGGGTGTCACCGTAACCGAGACGGATCTGGGCGAGCGCATCCAGCAGCTTGATGACCAGCTGCCCAGCCACATCGTGGTGCCGGCCGTGCACAAGCTGACATCCGACGTGGCGAAGATCTTCGCCAAGGACTACAATACCGATCCCGATATCCGCGACCCGCACCTGCTGGCCGAGGCCCAGCGCCAGGCTGCGCGCCCGGTCATACTGGGGGCCGATTCGGGCATGACCGGCGGCAACTTCGTGGTGGCGGAAACCGGCACCTTTGTCGTGTGCACCAACGAAGGCAATGCCGACCTGAGTGCAACGGTGCCCAACCTGCACATCGCCACCATCGGCATCGAGCGGCTGGTGCCGCGCATGGCAGATCTGGGCGTGTTCGTCCGGCTGCTGTCGCGCAGCGCGCTGGGCTCACCCATCACGCAGTACACCACCCATTTCCGTGGCCCGCAGAAGGGCGGCGAGATGCATGTGGTGCTGGTGGACAATGGCCGTTCCGCCCGCCTGGGGATGGAAGATTTCTGGACGTCGCTCAAATGCATCCGCTGTGGCGCGTGCATGAACACCTGCCCGGTCTACCGCCGCTCGGGCGGGCTGTCCTACGGTGCCGTGTATTCCGGGCCGATCGGCGCGATCATCGACCCGACGTTTAACGAACGCAAATACAGCACGCTTCCCTATGCCTCCACGCTGAACGGAAGCTGCACCAATGTCTGCCCGGTCAAGATCAACATTCACGAACAGCTGTACAAATGGCGCCGCGTGCTGGTCCAGCACCACGAAATGCCTTTTGTGAAGCGTGAGATCATGCACATGGCGGGCAAGCTGATGGGCCAGCCCAAGCTGTACCGCGCTGCCATCAAGGCAACCGAGGTCTCGCTCAGCACCATGCCCCGCTTCGTGCTGTATAACTGGCTGAACCCGTGGGGCAGGCACCGCGAAAACCCCCATCCGGTCAAGCAGACCTTCAATGACTGGTACCGCAAGAACCGCAAGCCCGGCAAAGATGGCACACCGGAGGCCAAGAAATGAGCGCACGCGACGAGATCCTGCAGGCGCTGCGGGCCAACCGCCCCACGCCCGAAAACCATCCGCTGCCGCCAGTCGCAACGCTGGGGGACCTTGATGCCAGCAGGGAACGCTTCATCACCAGCCTGAAGATACTGGGCGGCGACGTGCTGGAACCGGCCACACCGGGCGAGACGCTGGATGAAGCCATTGCGCGCCGTCACCCCGATGCGAAGATCATCTGCTCCAACGTGCCCGAAGCCCGTGGCACGCTGCCGGTGGACAAGATCAGGACACCGCAGGATGCGGCCATGATTGACGTGACCGTGGTGCGCGCGCCCTTCGGCATTGCGGAAATGGGGTCCATTTTCCTGAGCGAGGCCCAGCTGCCGATCAATTCATTCGCGCATCTGGGGCAGCATATCGTGGTGCTGCTCTCGGCCAGTGAACTGACGGCCAACATGCACACCGCCTATCAGCAGCGGCCGGAATTCAAATCGGCCAATTATGGCGTGCTGATGAGCGGCCCCTCCGCCACGGCGGATATCCAGGGCGTGCTGATCCGTGGCGCGCAGGGTGTGCGCTCGCTCTCGGTCTGGTTTACCTGACCGGATGGGCCGCCCTGCCGTCATGGCAGGGTGGCACCTTGCGGGATCAGACCGCTTTCTTGAGGTTCGGACTGGCCTTGAAGCGTACCGTCTTGCCTGCCTTGACCTTCACCGGCTCGCCCGTGCGGGGGTTGAGCGCCTTGCGGGCCTTGGTCTTCTTGACGGTAAACGTGCCAAACGACGGCAGGGTAAAACCGCCCTCGCGCTTGAGTTCCTTGACAATCGCCTCGATCAGGTCACTGGCAGCCTGATTGGCAGCAACACCGGTACAATCAATCGAGTCCTGTATAACGGCTGCAATGAAGGCTTTACTCATCGGAACGACCTGCTCCCTGCTGGCTAAAAAAAATTATCGAAAATATCCGTTATCCACACTGGAATGCGGCCGGTGCCATCCTCCGGGCGGGACGGTCGCGGCTTGTAACCTGCTGATCAGGGTTAGACCAGCAATTTTTTGTTATCACATAAAAATTTCTGCTGATGCCATCAGCAAGAATCACATTCCGTTCCCAAAGGGCCATGCAGGGCGGGGAATTGTGCAATAAACGATTGTTTCAAAATAACTATTTGATAAATAATACAATTCCGTTCCCTTTCTTTTTCCGGGAAGGCGACATTTTCAGAAGGCTTTTTTAAAAAGAAGCCTCACCAAAAATTTCTTTGCAATTTACACGCTGTTTGAAAATCGGGCGTCCGGAACGGTCCCGGCGGGGAAATTCATATCGATACAGAATCGTTCCGGATGTGGAATCCACCTGTTCCGCCATTGCAGTGGTCGGTGCCCCCCATGGCCCGATGGGGTGGGGGGCACCGGCCGGGCTGGCCGGATCGGCTCAGCTCTTGAAATTTTGTACTTTCAGGTCCGTTACGCCGACAAAGGTGATTTTGGTGCTGTCATCCAGGCTTACGGTCGTATTGCCCCCGGCAATGGTGGCTTGGTCCAGCATGGACTGGATGGTGGCCGGAGTTGCCTTGTAACCGGACAGATCGACCACATTGCCAGCCGACCTGCCAAAGTCCTGGATGATGTCGGTGCCGCCGGCCTTGCCCTTGATGAAGTCGAACTCCGTCGTGCCGCTCCCGGCCTGCAGCAAGTCGCTGCCCGTTCCGGCCTGAAGCGTATCCTGCCCGCTGCCGCCAACCAGCGTATCAGCCCCGCTACCGGCAACCGCGCGCAGCCTGCCCGTGGTCAGGCCGCCATCCAGCGTCTCGTTGCCGCTGCTGGCATAATAGGTGGTGGCACCCGTGGTGCCCACGTCCAGATCCAGCCCCGCCGTGCCGTAAATGGTGGCCTTGTTACCCGTTACGGTATCGGACATGCCGCTGGTGCCATCAATGAACCGCAGGGTACCCGATACGCTGACCGCGATGGTGCTGTCATCCACACCGGAAAGTTGGGCGGACGAACTGGCCGAAATCGTATCCCCGCTGCCGCCCGTAACACTCAGGCTGCCGTTCGATTCCCTTATGAGGCTGGTGGAGACATCGGTCATGGTCAGGTCGCCGCTACCATTGATGGTATCGCCCATGCCACCCTGGATGGTGTTGACCTGCGTGTCCGCATAGTCAAGGAAACTGACATTGATGAATGTATTGATGGTGGAATGGCTGACATCGTGCATCACCGTGCCATCCACGGCAGTCAGGGTGGTGCCCGCGCCGTTGAAGAGTGACTGGCTGCTGTCCGTGGCACTCCAGTCGCCTGTCACCGTAGGCGTGCCGGCATAGGCGAAGACGGTATCCGACCCGCCCATCGTCCGCATGTCGTCGCTGCCCGAACCGGCAAAGAAAAGCGTGTTGCCACCACCGGCGTAGTAATTCACGCTGCCGGAACCGGCGTGGTAATCCACCGTGCCGGCATTGCCGTCCACCACGTTGGTGGCGCCCTTGCCGCCATACAGGAAAAGCTGCTGATCGAGCGTGGAGGACGTGGTGCTGCCGATCTCGACCGAGCCGGCCTTCACGTCATAGCGGCCGCCTGCCGTGATTTCCTGCAGCTGGCTGGCGGCGGCATCGTCCATGTTGTAATCGATCCCGGCCATACCGATCAGACGCGCTTCCTGGAACGGACTGTTGCTGAAATCCCCCTTGAGGGACACGATTTCCGTGCCCGTCACGTCCTCGCTGGCCGCGAACTGGCTCAGATCCTGCAGTGCGGCTTCTTCCCCGACATCCTTCAGTGCCAGTATGATGTCACTACTGTCCGGATTGACATCCAGCGTCAGCCCGGTCGCACCGGTTACGGTCACGTATCCCATCATGCATTTCATTCCTTCCTACACGCGGCGGCACCATGTCATGCGTCCCGCCGCGCCGCCGATGTGCCACCGCCCATGCTGTCGTGACCGAAGCGCGAGCCGGAAAGCTTTCAGGACCGTATTTGTCAGGAATGGGTTAAGAAATTCAGAATCAGGCCCGGCCAGATGCCATCTGCCGGACCGGTTTCCTGCGCCCGGACCGGTCAGCCGGGTGGAACACGGTTTTCCAGTTCCTCCAGCCAGATGCGGGCATTGCCATCCGATGGCGCACGCCAGTCGCCACGCGGCGAGAGCGCGCCACCGGCCAGCACCTTTGGCCCGTTGGGCATGGCCGAGCGCTTGAACTGGCTGAACCCGAAGAAGCGGTTGAGGAAAATCCCCAGCCAGTGCCGGATTTCCGCCAGCGTATAGGTTTTCCGGCCGCTTTCGGGAAATCCCGGCGGCCAGTCCCCCCGCGCCGCATCCCCCCATGCGTGCAGCGCCATGAATGCGATCCTGGAGGGACGGAAGCCATAACGCAGCACGTAAAACAGTGTGAAATCATGCAGGGCGTACGGCCCGATGAGCGATTCCGTGCTCTGCACCGCCTGCCCTGCCGTTGCGGGCACCAGTTCGGGCGAAATCTCGGTGGACAGGATGGCGTCAAGCACCGTGCAGGTGCGCGCCGTCTCGTGCTCATGGGCCATGACCCAGCGGATCAGGTGCTGGATCAGCGTCTTGGGCAGCCCGGCATTGACGTTGTAATGCGCCATCTGGTCCCCCACGCCATAGGTACACCACCCCAGCGCCAGTTCCGACAGGTCCCCCGTGCCGATCACGATCCCGCCGGACTGGTTGGCCAGGCGGAACAGGTAATCGGTGCGCAGCCCTGCCTGCACGTTCTCGAACGTGACGTCGTACACCGCCTCCCCCGCGGCAAAGGGATGGCCCATCTGCTCCAGCATGATCCGGGCTGCGGGGCGGATGTCGATCTCGCGTGCCTGCACGCCCAGGGCCGCCATCAGTTCATGCGCATTGTCGCGCGTGCCGCTGCTGGTGCCAAAACCGGGCATGGTATAGCCAAGCACCGCCTGCCGCCCCAGCCCGCATTCATCCGCCGCACGGGCCGCGACCAGCAGGGCATGGGTGGAATCCAGCCCGCCCGACACACCTATCACCAGCGTCTTCGCCCGTGATGCCAGCACCCGCCGCCTGAGCGCCGTGACCTGTATGGTAAAGGCCTCGTAGCAGTCCTGGTCCAGCAGGGCCGGATCGCTTGGCACGAACGGAAAGCGGGAGACGGCGCGCTTCAGCCCCGGCGCGTTTGCAGGCGGGTTCAGGACCAGTTCGACATGCCGCCACTGTGTTCCGGCAACATGGGCGCGATTGTCGGCAAAAGTGCCCATGCGCAGCCGTTCCTGCCGCAGCAGGTCCAGATCCACATCGGCCATCAGCGTGACCAGCCCGGTGGGAAAGCGTTCGCTTTCCGCCAGTATCGCACCGTTTTCAAAGATGGAGGCCTGCCCGTCCCACGCCACGTCGTTGGTGGATTCGCCTTCCCCCGCCGCGGCATAGACATAGGCACACAGGCACCGCGCGGAATGGGACTGGCACAGCAGCGTGCGCGTGCGCGCCTTGCCTACCGTGATGTTGCTGGCGGACAGGTTGGCAATGACCGTGGCACCGGCAAGCGCGGCATGGATGGCGGGGGGCTGGGGAACCCACATGTCCTCACACAGTTCAGCTGCAATCACCAGTCCGGGCACGCCATGCGCCTGGAACAGCAGGTCGGTGCCAAACGGAACCGCGCGGCCACCCAGCATGACATGGGCGCCCACCACCCCGGCACCGGCGGTAAACTGCCGGGGTTCATAGAATTCCCGGTAATTGGGCAGGTAGGATTTGGGAATGACCCCCACGATCCGGCCATCATGCAGGGCGATGGCGCAGTTGTACAGCGCGCCCCCCCATTCAAGCGGCGCACCGACCAGTACCAGCGGCAGCAGGCCCGCGGTCTGGCGGGCAAGCCACAGCGCCGCCTCCTTCACCCGGTCAAGCAGCACGTCCTGCTGGCGCAGGTCGTCAATGGCGTAACCGGACAGGCCAAGTTCAGGAAACACCGCCAGCACCGCACCCGCTTCATGGCAGGCACGGACGCCTTCATCAATGCGGCGGGCATTTTCCATCGGGTCGGCCAGCACCACAGGCAGGGTGCAGGCAGCCACGCGGGCAAAACCATGTTGGTACAAACCATGGAAACCAGCCGTGCCGCTGCCTGCTGTCATGTCCGGCCTCCCGCGCCGCATTTACCAAAATCACCGCCCCGGATGAACCGGGTGCCTGCTGGCGCATTGTTATAGGACGGATGGCATGCCCCGTCTGTCATCACAAACCACCTGTAAGGAACCCGAATCATGGACCTGTTACGCTGGACCATCACATTCCTTGTCCTGGCCCTGATCGCCGCGGTCTTTGGCTTCGGCGGCATCTCTGACACCTTTGCCTATTTTGGCAAGGTCCTGTTCTTCATCTTCATCGTGCTGTTCATCCTTGGATTGATTTTCGGCCGCGGCCGCGGAACCTTGTCCTGACCCGCGTCCCACGCCGTACGAAAGGAATCAGCACGAGCGCGTAAAGACAGCCCGCTGCCGCCATTGAAAGCGGCACACCGGGCACAAGATAGGTTGCCGCGTCGCACGGCTTGGCCGGGCGCGCCGGCATGGACGCCAGACGCTGCGCGAAACTGCCACCCCTGAACGTGGGGGCACGGCATTCGGGCAGCGGACTGGGCCACCATCCCTGTTCCACCCCGACATGAACAAACCCGAGCCCCGCCGCAACCACAAGCACCGGCACGCATAGTGACAGCGCGCCGCGCGCCGCATCACGCGGCAGCACGGCGGCAAGCATGCCAAGCACCAGCAGCATACGGTAGGGCCATCGTTCCCACAGGCACAGCCCGCAGGGCACATGGCCAAGGCCATGCTCGCTCCACCATGCAACGGCAAGGGCGGCCGCCCCTGCCAAAACCATCAACCACGCAGCCTGTCGCATGATGGCCTACGACCGGTCCGCGACCGGGGCCGCTTCAAGAGCATGCAGGAAGTCAGCCGCCCAGCTTACGGCCGTGGTACTGCTGACTTCACGTTCCAGCGCGCGCCACCGCGTGCGGCGCTCGGCCAGTCCCATGGTCAGGGCCTGATGCAGGGCATCGGCTATTTCATCCGGGTCATAGGGGTTGACCAGTATTCCCTCATCCATTTCCGGCGCCGCACCGGCAAAGTGCGACAGGATCAGCACACCCGGGTTGTCCGGATCCTGGGCTGCCACATATTCCTTGGCCACCAGGTTCATGCCATCGCGCAGCGGGGTGATCAGGGCAGCCTCCGCACGGCGGTAGAAGCCGGCCAGCACCTCCCGCGGGAGCGGGCGGGTGATGTAGCGGATGGGGGTCCAGTCGAATTCGGAATAGGCGCCGTTGATCCGCCCGGTCAGTTCATCAAGCTGGCGGCGCAGCTGGCGGTATTCCTCAACACTGCCGCGCGAGATGGGTGCCACCTGCAGGAACGTGACCCTGCCCCGGTGTTCGGGATAGCGCGCCAGAAGGGCTTCATACCCCCGGAAGCGCTCGGGCAGGCCCTTGGAATAGTCCAGCCGGTCCACGCCCAGCACCAGCTTGGCGCCACGCAGGCTGCCTTCCAGCCGCTCGACCTCCTCGCCCTCCATGCTTTTTTCCGCCTGTGCACGGAATTCATCGGGGTCTATGCCGATGGGAAAGGCCTCGCCACGCGCTGGCAGGCCATTGACCTCCAGCGAATGGTTCAGGTTCTCGGCGTCTTCCGGGGTCTGCACGCCCACCAGGTCGTAGCTCTGCATATCTTCCAGCAGCAGGTCGGCCCCCGGCAGGGAGCGCACCAGGCTCCATGGCGGGAACGGAATATGCAGGAAGAAGCCGATCCGGCACTTTACCCCCAGGTCACGCAGCGCCTGCCCCAGCGGGAACAGATGGTAATCGTGCACCCAGATCACGTCATCGGGGCGCAGCAGCGGCAGCAGCGTGCGGGCAAACATGGCGTTGACCGCCAGATAGGTCTCCCAGTCCGTGCGGGAATAGTTCATGAGCCCGACGCGGTAGTGGAACAGCGGCCACAGGATGCCGTTGGAGAAGTTCTGGTAAAACCCCTCATACTGCAGCGGCGTCAGGTCGATGGTGGCGTAGGTCACGTTGTCAACCCGGTCCAGCCGGGGCACGGGGTCACCGCCATGCAGCTGCACCTGCTTGCCCGACCAGCCGAACCACAGGGATTCCCCTTCGCGCAGCGCGTCCTTCAGGCCAACGGCCAGGCCGCCGGCGGGCTGGCTGCGCTCACGCGGGGAGGGTACCCGGTTTGAAACAATGATCAGCCGCCCCATGCGCCATTGCCCCCCTGTGCCAGTCGGGCAAGCCAGCCACGGAAGGAAGCCGGGTCAGGAAAATTGGCGGGAATGCGAAAACCCACTCCCCCCAGATGCACCGCCATGCGGATGCCGTCCTCGTCCGTTACGTCATCACCCACGAAAATGGGGGAACGCCCGGCAAAAGGTGCCGCCTGCATGAGCACCTCCACCGCATGGCCCTTGTCTATGCCCGCGGGGCGGATTTCCCATGCCATCTTGGCCTCCTGCACATGAAAGGCGCCATCGGTGGCCGCGACCCATTCATCCGCGACCCGGCGCAGCGCCGCACCTGCATCGGGTGCGCCACGATAGTGCAGCACCAGGGCGGCCTTCTTGCGTTCGACCCGCATGCCGGGATGGGCCTGCGCAAGCCTGTCCGCCTGTTCCAGCCAGGCCTGGGGCACGGGGGGCAGGGGCACGCGTTCAATGGGCTGGCCCGGCGCGTGGCGGATGGCGATGCCATGCTCGCCCGCCACCGCATAGGGCACACCGGGCAGGAAATGGTCGATCTGTTCGATCGGCCGACCCGATATGACAGCCAGCGCGTTGCCGCACCTGTCACGCAGGCGCCTGAGCGTATCGACCAGGCCGGGGGCGACAACCACGGATTCAGGCGTGGGCGCGATATCAACCAGCGTACCATCAAAATCCAGCAGGAACGCCGCGCGGGCCGGCGGAGGCAGCTGATCGAGCGAAGGAAGGGAAGAAATCTTGCTCATGGTTGTTCTAGCCTCTGGCAAAGCCGGGGAATACGCAAGCCCGCAACCGCGCTGTGCAGGCCTGCAGCATTGATACGATAAAAACTAACAGCCTGTCGGGTTGGGCATTTTGCGGCTGATAACGCCGAGGCTGACCCGGCTTATGCTGCCTGAAGCCGTGCCATTCTTTTGCAGTTGTATGCGAGAGCGACGAGGGTCCATTCAGTCGTGACTTTTGCAAGGCCACGCAGACTGAATCTTCTGAAGCCCATGATGCTTTTGATAATTCCAAAGACCGGTTCAACGGTCTGTTTTCGTAGTCTGTAAATATTTCCGGCTTTTGTGGTTTCCAGTTTTTTCTTCATGGCAAGCCGCCAGGGTTCGGTGATCCGGCGCGGTTCCCTGTCTTCAGGAGGTGGCCGGAAGTCATAAGGCCTGCGGGCGCAGGGCCGTCCGATGGCGACCAGCGGATCGATGCCTTTTTTCCGCAGGTCCCGGACCGCCTGCCCGCTGGCGTAACCGGTGTCGGCGAGCACTGTCTTTGGGAGACCGATCGTGTGTTCCATCGACAGCACGGTGCTGGCAAAGGATGGCGCGTCCGCTGACGTGGCGACAACGTCGGTTGTCACGATCAGCTGACTGCCTTCGGCGCAGACCACGGCCTGGGCATTGTAAGCCTGCCGGAACTCGTGGGCGTCCGAACGCCGCATGAGGCGGCTGTCGGGATCGGTCAGACTGATCTGCCGGTCGGGTGGCGGTTCATCATCCGGCGGTTTCGGCGCCCTGCCACGACGCCCTGTTTTCGCATCATAAGCGGCTTTCTTCTTCTCGTATGCCGGTCGCGCCGCCTCGGCCTGCGCTTTCGCATCTGCTTCCAGCCGGGCGCAGGCTTCGTCCAGCTTCGCTTTCAGTGTTTCCCGTCGGGCAAGCTCTTCTGGCAGGGCCTGCGGATCTCTGTCTGTGGCATCTGCGTGCTCCGCCTGGTCCATCAGTTTCGCGATATCCACCGCCAGCTGTTCGCGCAGTGCCCTGATCCGGTCGTAGCGCAGGGAACGGTATTTCGAAGCGTCGGCATCAATTTTCGTGCCGTCAATCGATACGACACCCAGACGCAGCAGACCCGTCTCGCGCGCCAGAAGCAGGACCTGCGCAAATGCAGCTTCAATGGCTGTCCGGTTCGTCCGGCGGAAGGTCGCAATCGTATCATGATCCGGATGCAGGTTCGCCGCCACGAAGCGTACCCCGATGTCGCGATATGTCGCCCGCTCGATCCGGCGTGAGGAAAACAACCCGTTCGCATAGCTGAAGATCAGAAGGGCCAGCATCAGGCGCGGATGATACTGCGCCTTGCCTCCCGTGCGCACTGGCACGCAGAACGCACTCATCGGAACCCGCTCAACAGCTGCGACAATGAAATGCGCCATATCGTCAGCCGGAAGCCACGACGTCAGATCAGGCGGCAGAAGATACGGCTGGGATCGGTCAAACGGGATGAAGCGGCTCATCGCGACACTCTACAGCCTTACCCCTTCACAGGGTACCCCAACCCGACAGGCTGCTAAACTATTTTCTAATGCAGCATCAGCGGGGCTGCTCCGTCATCCGCAGGGTCCGCTGGCGGAGCGGGCAGCGGGGGAGAAGCCGGTGGTGGCGCGAGCGCTGGCGCCTGCGCGGGGGGAAGCGCCTGTGTTCCCTCAACCCCGCCGGTGCCGGGGGTGGCACGGCTGGGCGCGGGCGGCACGGTGCCGTCGGGCATGGGGGGCGTGGCGGCAGCGGGATCGCTCGCAGCCGGTGCCGGGGGCTGTGCCGCAGCAACCGCCAGCGGCGGCGGGACGGGCGCTGTCGCATCCCCCCCGCAACTGGCCAGCTGCACGTCATAAAGCGGGTTCTGGAACACGCCCGTCGCCGGTTCGGCAATGGCCATCCACCCCTGGAAGGCGGCCATGCCTTCATGCGCGTCATGGATTTCCAGCCATGCAGCACTATCGGCCGACAGCGTGGCCGGGCGCTCGAGGCAGGAGGTGGCGTGCAGCGTCAGGCTCTTGTAGGGCACGTCCTGGCCCACCGGAATCTCGACCTGCTGGACATGGGCATCCAGCTTGTCCAGCACGCGCACCACGGCAACCGAACGGCCCTGCCACGTATCGGGCGGGTACATGGCGGGCGCGGGCAGCCACTCCGCCGCGTGGGCCAGGCCGGGCAACAGTGCAAGCATCAGGCCGGGCAGGCGGCATGCGGCCCGCCTCATGCCTTCGGGCTCCGCAGGCTGTCCACCAGCCCATGCAGGATCCGGCGCATCGCCGCTTCATCCACGCCCATTATGACCGCATCCTCGAACGCATCGCGCAGGATACCGTGCAGTTCGACATGGTTTTCACGCAGCACCAGCAGCTTGTCACGGCAGGAGACGGGGGTGCCATCAGGCTGCGGCCAGATTTCGGGCATGCCTGCGTCATCATGGCTCATGGCGTGGCGTCCCCTGCGGGGGCGGCCGGGGCCTGTGCCCTGTCCTGCCGGTTCTTTGTCAATGTATCCGTTACGGAGAAGATGAACTTGCTCAGCAGCTGCTCGAGGCTGATCGCACCCTGCGTCTGGCCGATCGTGCCGCCGGGGGCGAGCATCTTTTCATCCCCGCCGGGGGAAAGGGCGATGTACTTGCCCCCCAGCAGGCTGTCGCTGGTAATGATCGCCGCCGTGTCATCTGGCAGTCTGATATCGGGCCGGACCGTAAAGGCGACCTGGGCGGCGAATGTCTTGGGGTCGACCCGTTCATCCACCACATGACCCACCGTAATGCCGGCAAGCCGCACGTCGGAGCCGACGGACAGGCCATCGATATGGGCAAAGCCCGCATTCAGCCGGTAACCGGATTCATGTGTCCGGCCCTTGTCCAGCACGGCATAGGCCAGCATCCCGGCCAGTATGGCCAGCACGGCAAACCCGGCAATAAGTTCCGCCGGCTGGTGGCCCGCGCGCCCTGAAACAGCAGCAACCATGGTGGCAATGCTTCCCCAATATCCAATGGCGCGCACCCTAGCAGGTTACGCCACGGGTTTCATCCCTCGGGGTACCATGCCTCATAATCGCTGGTGGTAGAAGCCCGCTGCCCGCCACGCAGGTCGCTGCCTGGGGGGTGATAGGCCCCGGCCGTGCCGGTCTGGTTGGGTTGCCAGGGCTGCTGCCAGGGCTGGCGCGCGCTTTCGGGCAGGGGGGCTGCATCCATATGGTGCAGCCAGCCCCACCATTCGGGCGGCACGGCGGATGCGTCCTCGCCCTTGTGGTAGATGACCCAGCGCTCATGCCGCTTCTCCCCGCCGCCGGTGCGGTTGGGGGTCCGGGCTTCATAATAACACCGGCCATCGGCGTCCCTGCCGACCAGCCGCCCCCTGAAACGGGTATAGATACGGGTGCCTAGATTTGCCATGCCCCGAGCCTAGTCCGCGCGGGCCCGCGCGGTCCACGCGGATATGCGCCTCCGCCCCTCACATCTGCGGGATCGCACCACGGCCGCGGCAGGGTGGCGGTTCCGGGGCTGCGGTCCATGCGCCCCGCTCACGGGAAGTTATCCCCCATATCCACTGTACCCAGTGGGATGTATAGTTGCGACTCCGCCACGAACGGGTTCCGCCCGCCCCATGCCCACCGGTAAAACGGAAGGCATGACAGCACGAAGCCACTGGAACGGCGTGCGCATGCGGACGGTAGAGGCCGCAGCGGACCCTGACGACGCGCCACGTTCCGTTACCCTGCCCGCCGACTGGGATGATACGGCAGCCGAGGCCCTGGCCCGACTGACCCCCGGCCATGGTCCCGTCAGCCTGCCCGAGGAGGCGGCGCACTGGATAGACGACCTGTGCATGGGGGAAACCTCCGGCCCGGCCGTCCGCCCCGTCGCGCGCGCGCTGTCGTGCCTGCTGCTCATGCGGCAGGCCGCCCCGGCCCAGGGTCTGTGGCAGGGCCACCATGACCGCAGACCCGGCTTCGTGGTCAATCTCGCGGCCTTTGTGGAGGCCGACAGCAGCTTCATGGCCCGCGACTTCGTGGCCGCCCTGCGGCTGCTGGCCCGTACACTGCGCACGATCGCACGGCACGGACAGCACCCGTGCAATGGCGAACTGCCCCTGCCCGACCCCGCGGGCCGGCTGGGCGCGCATCTGCGCACCGCCCCGCCGCCGGGGCAGGAACACCCGGTGACTGCCGGCTCCATCCTGCTGACCAACCTTGATGCCTGCCTGGCCGGGCTGGGCTTCGACTATGACAGCGAGGCCGGGCGCGATGCCGCCTGCAGCATCGTGGCACTGGCCACCCTTGTCGCCCATTCCGGCGAAGGCGCGGACGCCATGCCACTTCCCCCCGTGCGCAGCATCCTGCCCGGTGTCAGCCAGATCGCGCGTAGTGTCTGGCAGGAAGCCGCCGTGGAGGCCGACCAGCCCGCGGCACGGGTCGAGACGGGCTTTTCCGCCCCCGGCCCGGTCGACGCGCTGCTGGGTGTCGAGGCCTGCGGCCTCGCCCCCGTCTTTTCGCCCCTGCGTGCCGATGGCAGGCTTGCCACCAGCACGCTGGCCCGCCTGGCCTGCCGGGGCCTGACGCTGGAGACCGCCTTCGCCGCCACCCTGGCGGGTGAGAGCGTGCTGCCCCTGCCGGGTGCCGCGTCCCACCAGGCCATGCACCGCGCGCTGAGCGGCTTCGTGGACCGCGCGCCCCCGCGTCCCGATGTCACGCGCGACGCGCTGGCCACCCGGGCCGGGCTGGAACGCGGCGTGCGCCGCCCGCTGCCCGCGCGCCATGGCGGCTTTACACAGAAGGCCAGCGTGGGCGGCCACCGATTGTTCCTGCGCACGGGCGAATACGCCGATGGCGCGCTGGGCGAGATCAGCCTGACCCCCACGCGTGAAAGCCCGATGGTACGCGGGCTGATGGACACGCTGGGGCAGGCCGTCAGCATCGGGCTGCAGTATGGCGCGCCGCTGGAAAGCTATGTCGAGGCCTTCGCCTACACCCATTTCGGCCCCGCCGGCACGGTGGAAGGCGACCCGGTTGCATCCTACGCGACATCCATGCTGGACTATGCCTTCCGCGCCCTGTCCGATGCATATCTGGGCCGCAGGCTGCCCGACGCCCCGCACGAGGACATGATGGCCGATAGCCCCGCCCCCATGCTGCCGCTGGACCTGCCCGAGTCCGGCAATGATGATGGCGATGACACCCCCCCGCGGCGGCGCAGGCTGCGGCTGGTCGGCTGACCGGCCCCGCACTGCCCGACCCACAATGACAAGGACGACACCAATGCCTGACACCACTCCCGAACAGCGCCTCAAGCAGCTTGGCATCATCCTGCCCACGCCTGCGGCACCGGTGGCGAATTACGTGGGTGCCGTACTCAGCGGTTCCTCGCTGGTCGTGTCCGGCCAGCTGCCGCTGGTTGACGGCAAACTGCTCACCACGGGCAAGCTGGGCGGCACTGTGCCGGTGGAACTGGCCGTGGAGGCCGCGCGCTACAGCATGATCAACGTGATCGCGCAGGTTAAGGCGGCCGTGGGCGACCTGTCGCGCGTGAAACGCGTGGTGCGGCTGGGCGGCTTCATTGCCTGCACGCCGGATTTCACGCAGCATGCGGCGGTGATGAACGGGGCCTCCGACCTGGCGGTGGCGGTATTTGGCGATGCGGGCCGCCACGCCCGCTCCACCGTGGGCGTGCCCTCGCTGCCGCTCGATTCGGCTGTCGAGGTCGAAGGCCTGTTCGAGATCGGCTGAACACGGATGTAACACCCCACCGCAGGGAGCCTGTCATGACCACAGCACACCCCGTCGCCCGAACCGCGATGCGCGCGTCATGACCGGCACCACCATGACCCTGCACCGCAGGATTGCCGAAATCCCGGCACGGGAATGGGATGCCTGCGCGGGGGATGCCAACCCGTTCGTCAGCCACGCCTTCCTTTCCGCGCTGGAGGACAGCGGTTCCACCGGCCCCACCACGGGCTGGCTGCCCCAGCATCTTGTCCTGCGTGACGGTGAAGGCCACCTGCTGGCCGTGGCCCCGCTTTACGCCAAGGGCCACTCCTTTGGTGAATACGTGTTCGACCAGCAATGGGCGCAGGCCTTCACGCAGGCGGGTGGACGGTATTATCCCAAGCTGCAGGTAGCCGTTCCCTTCTCCCCCGTGCCGGGGCCACGCCTGCTGGTGCATCCCGACACGCCCGATGCCGATGCCCGCCGCCTGCTGGCCGGGCGCGCGCTGCGGCAGGCCTGCGGGGAGCTGGACCTGTCTTCCGTCCATGTCACCTTCTGCACGCGGCATGAATATGACCTGCTGGGCGAGAGCGGCTGGCTGCAGCGCCTGGGGGTGCAGTATCACTGGGATAACGACGGCTATGCCAGCTTCGATGACTTCCTGGATGCCCTTGCCTCACGCAAGCGCAAGGCCATCCGCCGCGAACGGCGTGACGCCAATGCCTGCGGGCTGACATTCCACACCTATCGCGGCACGGACATTACCGGGGCGCTGTGGCATGACTTCCACCAGTTCTACCTGTCCACCGTGGACCGCAAATGGGGCAGTGCCTATCTTCAGCCCGACTTCTTCCCGCTGCTTTCGGAACGGCTGGGCGACCGGGTCGTGCTGATGGTCGCGCGCCATGAGGGCGTGCCCGTGGCCGGCGCGCTCAACCTCATGGGCCGTGATACGCTGTATGGCCGCAACTGGGGGCGGCTGGAGGGGCATGACTGGCCCTTCCTGCATTTTGAACTGTGCTATTACCGCGCCATCGACTTTGCCATCGAACACGGGCTGAAGCGGGTGGAAGCCGGTGCGCAGGGCCAGCACAAGCTCCAGCGCGGCTACCGTCCCTGCCTGACCCATTCCGCCCACTGGATCAGCCATCCCGGCCTGCGTGAAGCGGTGGCGGAATTCCTGACCCATGAACGCGCCGCCATCATGGCCGAACTGCCGGCACTCGATGCGCTGACCCCCTACCGCACGCAGGCGTGACGCCGTGATGACCCATGTCATGCCCCACATCGGCCGCGACATGCCAGACTGCACCCGAATGCACCCGCACAACCGGCGGGTCGCACATCCCGGACGTCAAGGAGCGGATCATGTACGCAATGCGACTGCTTGCCCCCCATACCCCCCTGCAATGGACCGAACTGCCCGATCCGCAGCCCGGACCGGGACAGATCCGGGTAAAGGTGGGGGCGTGTGGCGTCTGCCGCACCGACCTGCATGTGGTTGATGCGGACCTGCCCTTTCCCGGCCATGCACTGACACCAGGGCATGAAATCGTGGGACGGATCAACGCGATCGGCCCGAACGTGACAGGACTGCGCATGGGCCAGCGCGTGGGCATTCCATGGCTGGGCCATACATGTGGCTGCTGCCATTATTGCGAGACCGACCACGAGAACCTGTGCGACCACCCGCTGTTCACCGGCTACACGCGCGATGGCGGCTACGCCACGCTTGCGGTGGCGGACGCGCATTTCGCCTTCCCCCTGCCCGAGGGTGATGATGACGTGGCGACCGCCCCCCTGCTCTGCGCGGGACTGATCGGCTGGCGCTCGCTGGTCATGGCAGGAAAGGATGCGCGCAGCATCGGGCTGTACGGTTTCGGGGCTGCGGCCCACATCATAGCGCAGGTGGCGGCATGGCAGGGGCGCTCGGTCTATGCCTTCACCCGGCCGGGTGATACGAAAACGCAGGAATTCGCCCGCTCGCTGGGCTGCGTCTGGGCGGGCGGGTCGGATGAACTGCCGCCCGAACGGCTGGACGCCACCATCATCTTCGCCCCCGTGGGCGCGCTGGTGCCCGCCGCGCTCAAGGCCGTGCACAAGGCCGGACGCGTGGTGTGCGCGGGCATACACATGAGCGAAATCCCCGCCTTTTCGTATGACCTGCTGTGGGAGGAGCGGCAGATCGTATCCGTCGCCAACCTGACCCGGCAGGATGGCATCGACTTTCTTGATATCGTGCCCCGCGTGGGAATCCGCACCACGACCACGCCCTACCCCCTGCGCGAGGCCAACAGGGCGCTTGACGACCTGCGCTATGGCCGCTTTGAAGGTGCGGCCGTGCTGGTGCCCTGATTGCCACGGGGGCGGGGGAAAATGCCCCGCCTGTTATTAATTCTGGCTTTTGGGGCAATCATTCTTTATGCACCGGCCTTCTCCCTGACGCATGAACGGCCGGCGGCCAGTTTCCTTCCTGCGTCGCCCATGTTCTTCATGCTCTGTCCGGATTGCCCGATACATGCCGTTTCCTGAAACCCACCCCGCCCTGCAACGCGCGCTGGACGAGCGTGGGTACGATAACCCGACCCCCGTCCAGAAAGCCGTACTGGATGTCGCCGCCGAAGGCCGCGACCTGCTTGTTTCCGCCCAGACGGGTTCGGGCAAGACCGTTGCCTTCGGTATCGCCATGGCCGACACCCTGCTGGGCGGGGCCGAACGCTTTGGCCCGGCGGGGCCGCCGCTGGCCGTCATCATCGCGCCCACGCGCGAACTGGCCATGCAGGTCACGCGTGAACTGACGTGGCTATATGCCCCGGCGGGCGGGCGCATCGTATCGTGCATCGGCGGCATGGACGCGCGGCGTGAAGCCCGTGCCCTGCAGATGGGTGCCCATATCGTGGTCGGCACACCCGGACGGCTGTGCGACCATCAGTCCCGTGGCCGTCTGGACATGTCGGACCTGCGCGTGGTCGTGCTGGACGAGGCGGACGAGATGCTCGACCTCGGCTTCCGTGATGAACTCGAGCAACTGCTCGACGCCATGCCCAAGACGCGGCGCACGCTGCTGTTCTCGGCTACCATCGCCAAGGAAATCGCATCGCTGGCACGCCGTTACCAGAACGACGCCGTGCGCATCGATACCCTGTCGGGCGCCAAGCAGCATGCCGATATCGAATACCGCGCCGTCGTGGCCGATGCGCGTGAACTGATCCCCGCCGTGGTCAACGTACTGCGCTATACCGACAGCCAGACCACCATGGTGTTCTGCGCCACGCGTGAAATGGTGCGCCACATGCAGGCGGCACTGGTGGAGCGCGGCTTCTCCTCCGTCGCGCTGTCGGGTGAACTGGGGCAGAACGAGCGCACGCGCGCCATCGACAGCCTGCGCAAGGGCCAGGCCAATGTGTGCGTCGCGACCGACGTCGCCGCCCGTGGCATCGACATCCCGGCACTGGCGCTGGTGGTGCATGCCACCCTGCCGACCGATCCTGCCACCCTGCTGCACCGTTCGGGCCGTACCGGCCGCGCGGGCCGCAAGGGCGTGTGCGTGCTGATGGTGCCCATGTCGCAGCGCCGCCGTGCCGAGCGGCTGATGCAGGGTGCCAAGATCACCGCAACATGGTCCGGCGTGCCCACGGCGGCTGAAATCCGTGCCAATGACGCCAAACGCCTTCTGGCCGACCCGGTGCTGAACCAGGACGTGGCGGAAGCCGACAGCGAACTGGTGGGCCAGCTGGTGGAAGGCCGCAGCAGCGAGCAGCTTGCAGCCGCCCTGCTGCAGATGTACCGCGCCCGGCTGCCGGCACCCGAGAACGTGCGCCACATCACCCCCGATGCCCCCCGCCCGGTGCGTGAGCGCACGGAGCGTGATGGCCCCCGTCCCACGCGCGACAGCTATGCCAGCGCCGAACCGGGCGCATGGTTCGCCATGAATGTGGGTCGGCAGGAAAAGGCTGATCCCAAGTGGCTGATCCCGCTGATCTGCCGCCTGGGGGGTGTGCGCAAGGCGGATATCGGTGCCATCCGCATCAACGATACCCAGACGCTGTTCGAGATCACGCCGGACTCGACCGAGAAATTCCGCGCCTGCATCGCCTCGATCGAGAATGACGAAGTGCAGATCTCTCCCGCCACCGCACCTGCCGGTGGCCCGCCGCGCCGGAGTGGCCCGCCACGTGGGGGCCGGCCGTTCGCACCGCGCAGGCCCGGCGGTGGGGCGGGGCGCCCCGGTGGCTTTGGTGGCCCGACGCGTGGGGGTGCCTCCACACGCAAGCGCCCGCCGCGCGCCTGAGGCACATCCGGGGCAACCCGGAATCCGTACTGAACGTTAAGCGCATGCCCGGTCCCCACCGGGCATGCGTTTTTTCTTAACCATGCGATTCAGGTCTGCCCGTGTTCCTTCCCCGCCCTGTCGTTGCCAGTTTCTGTGCCTTTGCCGCCATAGGTATCGCTTCCGCCTGCGCGGCCCCTGCCGTTCCACCACCCGCCGCTGATCCTGCTGCCTCGCTTGCGGAAGAACTGACCATGGCAAGCGGGCATTACGCACCCGATACAGGGCTGTTTGACACGGGACCGCTGGCCACCACGCTGCGGCAGCTGCTTGGTGGGCGGTATGCGACCTTCGTGCAGAACATGCAGGTGGCAGGGCCATTGCAACCTATGGGCGACACGCTGTTCATGACCGGCAACAGGCAGCATGAAGGCGGCAGCCGCATCGCCTGGCTCCTGACCGACCGGCAGGGGCGCAACATGACCGTGGGCCTGCTCAACCCCGGCCGGGTCGAGATATACACCCTCGGTTCCACACCACCTGCCAGACCTGCCGACATCCGCACCCTGCTTGAAAACTTGGATACCGTCCCGCCGCTGTGCAACCCGGCGCAGGATCTGGCACCCGGCATGCGGCTTGAATGGCGTGGGCAGCTCCGGCCGGGCGCGCAGTGCATCTACCGCGTTGGCCTGCACCGGGGCGAGCAGGTCACCGCACGGCTGGAACCGGCAGGCACCGGGCTGCAGATGCAGGTGCTTGATCCCCGTCATGCCCCTGCCGCGGCGGTGCAGTCATGGAGCGTGCCGGATGATGACCTCTATCTTGTGCAGGTTACACGGCCACAACATCCCACCGCAGGCGGGTCGCGCGCCTTCAGCCTGGGCATGAGCGCGCAGCCATGAAAAAAGCCCGTTACCGCAAGGGTAACGGGCCCTGATGCCACGGACCGGCCCGTACCGGTCCAACCGGCCGGGACACAGCTGTTACTGGTTACCCTGCTGGCTGCCACCATCCAGAAAATTATTGACGTTGGAGCGGGTGTCGCTCTTGAGGTTGTCCCACCGCTGGCGTTCCGTGCTGCCTGCGTTGCGCAGGTCGTCCAGCCGGTTCCTGGGCGCGTTGCGGATTGCATCCAGCCGGTCACGGCCGTTCTGGATCTTCTGGTCAACGCGCGAGCGCTGGTCGGCCAGCTTCTGCGCTTCGCTGTCGCGCGCGCTGTCCCATTTACCAACCGTATTCTGCTTCAGGCTGTCCACCCGATTGTCATAATCCTGCCTGAGGTTCTGTTGCCCGTCCTTCCAGCTCTGCTCACGATTCTGGACGCTCTGGTCAACATTATTGCGATAGGACTGCAGCCGGTTGTCCGCGCAGTCCCCCGCATGGGCGACACGGCCCAGCACATCCCAGCCGGGCGTGTTCTGGCTGCTGTTGCAATCAGCCGCCATTGCACCCGCGGTTCCGGTAACGGTAGCGGCAGCAATGGAAAAAACAAGAACATATCTGCGGAATTTCATAGACATAACCTTGGTCAAAGAGTTTTCTACATAAGCTTTACACTGGCATATGGCATGGATTGGCCAGAAATATGTCAATGCGTTACCATCACGTACAGAATATGGTAATCAATTGCTGAAAGCGTAGCGCAAGGGGCACATGCCTCCTTCCATTCAGGCGCAGGCGCAACCGCCCCGCGTAGTAGACATGCCGCAATAATGCCACTATGTGACATCAGCAAGCACACACGCCACCTATGCCTGAATCCTGCCAGTGCACTCTCATGCAATGGCGGCGGTACTGCTCTCCTGCTTTTCTGGTGGTCCCATGTGGAATGAACCCTATCTCGAATCATGCTGCCGTTCGGCCCTGCACCGGCTGAAACTGAGCGGACAGTCCGGTCGCCCCGCGACCGTGGGGGATGCGCCCTGCCTGCACCGGCTGGAAGGCATGGGCCTGGCCCGGACCGGGGACGATCGCTTCACCCTGACCGAGCAGGGGCATGCACGCCACAGGACCGAGATACTGAAACTGCCAACATGATCAGCCACGACGACATCTGGCGCGCCATAGACCGCCTGGCCGCCGAACGGGGGCTGACTCCCTCCGGCCTTGCCCGTGCGGCGGGTCTGGACAGCACGACCTTCAATCCCTCCAAGCGGATCACGCCTTCGGGGCGGCCACGCTGGCCGGGCACGGAAAGTCTTGCGCGCACGCTGTCAGCCACCGGCATTTCCTTTGAGGGATTCAGCCGCCTGCTGTCGGGCCATCATGACCCGGACACCACCAGCAAGACGCACCATTCGCACCTGAAGATCGCGCCTTTTTCCCAGCTTGCCCACCCCGAACTGTTCGATGCAACCGGCCTGCCCGAAGGTGAACGGTGGGAGAAATGGGAATTCCATGGCATGGCGGACCACCATTCCTATGCCGTGCATGTGGATTGCGACACCATGGAGCCGATTTTTCGCAAGGGGGGCACGCTGGTCGTCTCCCCCACCGCCGCGATCCGGGTGCATGACCGCGTACTCCTCCATACCCCGCAGGGCATGGCGTGCTGCGGCATCGTGACGGAACGCTGGCATGACGCGCCGGTCACGGCGCCCGTGCATGAACTTGTCCGCATAAAGGGGCTTGCCGCCATAGAGGGTGAGGAAATCATTCTGGATGGCGCAACCCGTATCCACCGCATCACAATGGCCTGCATGTAGCCGCGCGCGGACAGGCGGATATTTTACACGCGACCGACAGGTAGCGGCTGACTTTCTCCCAATTTTACACTATGTCTCGCCCATGACCGACACGCCCCTCTCCCTGATCCGCAATTTCTCGATCATCGCGCATATCGACCACGGGAAATCCACCCTGGCCGACCGGCTGATCCAGGCCTGCGGCGCGCTGACACAGCGGGAAATGACCAACCAGGTCCTGGACAACATGGACCTGGAACGTGAACGTGGCATCACCATCAAGGCGCAGACCGTACGCCTGACCTATCCGGCGGAAGATGGCAAGACCTATGTCCTTAACCTGATGGACACGCCAGGCCACGTGGACTTTGCCTATGAGGTCAGCCGGTCGCTTGCCGCGTGCGAGGGTTCGCTGCTGGTGGTCGATGCATCCCAGGGGGTGGAAGCGCAGACACTGGCCAATGTGTACCAGGCCATCGACGCCAACCACGAGATCGTGCCGGTCCTGAACAAGGTGGACCTGCCCGCCGCCGACTGCCCGCGCGTAAAGGAACAGATCGAGGAAGTGGTGGGCATTCCCGCCGATGACGCGGTCGAGGTCTCGGCCAAGACCGGACTGAACATCGAGGCCGTTCTGGAAGCGCTGGTCAAGCGCCTGCCGCCGCCCACGGGTGATGCCGAAGCCCCGCTCAAGGCGCTGCTGGTCGATAGCTGGTACGATCCGTATCTGGGCGTGATCACGCTGGTGCGCGTGAAGGAAGGGCGGCTGAAGCGCGGCATGCGCATCCGCATGATGTCGTCGGGCGTGGTGCATCTGGTCGACCAGGTGGGCGTGTTCGCCCCCCGCATGACCAACGTGGCCGAACTGGGCCCGGGTGAGATCGGCTACATCAACGCCGCCATCAAGACCGTGGCCGACACCAACGTGGGCGACACCATTACCGACGACCGCCGCCCGGCCGATGCCCCGCTGGCGGGCTTCAAGCCCTCCATTCCCGTGGTGTGGTGCGGCATGTACCCCATCGTGGCCGATGATTTTGAAAAACTGCGTGACAGCCTGGCCAAGCTGCGGCTCAACGACGCTTCCTTCCATTACGAGGCCGAGACATCGGCGGCGCTGGGCTTCGGCTTCCGCTGCGGCTTCCTTGGCCTGCTGCATCTGGAAATCATCCAGGAGCGCCTGAGCCGCGAATTCGACCTGGACCTGATCGCCACCGCCCCGTCCGTAGTCTACCGCATGCAACTGACCAATGGCGAGCAGGCGGAACTGCACAACCCCGCCGACATGCCCGACCAGTCCCTGATCGAGACGATCGAGGAACCGTGGATCCGCGCCACCATCATGGTGCCGGACGAATATCTGGGCGCGGTGCTGACCCTGTGCAGCGAGCGGCGCGGCGTGCAGATTGACCTGACCTATGTCGGCAACCGCGCCATGGCGGTCTATCGCCTGCCGCTGAACGAGGTGGTGTTCGACTTCTACGACCGCCTGAAGTCGGTCACGCGCGGTTATGCCAGCTTCGATTACCAGATGGACGGGTATGAGGAGAGCGATCTCGTGCGCATCTCCATCCTTGTCAATCAGGAGCCGGTGGATGCGCTGTCCTTCATCGCCCACCGCTCGGCAGCGGAAACGCGCGGGCGCTCGATCTGCGCCAAGCTCAAGGAACTGATCCCCCGCCAGCTGTTCAAGATCGCGGTGCAGGCCGCCATTGGCAGCCGCATCATCGCGCGTGAGACCATTGGCGCCATGTCCAAGGACGTGACGGCCAAGTGCTATGGCGGTGACATCTCGCGCAAGCGCAAGCTGCTGGACAAGCAGAAGGAAGGCAAGAAGCGCATGCGCCAGTTCGGCAAGGTGGAGATACCGCAGAGCGCCTTCCTCGCCGCACTCAAGATGGACCAGTAGCCTGCCGTCATGCCGCCCCGCCCCGCGCAATCGGGGCGGGTGGCATGGGCATGGCGTTTTCCTCTTGCGCCAATAAAATTTGGTGATATGTTCCGCCGCATCGGGTACGGCCGCCAAGGGATGGCATGGAACCCGGTAACGGCTGGAGAGATGGCCGAGCGGCTTAAGGCGCACGCTTGGAAAGCGTGTGTACGTTAATAGCGTACCGTGGGTTCGAATCCCACTCTCTCCGCCACGACAACCCATTGAAATATTTAAAGAATTTTCACAATCGCCTATCGGTTGTGGTATTCCCGGACCTTTTTCCTATGCGTCGGGGAAGAAGGCAGGGGACACTGTGCTCATTGTCAGAAACCGTTATCTCCTTATGGCAGGGAGCCAGAGGGCGGCAGGAAATCCGGAGATTGCCGGACCTATATCATTTTCATGAAATATACCCTTTTTCTCCCCGATAGTATTATTTAATATTTTTATTTACAAAATATAAATAATACGGAATAAAAAATTAATATACATGTGTTTATTATTTATATACCCTTTCCAATTTACATCCACATGCTTCATTTCTTGAACCCGTAATGACCATCACGGCGCAGGTATTGCATCGGTTCGTGAATGTAATATCAGCCCCTCACATGAGGAGTTTCACGTCAATGGCCACTTTCACTGCGAGATCATTTTTTCTTCTCCGTGTTTTGGATCCATGGTCTGAGCCTGTTTAACGACTACCGGCGCGATGCCGCACCTGTAGAACCTCACATCCGGTCGCCGCTCGCGCGCGGCAGCACCACTATCCCGCATTCGGGGCAAAGGCTCAGGAGAACGGGACCATTCTGAAAGGTCGGCATTGCAAGCCATGGGGCCGATCGGTCCGTTCACCTGGATCCACAGGACTGATCAGGTCCTGGGGATGGGGTTTATGTCTGTGGTGTTTCCATCAGCGGGACGCCGGATGCGCGCCATCGATAACGACACCACTCGTGACATATTTCCAGAGCGCAACAAGAAGCTTGCGGGCCAGGGCAACGATCGCCGTTTTGCGGCTCCGGTTACTTCTTGCGCCCACGTGTTCATGGAACCACTGCGCCAGCGCGGTGTCAGGCTGGTAGCGGAGCCACAGCCAGGCAAGCTGGATCATGGCCGTGCGCAGGCGCGGATTACCGGATTTCGAGACGCCTTGTTCACGGTCGATCGATCCGCTTTTCCACGGCGAAGGCGCCAGACCGGCATAAGCCGCGACCTGCCGCCTGTTGTCGAAATGCCGGAACAGTCCTTCCTGCGTCAGAACGGTGGCAAACTCGGCGCCAATCCCTCTGAGACCCTGCAACAGGACAACTGGCGAACATTGATTGTTGTCATTCACTTTTGCCAATTCGTCCCGTTCGCTCTCAACCATTTTAATCTGTTCCATGAGAAGTTCGATGCGGTCCAGTTCTCGTCCGATCTGCGCCTTGAGATGCTTCGGCAAGGGATGACCATCGCCCGTTCGCAACTCGTCGAGACAGGCACGCCGATCCCGTCGCAGCGGCCGGTAACCTCGAATGCCCTGGCTCAGCAGCAGGCCCTGGACGCGGTTGATATGCCGCGTGCGCTCGCCCACCAGAACCTTACGCTCCCGACTGAGACGTCGGCGGTCTTCCTCTTCCCGTGATGGAGGGCGGACCATTGAGCAGACCCGTGCCTCTCCGCGTTTGAACGCCAGCAGCGTACGGACCAGCATCTCCCCGTCGATACGATCCGTCTTTGCACGCCGGTGCTTGCGGGGAACTGCGATCGACGCCGCATCGACGACATGGCTCTCGATCCAGTCCTCCTGCTTCAAGGCTCTATCGATCCAGAATCCATCCAATCCGGCTTCCTGAATCACCACAAGCGGAAAAAGTCTTCCTTCCCGAGCGCGGGCCTTGTCACGAAGACTAGTGAAACAGCCGAACAGGCCCGCAATATCGCCACCTTGAACCGAGTGGCGCGACATCTTCTCGCTTCCGGGTGAGAGCGATGTGACCAGCCAACTCGATTTTCCAAGTTCCAGTGAAACGAAGATCGCGCCAAGATCAACGCGGATAGCGACCGGGGTCGTGGGATGATCAGATGCCTCGAGCATGGTTCTGCCCTCCAGAGAGTTTCAGCAAGCACACTCTGACACGGCGCGGCTCGCTATCCACTCCTCATGGAATCTGATCGGACTGTTTTTCAGGTGAAAGAACCATTCGAGATATCGAACATCCTGTACTGACCTGGCGGTCTGCGGGCATGACCATAGGGATGGGTATGGATGCGTACCCATTTTTTCCATGCTCCCGGTGCTCCGGCAGAAGCATCCGGTGGCTGATATTGGCCCTGGCTGGCGGATCAGTTGATTTCCAGCCAACGAATGATCGACGGATGATTTCGTTACCGATAGCATGACCCCCATCAAGCAACGGGAAAGTATTCTCTTTCCCCACAGGGAAAACAGCTTGCGGAATGTCCACTGTGGCGCGTATCAGGCGCTACAATGGGCGTTGCGGTCAGGGAAGTATGTAGGTCATTGGAAAATAGCGATTTAAACGACAGGTCCAGTCGGGTTGCGGTTGTAACGGGTGCTACGGGCGGAATCGGGCGCGCACTGGTGCAGCGCATGCTGGGCTGCGGGTACAGGGTCATCATCCTTTCACGTCACGCCACAACGGACATGCCCGGCATTACGGTCGTACCCTGTGACCTGACGGATATGAACAGCATATGCACGGCAGCCACGGCCATTACCAGTCATGAGCCTGCCATCGACATACTGGTACACTGCGCGGGCGTGATCGCGCCACAACCGGTGGGGGAACTGGACAGCGCCATGACGGCCGAGCAGATTGCGGTGGATCTGCTGGCCCCGATCGAACTGACCAATGCCCTGCTGCCCGGCATGCGCGGGGGGGGGCATATCGTCTTCGTGAACTCGATGGCGGCGGTGTTTCCGCTGGCGGGCAGCAGTGTCTACACGGCGGCGAAATTCGGTCTGCGCGGCTTTGCCCGCGCGCTGGAGCAGGAACTCCGGCCCCGACGCATCGCGGTGTCATCCCTCTATCCCGCCAGCGTCAACACCCCCATGCTGAGCCGGGAAATGCAGGCCGGCGGATCGATCTACAACTTTATCGACCCGCCACAGGAACCCGATGTCACGGCCGCGCGTATCCTTGAATGCTGTGAACGCGGCAGCCGCGAACGCTTCAGTTCCGTATTTGACAAGCTGTTCACCCATGCCTGCCTCACCTTCATGCCGCTGCTCAATGCAAGCCTGCCCATCATGAAGATACTGGGCCGCAGGGGTTATCGCGCCCATATGCGCCGCCTGTCCGCCCAGCGGCGCTGACGGCCTTCCATGTTCAGGCCGGTCATGCGCGGCGCGCCCCCCGGCCATGGACACCATGCGGCACGCATCCCCTGCGCCACCCGGCCGGGAGAACAGCGGCCCGCCTGAAGGAGCATCATGATCATGACCGTCCCCTCCCTCCACGTCGCCCCGCTTGAATGGGGGCATGGTCCGAAAATTTTCGAGGCCTTCCTGGAACCGACCTGCCCGTTTTCAGTACGGGCATTCAACAAACTGCCGGAATTGCTGGCCCGTGCGGGGGATGAGCGGATCACCATACGGATCCGCCTGCAATCCCAGCCATGGCACATGTTTTCCGGTGTCATCGTGCGCTGCATCCTTGCCGCGGCAACCCTGGAGGGTGGTCGTGACGCGGCCCGCACCGTCATGGCCGCCGTGGGCGCGCACCGCGAATCATTCGAGTTTACCGATCACTGCGCCGGCCCCAACATGGATGCCACACCCAATGACATCATAAAGCGGATCGAACGCCTTAGCGGGCTGGAACTGGCGGCCGCCTTTGCCGTGCCGGAACTGCAGAAGGCCATCAAGTGGCAGTGCAGGTATTCGCGGCAGAACGGCATTCACGTCTCTCCCACCTTCATGGTCGACGGACTGATCGATCCTGCCATCGGCAGCGGTGATACGGTTGACGCGTGGCTGGAACGGATTTTTGCGTAAGCGACTGTTCTGAAATAATACGATTTTCAAATAACGTCGCCTTTTCCAGAAAAAGGCGGCGTTCCCCGAAGCGTTTTGAAAAAAGCTTCACCAGAAACTGCTTTATGGTTGTCCGGCTTGTTTGCCGGGGCCGTATGCGAAGCGTGCGCTTCATGCGCCCCGTGCGCTTTTTCTAACTGACTGTTTTCTTTTGAAAATGTGGTGCCGGGTGAGGGATTTGAACCCCCGGCCTTCGGTTTACAAAACCGCTGCACTACCACTGTGCTAACCCGGCATGGCGGCAGGATCGGCCCGCTGTTGCGGGTTCCCTGCGGCACCTGTTCCTTTTTGCTGAAATGCCCTGCATGGTCAAGCGGGGATTCCACTCCTCAATGGGCTGCCTGCCTGTGCGCCCAGGCCGCCCGGATCCGCGCGCGTTCGGCTGCGCTCAGCCCGCCGGTAGCATTTTCGGTGCCACCGGCATGACTGCCGGCATTCACATCATGCTGCCCGGATGTTCCCACGGGAGTTCCATGCCCGTGCCTGCCCCGTCTGGCGGGATGGTTGGCATGGGGCGCGATACCTGCGGCCGGGTTCTCGTTCACCTCCCGGATGGCACTGGCGCAGGAGGAATTCTTGCCCACGCCGCCTTCAATGGTGGGCAGCAGCCCTATGGGCGAGAACACGAAACCCGTCAGCACGGACGCCACGGCCCGGCCGATGATTTCCGCCCCCGGTCTGATATTCGGGCTCCTGAGCGCACCCGTGATGTAAAGCGGGCCGGGAAAGGAGGCGATGGCGAAATGCCGTGAATGCGTGAGCAGTTTATAGTCGATGGTATTGTTGCTGAACCTGATGTCCCCGCTGCCCACGGTGCGCGTATCCCCCGTTTCCAGCAGCATGGTGCGGGTGTGGAACACGCCGTCCTGCAGCGGCATGTCGGCAATCAGGCATTTCAGGTCGGTCCGCGCGGGCAGGCCCAGCGCGGAAAGCAGCGCCTTGCCCAGTTCCAGCCCCACCAGGTCGGGCAGGATGGCGGAAATATCGCCGCCATCATCCAGCGCCATGGTAATGCCGCCATCGCCATCACCCACGATCTGGGCCAGCGACTGGCCATGGCCATGCACCACGATATGCCCGCCAATGATCCCCTGCCCGTGCAGGTTATGCCCCATGGCCTGCATCAGCCGGGCCAGGTCGATCTGTTCCATGTCGATGCGGATGCGCGCATCCATGCCGTTGCCCTGCGGTACGAAGGTGCCGCTGCTGGCCAGCGTTCCCTTGCCCACGGCAAAGTTCAGGTGATGGACATCGATCGTACCATCGCGGATATCGGCCAGCACATCGATGTTGTCGAGCGGCGTATGGCGGTTTTCGATATGGTCGCCATGATAGACAAGATGGACATTGGTGGCCTTGAGACGGGGCATGTTGATCGGTGTGGAAGGCAGCACCGCGCCACTGGCCTCATGCGCCTTTTCCTGTGCCGCCTGCTGGGTGGTGGAGGGATGCTCACCCGGTGTCGCGCCAAAGAAACCGCCCAGGTCCGCCAGGTCCACATGGCGTGAATGCAGGTTGGTATCGACAAATGTCACACTCTGGTGCGGGTCCACGTCCAGCGTGCCGCCAAGGTCGCTGGAGCCGACAACACCTTCAAAATTACGGAAGCGCACCCGCCTGTCATGATAATCCAGGCTGCCCGCGACATGGTAGGCGGGGGTCTGGGGAATCACCACGCCCGTCAGCGGATAGAGCAGCGACATGTCCGGCCCCGCCAGCGTCAGCTTCAGCCGTGTACCGGCAAAGGACAGCGGATCATCCACCGTGCCGATCAGCGTCAGGCGCGTGGGGCCGTGGCGCACGTCCACATCAACCGGATAGGGCCGGGTCCTGTCGGCCAGCGAGACCAGCGCCCCGCCCGAAAAATGCCCGATGATGGCCTGCCCGGTATAGGTCCCGCGCAGATCGGCCACGATGCGGGGCTGCACGTCGCCCTTTCCCGGCGTGGTATGGACCTGTGCGCGCATGTCGCTGCGCAGGCCGGCATGGACAAGGTGGAGCTGGCCCGCCTCGATATTCAGCTCGCCAATACGCGGCATGGCGGTCGAACCGCCACCACCGCTGGACGGGAAATGGTAGTTGGCGCTCCCGTCACGCTTCTCGTTCAGTTCCACCACGGGCCTGTCCAGCGCAATGACCGGCAGGTCCACCCTGCCACCCAGCAGGTGCCACAGGCTGATCCCCACCATCAGGTGGTCGGCGGTGGCGAAGGGCGGCAGGGTGTCGAATCCTTCGGGTTCGTCAATCCGCACCCCGTCGGCCGTGATGCGGATCACACGGCCGACATGTACATGCAGGTGCGCCACGCTGACCCTGCGCCCCAGCGCCGCCCCGGCCCTGCGTTCCACCATGGGAATGAACCAGTCCCAGGACCAGAAAATGACCAGCGCCAGCACCCCCACCGCCAGCACCCCGAGAAACGGAAAGCGTATCTGCGCCAGCAGGCCGCGCCGCGCTGTTCCAGGCGGGGTGTCGGAATGATCGGGCTGAGGCATGCTGCAGGCACTCCTTGTGCAGGGGCGGAAGGGATATCAGATGAACGGATGGCCGCACATGGAGTTGCGACCCTGCCCCAGCGTGACCGGTTACGGTTAACGGCAGGTTTGGACTGGCGTGCAGGGCGCGTGTCCTGTATGCGGTCAGGCAACTTCATGCCGTTTTATGATGCCAACCCGATTGTCGCGAGAGGTCACCGTCATGCCCGCCTATCGTTCCCGCACTACGACCCATGGCCGCAACATGGCCGGTGCGCGCAGCCTGTGGCGTGCAACCGGCATGCAGGACGGTGATTTCGGCAAGCCGATCATCGCCATCGCCAATTCCTTCACGCAGTTCGTGCCCGGCCATGTGCACCTCAAGGACCTGGGCCAGCTTGTCGCGGGCGCTGTGGCCGATGCAGGCGGCATCGGGCGGGAGTTCAATACCATTGCGGTGGATGACGGCATCGCCATGGGCCATGGCGGCATGCTGTACAGCCTGCCCTCGCGCGAGCTGATTGCCGATGCGGTGGAATACATGGTCAATGCCCACTGCGCCGATGCGCTGGTGTGCATCAGCAACTGCGACAAGATCACGCCGGGCATGCTCATGGCGGCGATGCGGCTCAACATCCCCACCATCTTCGTCTCTGGCGGGCCGATGGAAGCGGGCAAGATCATCACCAACGGCACCGAGCAGCGCACCGACCTGATCACCTCCATGGTGGCAGCGGCCAATGCGGATGTCAGTGATGAACAGTCCGCCACCATCGAACGCTCGGCCTGCCCCACCTGCGGGTCGTGCTCGGGCATGTTCACCGCCAATTCCATGAACTGCCTGACCGAAGCGCTGGGCCTGGCGCTGCCGGGCAATGGCAGCCTTGTCGCCACCCATGCCGACCGGCGCGAACTGTTTATGCGTGCGGGACGCGAAATCGTGGCGCTGGCCCGCCGGTGGTATGAAAACGACGATGCCACCGCCCTGCCGCGCGGCATCGCCACCAAGCCTGCGTTCGAGAATGCCATGTCGGTCGATATCGCCATGGGCGGGTCGACCAACACCGTGCTGCACCTGCTGGCCGCAGCCCATGAGGGCAGGGTACATTTCACCATGTCCGACATCGACCGGCTGTCCCACAGGGTACCCAACCTGTGCAAGGTCTCGCCCTCACGCATGGACATCCATATGGAGGACGTGCACCGCGCGGGCGGCATTCCCGCCATCATGGGGGAACTGGCGCGCATGGGGCTGCTGCACATGGATGCGCCCAGCGTGCATGCCCCCAGTGTCAGCGCCGCACTGGAAAAGTGGGATATCGGCACCAGCACGGCGGATGAGGATGCGCGTACCTTCTTCCGCGCCGCGCCCGGTGGGGTGCGGACCACGCAGGCGTTCTCCCAGTCCAGCCGCTATGCGGCGCTGGATACCGACCGCGTCGGCGGCGCGATCCGTGACGCGGAACACGCCTACAGCCAGGATGGCGGGCTTGCGGTGCTGTTTGGCAATCTGGCGGAAGACGGCGCGATCGTGAAGACCGCGGGCGTGGCTCCCGGCCTGCTGACCTTTACCGGGCCCGCGCGTATCTTTGAAAGTCAGGATGCCGCCGTTTCCGCCATCCTGAGCAATGCGATCGTGCCGGGTGATGTCGTGGTGATCCGCTATGAAGGACCGAAGGGCGGCCCGGGCATGCAGGAAATGCTGTACCCGACCAGTTACCTGAAATCCAAGGGACTGGCCGAAAAATGCGCGCTGATTACCGATGGCCGCTTCTCAGGCGGCAGTTCGGGGCTGTCCATCGGCCATATCTCGCCTGAAGCGGCGGAAGGCGGCATCATCGGGCTGCTGGAGGAAGGCGATACCGTCGAGATCGACATCCCCAACCGCATCCTGCGCACCACCGTAAGCGATGCGGATCTTGCCGCCCGCCGTGACGCCATGGAGGAACGCGGCGACCGTGCCTGGCAGCCCGACCGCAAGCGTGAGGTCTCGGTTGCATTGCAGGCCTACAGCGCGCTGACCACCAGCGCGGCCAGGGGTGCGGTGCGCGATGTCAGCCAGCTTGGTCGCCGCACCAGCCGCTGACGGTCCTGCGCCAAAAGGCAGCACACCCCGGCGGGGGCATACCCGCCGGGGTATCTTTCATATCCGTATGACATGCCGTGCCTGTCATCATGCAGGGGCGGGATATCCTTATGTCCGGCGCGGGGCTGGCAGCCTGTGCCCCATGCGATGGAATGTCGCCGTGACATGCTCCCGCAATACCCGAAGATCGGGCATGAGCATGTTATGCAGCGAGCGCACGCTTTCATGCGTGGCATAAAAGCGCAGCGATGTCGCGATGCCGGTAATGATGGCCGCGCCCACGAACACGCCATCGACTTCTATTATTTTTGAATCAAACATGGTTTCCTGACCTGGACCACCGGTTTGGCTGGCCTGCGTTGCAGCCCGTGCCCCTGCGGGCATGGGGCGTGACATGCGCCTCCGGTGTCTTGCTGTTATTTGCATGACATGGGCGCCAACGCAGCGCGCCATGAAAAGTTTCCCGTTCACGATATTGCAAAAAGACATTCTTTAATAAGGAGTTGTGTCTTATTTTGCCATGAATTCACCAGCCACTCCACGCTCGGACCATGGTGTGGGACAGGCGGCATGAAAGCCCTGTTATTGTGTCATTTCAATGACTGGATTGCATCTGTACGGATCGATACGCAATCATTACAGAACAGAACCGCCATTCTGGCAGGAGTTTCGTGATATTCCGTCCCATTGCAAAGTATTGATGCACAGCATGGCACCCTACCCGTAGGTGGGGGTGGCAGGGCGCGCCGCACCGTGACACAAAAGGGCGCGGCATCCGCATGCCGTAGCCAGCCCGTCCGCCCCACCCAGTACAACCGGTGCCTGCCCTTGCCCTGCCCTGTCCCCCCCCGCAACGCCCACGCCCCGTACCACCATCCGCTACGGAACATGGCACTGGCCCTGTGTCTTTCTACATACGCCCTGATGCCCGGCATGGCCCATGCGGCAGGCGCGCCCTATCCCACACCCATTACGGATGTGCACAGCACGGCCCATGCATGGGGTATCGAGACCCGCATTGCCAGCACCACGCCGTGCCGGGTCGAGATCACCATGAACCAGTCCGTTTTCATGACCCATGTGCCGGAAATGGTGCAGGCGGGACTGTTCAATGCGCAGGTCACGCCTGCCCTGCAGCGGCAGGCACCGCATTATCTCATGAACACGGTACAGACGGATGCGACGCCCGGCTTTGTCCATGCGCTGTTCACCCAGCGCGGTGCCCCGGCGCGCTGCCACTTCGCCTGGTCTTACATTGCCCCTGACGGCACATCCCGCCCCATGCTGGGCTTTGACTTCACGCGGCAGGCGCACGACCGCATGGACTGGGACCACCTGCGTTTTGGTGACATGACCGGCCTTGTCCAGAACCTCGTGGTCAATCCGCTCTTTGATGCCCAGGTCAATCAGGAAACCGTGGATGTCACCATAGCCCTGGCCCGCAGGCAGGATGCCGACCTGCCGCCACCCGGCCAGAAACCGGGGCCGACACCCTAATGCCCGTTGCGGATCACACGCAGCACAAGGTCGGTCAGCGCCCCCGCCGCCAGCACCGCCGTCACCACACGCAGCGCAATGCGCAGCCAGCGCTCACGCCGTGTGGGCGGCAGTTCACGCCGGTGCAGGACATAGGAAGGCTGCCGGGAGCCGGAAGGACCTGAATCGGGATGTTCCGCCATTGCCCTGCCCTGTCGGATGTTTCATGAATAGGCCTGTTTTACCAGAACAGATGGATAACACCAGTCCGTGCCCACATGCCATTTCTTCTACCATGGGTTGCGGCCTGCCCTGCTGCTGGCCTGCCTGCTGGCCGTGACGGGCAACCCCGGCGCCCGGGCTGAAGACTGCGCCGCACTGGGGGCGGGCGGGCAGTTGCCCGTTCTGGACAATCCCCGCATGGCGCCACAGACCCAGGTACTGTGCAGCACGAAATTCGCGGTGCTGTATTCCGGTCTTGCACGCGAACCCCTGTGGTCGGCGGAACATCTGGACACCGCGATGGTACGTGCCGCCATGTCCACCCCCCGGGAGGGAGAATTTCATCCCGATACCCGCATCCCCCCCGGATCACGCGCGGAACTGGAGGATTATGTCCGCTCCGGCTTTGACCGGGGGCACATGACGCCATCCGGCGACATGCCCGACCGCCAGACGCAGGAAGAAACCTTCGCCCTGTCCAACATCGTGCCCCAGCGTGCCACGCTGAACCGGGAAAAATGGGCCATGATCGAATCGGGCCTGCGCAGGCTGACCCTGCGGGAAGGCGAACTGTATGTCGTGACCGGCCCGGCCTTCCACGCCAGCACCCTTGCGGCCATAGGTGCCGACCGGGTGCTTGTGCCCACATCCACATGGAAGGCAATCTATTCACCGCGCAGGCAGCAGACGGGGGTGTATGTATGCCATAACGTGACGCGCAATCCCGGGTGCAGCCATGTCAGCGTGACGGAACTCACACGCATGACGGGGGTCGATCCGTTTCCCGCCCTGCCCGCACGCCTGAAACAGACCTGTATGGCCCTGCCCTTTGGCCAGAAGCGTACGGCAACGTATCGCCGTCGCCATCATTATTCGCGCCGCACGTCCTTGCACTGGTAAACGCGCGCGCCCCGCACAGGAGACCCGCCATGACGGAACACCGCCCCGCATCCGATGCCAGCACACCCCTGGTGCCTTTTGCCGACAATGCCACCAGCCGCACCATTGGCGGGATGACAGCTGAAAACGGCACCGACAGCATCGCCTTCTATGGCCAGACCGACCTCAGCCGAGACAGGGCCGGGCTGGAACGCGCCCGCGCGCTTCTGGCATTCATGCAGCAGGTGGTCGATACACTGGCCGCGCAGAAGGATCTGCCCGACAGCCTGCCGCCGCACAAGGCGGCCAGGGTGCCCAATCCCTTTGCGTAACGGCTGTTTTCAAACAAAGAAAATTTCCGGGCACCGCCTTCCAGGAAAAGTGGCGTTCTTCCGGAGATTTTGAAAAAAGCTTCACCGGAAACTTTTTTCATGCCTGCAGGCAGCAGACCGGATGCACAACGGGGCCGGTCCGTTTCCGGACCGACCCCGTTGCAGAACCCGTATCCCGTGGCATGCCACGGGAAAGGCAGGATCAGCGCTTGCTGAACTGGAAGGAACGAC
Organism: Komagataeibacter sp. FNDCF1; assembly: GCF_021295335.1. NCBI lineage: Bacteria > Pseudomonadati > Pseudomonadota > Alphaproteobacteria > Acetobacterales > Acetobacteraceae > Komagataeibacter > Komagataeibacter sp. FNDCF1. The sequence goes on along the minus strand of NZ_JAIWOT010000001.1, from coordinate 2,871,928 downwards.
GGGCCTTGGCGCGGCCGTACTTCTTACGTTCAACAACACGCGAATCGCGCGTCAGGAAGCCGGCAGCCTTCAGGATGCTGCGCAGCGCGGGCTCGTAATGGGTCAGCGCACGGCTGATGCCGTGACGGACCGCACCGGCCTGACCGGACAGACCACCACCAACGACCGTGCAGTACACGTCGAACTGGTTGTAACGGTCCGCCACCAGGAAGGGCTGGGTGATCAGCATGCGCAGCACCGGGCGGGCGAAGTAGGTGCCGACCGGACGGCCATTGACGATGATGTCGCCCTTGCCCGGCTTGATCCACACGCGGGCCACGGCGTCCTTGCGGCGGCCGGTGGCGTAGGAACGGCCCTGCGCATCGCGCTTGGCTTCATAGACGGGTGCGGCTTCCTGGGAGGAAACGACCTGGCCGGACGCAACCGCGTCCTTCAGGTCAGCCAGCGTGCCTGTACGTTCTTGGGTTTCAGACATGTGGTTCAGCCCCCGACCTTCTGGGTGTTGACGGCATTCTTGCGGTTCAGCGCCGCGACATCGAGCACCTGCGGCTTCTGGCCTTCATGCGGGTGTTCGCTGCCGGCATAGACGTACAGATGCTTCATCTGCGCGCGCTGCAGCGGGCCGCGGGTGATCATGCGCTCGACCGCCTTGCGCACCACGTGGCCGGGGTTCTTGCCGGTCAGGCGCTGGGTGATCGTGCGTTCCTTGATCCCACCGGGGTAGCCGGTGTGGTAATGGAACAGCTTCTGGTCCACCTTGTTGCCGGTCAGGCGGACCTTCTCGGCGTTGATGATGACGATATTGTCGCCACAATCAACATGCGGAGTGAACTGGGGCTTGTGCTTGCCGCGCAGGCGCTGGGCAACGATGGCGGCCAGACGGCCCAGAACGAGGCCCTCGGCGTCGATCAGGGTCCAGCCACGCGTCACCTCGGCGGGCTTCAGCGAAAGTGTGGTCTTCATGGATTCAGTGTTCCGTCCAGTAATGTCGCGGTAACAGGTGGCGCGTTATCATCCGTACGGGACACGAACGTCAAGCACATAATCCCGTATGGACGGCATTTTTCCGGTAAAAAAACGCATGTGGTATCATGATACCACCTTCTTTCCCGCCTGCTCTCCCCCACGGGCGATTGCCGAAGGGGGCGGTAATGCGATAGCACTCATCTCAAGGTCATTACGGATATCAGGCTCGTGAAGAAACTCTATCCCGCCATTCCCCTGCTCATACTTGTTCTACTGGTTGGCAGCTGGGGGGTGCATCACTTCGCCCAGCGCAGGCTGGAGGCCGGTATCGCCGACTTCCGCGCCTCCCTCGGGCCGGACGCCACGTTCAGCTACGCCACGGCCCGGCCGCGCACGCTGGCGCGCGGCGCGCATTTTACCGCGGTGACCTACCGCAATCCGGCCATGACGCTGATCGCGGCCGACGTGCGCCTGGGCGGACTGACCGGCAACAACGTGCAGGGGGAGAAGATCGGCAGCATCGTACTGCGTGACGTGAAGGTCATGACACAGGACAGCACCATCTCGCTCGACCAGGTGGCGCTGGGCAATCTTGTCATGCCCAATACCGCGCGCGTCACGGCGGAAACGGCCCGCCCGCTGGGCTTCGATTCGCTCGTGCTGGACACCGGCACCTTCACCAACCTGCACCTGGCCATTCCCGCCAGCCAGACCGATGTCACCATCGGACGCATGGTGATCGGCCAGTACGGGGTGGGACGGTCCTCGCATCTCGATGTGGAGAAGCTGGCGACCCAGATCAACCTGACCCCCTCGCGCCGCATCGCGGTCGAGCATATCCGGCTTGACGGGCCGGACTTCGCCAGCGAGGTCGCCAGCCTGATCCAGTCCGGCCACCTGATCCATGAACGCCACCCGCAGACCATGGACCTGAAGAAGGTGGAGATCGCCAGCACCCACCCCATGCTCCAGATCGACCATGTCACCACATCGCGCTTCTCCACCGAGACGGAGGACAAGATGGACACGGACCTGACCAGCCTCACGCTGTGGTCCACCGGCACGGACAATCCCTCCATCCTCAATGCATTCGGCTATGACCATTTTACCGGCAACATCCATATCAACAGCACCAGTGACCGCAGTGCGGGCCGCGTGCATCTGGAACCCATGACAGTAGAGGCGCCGGAGATGGGCAACCTGTCCGTGGTGGCGGAACTGGACCAGATTCCGTTTGATGACATGGCCATCATCCCCGAGACCGCGCGCATCGTCTCCGCCGCACTGACATGGGAAGACCATTCGCTGGCCGAGCATATCGTGGCGGGACTGGCAAAAAGCCGCAACACGGAAGTGGATGCCTACCGCCAGGCCCTGCTGGCCTCGCTGGCCACATCCGATGATGCCTCGATGCGCGCAATGGGCCGGTTCGTGCAATCCCCGCAGGATCACCCGCTGCAGATCGCGCTGCGCCCGATGAAGCCGGTCAACCTGATGATGCTGGGCGTTGCCCTGTCCATGGCGGGCGATCCTTCGATTGCGGCGCCGCTGGGCCTGACCATTTCCACGCCCTGATGGGAATCGGTGGGCCGGTGCATGTCATCGGCGCGACCGGCCGGTCGGGACTGGCGCTCTGCCATGCCCTGACCGCACGGGGGTGCGCCATCGTGCCCATCGTGCGCAGCCTGCCGCGCTGGCGGGAAAGCGGTATGGCGGTTCCGGCCCGCATGGCCGACCTGGCGCACGGAACCGCCGCCCTGCGCGCGGCACTGGCGGATGCCACATCCATTGTTCTGACAGCCCATGCCCGCCACCTGCCCGCCGTTGTGGCGGCTGCACCATTGTCAGCAGGCATCGTGGCGCTTGGCAGCACACGCATCTTTACCCGCTGGCCTGATTCCCATGCCCGTGGCGTAATGGCGGGGGCGCGTGCGTTTGCACGTTCGGGCCACCGGGGCGTGCTGCTGCATCCCAGCATGATCTATGGCGCGCGGGGGGAAGACAACGTGCAGCGCCTGGCCGCCCTCATGCGCCGCCTGCCGGTACTGCCGCTGCCCGGCGGGGGGCAGGCCCGTATCCAGCCCATATGGCAGGGCGATGTGACGCGCGCCCTCATCGCGGCCCTTGGCCGGAAATGGGAGGGAGCGCATGAACTTGTCATTGCCGGGGGGGAACAGGTCACCTACCGTGACTTCACCCGCAGGGTGGCCCTTGCGGCCGGGCTGCATCCCCGCCCGGCCGTGCCGGTGCCGGGGCGGCTGCTCATGCTGCTGGCCCGGCTGCCCGTGCCGGGACTGCCGCGCATAAGGCCTGCCGAGGTGCGTCGGCTGATGGAAGACAAGATATTCGATATAGTGCCCATGCGGGCACAGCTCGGGCTGGACCCCACGCCCCTGGCGGTGGGGCTTGCCCACACGTTTGGCGGTACGGACTGAAACAGCCTGCCATCCGGAACACAATTTTATCTGGGATAACGTGGGTTGGGGCGAACGACGGGGATCGAACCCGCGACAACCGGTACCACAAACCGGCGCTCTACCGACTGAGCTACGTCCGCCACAACTGCGCTGCTATATAGAAAAGCAGCACGGGCGCGTCAATTACCCTTTTTGGGTTTCCGCAATTTTTCCGGTACACAGCCGTTCGCGCACGGTCTGCAGGCGCGTGATGGCGCCTGAGATCACCTCTGGCCGCTTGCAGAAGGCGAAGCGGACATAACGGTCGGGTATGTCCACGCCCCGGCTGTCATAAAAGGCGGAAACGGGAATGGCCGCGACCCCGACCCGTGCGGTCATCTGCTCACAGAACGCGACATCCCCGCCCGTGAAGCCAAGCGGCGCGATATCGGCAATGACGAAGTAGCCGCCATCACACGGCAGCACGCCAAACCCTGCCTGGCGCAGCCCATCGCCCAGCTGCTGGCAGCGCGCGCGCATCCCCCCGGCCAGCCGGGTAAAATAGGCGCCATCCTTGTCCAGCCCCACCGCCACGGCGCGCTGCAGGTTGGGGGCCACGGCAAAGGTCAGCAGCTGGTGGGCCTTCGCCACCAGATCAGCCAGCGGCGCGGGGGCGGTCACATACCCCACCTTCCACCCCGTAAGGGAAAAGCTCTTGCCCGCGCTGCCAATGCGGATCGTACGCCCGCGCATGCCCGGCAGCGCCATGAGCGGCAGATGCCGGACCGGGGCGAACGTCAGGTGTTCATACACTTCATCACACACGGCATAGGCATCGTGCCGGGCAAGCAGGCCTGCGATGAAGGCCAGTTCATCGGCCGTGAAGACCTTGCCGGTCGGATTCATGGGCGTGTTGAGCAGGATCGCCTTGGTACGCGGGCCAAAGGCCGCGGCCAGTTCCGCGCGCGGCAGGTCCCATCGCGGCGGGGCCAGGCGCACCGTGCGCACGGTTGCGCCCAGCATTTCCAGCACCGGCAGGTAGGTGTCGTATACCGGTTCGAACACCACCACCTCATCCCCACGGTTGACCAGCGCCATGAGGGACGCGGTAATGGCTTCCGTCGCCCCGCAGGTCACGACCACTTCGCGCGCGGGATCGACCGTGATTCCGTAGAACCGCTCATTGGAGCGGGCAACGGCGGCGCGCAGTTCGGGCAGGCCGGCCAGGGGGGCGTACTGGTTGCGCCCGTCACGCAGCGCCCCGGCCGCCGCCTCCACCATGTCGGCGGGGCCTTCGGTATCGGGGAAACCCTGGCCGAGATTGATGGCATCATGCCTGACCGCCAGTGCGGACATGATGGAAAAAATGGTTGTCGGCAGTCCCGAAAGCATCGCGTTCGCGGGTTTCATCGTCTCATCCTGTCCCAACGGAGCCTTGGCGTCCCGTGCGCACCTGTTTTTTTGCCTTATCATCCGATTGCCTGAAATCAAAAGCCATGCAACCCTGCCCGCCGCCCGATCAGACGGCAACGCGGACACAAGCTACGAGACGGAAGACAGACACAGCAGCATGAAAAAGATCGAGGCCATCATCAAGCCCTTCAAGCTCGACGAGGTGAAGGATGCCCTGCATGAAATCGGTCTGATGGGCATAACCGTGATCGAGGCCAAGGGCTTCGGGCGGCAGAAAGGCCATACCGAGCTGTATCGTGGCGCGGAATACATCATCGACTTCCTGCCCAAGGTAAAGCTGGAAATCGTATGCCCGGACGACATGACCGAGCGTGCGATCGAGGCAATCATGGGGGCCGCCCGCACCGGCCGCATTGGCGATGGCAAGATTTTTGTCACCCCGGTTGTGGATGTCATCCGCATCCGCACGGGCGAACGGGGGGCGGATGCGGTCTGAACCACCATGCGGGCATGCACCGCATGGTGTCAGGACTCTCGACACGGGCCTTACGTTTCCGTAACCATAACCACCGCGCCGCATGGAACGGCACACCTAAAGTTCAGGACAGGTAATTTAGACATGGCAAAAAAAGCACAGGCCCCGGTCGCGGCCTCCACGCCGTCGCATTCAGCCAAAGCCATCGCGAAGGTCTTTGAAATCATCAAGGAAAACGCGGTGGAAATGGTTGACCTGCGTTTCACCGATCCGCGTGGCAAGTGGCATCACACGACCCAGTACGTCACCACGATCGAGGAAGACACCTTCCGCGAAGGCTTCATGTTTGACGGTTCATCCATCGCCGGATGGAAAGCCATCAACGAAAGCGACATGATCCTGTTGCCTGATCCGACAACCGCGGTTATGGACCCGTTCTCCGCCAAGCCGCAGCTTATCCTGATCTGTGACATTGTCGAACCGTCCACCGGGCAGTTCTACAACCGTGACCCGCGCGCGACCGCCAAGCTGGCGGAGCAGTACCTGCAGTCCACCGGCCTGGGTGACACCGCCTTCTTCGGCCCCGAAGCCGAATTCTTCATCTTTGACAGCGTACGATTCGGCACCGGCCCGAATTTCGGCACCTACGAGCTGGAAAGCATCGAAGGCCCCGGCGCGTCGCTCAAGGACTACCCCGAAGGCAACATGGGCCACCGCCCCGGCGTCAAGGGCGGCTACTTCCCCGTTGCCCCGGTTGACAGCGAAGGCGACCTGCGCGCCGAAATGCTGACCACCATGGGCGAGATGGGCCTGCCCATCGAAAAGCACCACCACGAAGTGGCACAGTCGCAGCACGAACTGGGCACCAAGTTCGACACGCTGGTCCGCTCCGCCGACTTCATGCAGATCTACAAGTACTGCGTGCACAACGTCGCCCATTCCTATGGCAAGACGGCAACCTTCATGCCGAAGCCGATCTATGGCGACAACGGCTCGGGCATGCATGTGCATCAGTCCATCTGGCGCGACGGCAAGCCCACATTCGGCGGCAACGGCTATGCCGACCTGTCGGATGAGGCGCTGTACTACATCGGCGGCATCATCAAGCACGCCAAGGCGCTGAACGCGTTCACCAACCCGTCCACCAATTCCTACAAGCGCCTGATCCCGGGCTTTGAAGCGCCCGTGCTGCTGGCCTACTCGGCGCGCAACCGCTCCGCTTCGTGCCGCATCCCGTACGCGACCAGCCCCAAGGCGAAGCGCGTCGAGGTCCGCTTCCCCGACCCCACGGCAAACCCCTACCTGTCGTTCGCCGCCATGCTCATGGCGGGCCTGGACGGGATCAAGAACAAGATCCACCCCGGCGAAGCGATGGACAAGGACCTGTACGACCTTCCCCCCGAGGAACTCAAGCAGATCCCGACCGTTGCGGGCTCGCTGCGTGAGGCGCTGACGGCACTGGAAGCGGACTACGAATTCCTGCTCGCTGGCGGCGTGTTCACCAAGGACCAGATCGAGAGCTACTGTGAAGTGAAGTGGCAGGAAGTCTACAAGTTCGAGCACACCCCGCATCCGGCCGAATTCGAGATGTACTACTCCGTCTGATCCCCGTCTTCCCCTACGGGAAAACGGCCAGGCAGGGCGCCGGGACCACACAGGTCCCGGCGCCCTTTTTCTGTCCGGCGGCAGGCCCGCGCAACTGGCGCAGACCCCACACGTTTGCTCGATTCCATGCCATGCAGACTGGTCCTGCCCGCCATATCGCCTACACCATGCTCCCCCAAGCACGCGACATGCCCCGGAGGCCAGAGACATGACCGACACCCTGCCCGACACCATGCAGGCCATTACCGTCACCGAAGACGGCACGCCCGATTCCCTGCGTGTCACCACCATGCCCCTGCCCCGTCCCGGCGCGGGCGAAGTGCTGGTACGTGTCATGGCCGCCGGCATCAACCGGCCCGACATCATGCAGCGCCAGGGGCTCTATCCACCCCCGCCGGGCGCAAGCCCGCTTATGGGACTGGAAGTGGCGGGCGAGGTCGTGGCCGTGGGCGATGACGTGCCGCGTGACAGCTTTCCCACACAGGGCGCGCGCGTGTGCGCGCTGACCAATGGCGGCGGCTATGCGCAGTACTGCACCGTGCCTGTCGGCCAGTGCCTGCCATGGCCCGCCGGATTCGACGCCATACAGGCGGCCAGCCTGCCCGAGACGTTCTTTACCGTCTGGTCGAACCTGTTCATGACCGCGGGGCTGAAACCCGGCGAGAGCGTGCTGGTGCATGGTGGCACCAGCGGCATCGGCACCACCGCCATCCAGCTTGTGCGCGCGATGGGGGGTACGGTCTACGCCACCGCCGGGACACAGGACAAATGTACCCTGTGCACGACGCTGGGGGCAAAGGCTGCCATAAACTACCGCACCGAGGACTTTTCCCAGCGCATCCGGGACCTGACGGAAGGGACGGGGGTCGATGTGATCCTCGACATGATCGGGGCGTCCTATCTGGATGGAAACCTGCGCGCGCTGGCCATCGGGGGGCGTCTGGTGATCATCGCCCTGCAGGGGGGCGCCAAGGCGGATGGTGTCAACCTGGCCCGCATCATGACACGCAGGCTGGTGGTGACCGGCACCACGCTGCGCCCGCGTGACAGGGCATACAAGGCCGAAATCGCCCGCCAGCTTGAAGACCGGGTCTGGCCGCTGCTGGCCAGCGGCGCCATCCACCCGCTCATCCATGCCACCTTCCCCTTTGCGCGGGTTGCCGATGCCCATAAACTCATGGAAAACGGGTCCCATATGGGCAAGATCGTGCTGGATCTCCGGCACCCGTCCATGGATGCGACACCACGATAGGAACACAAGCTGGTGCTACTGAACGTCATCGAGCGCGGACCGGAAGAAACCATACCCGGACATGTCGGCAGGCCCCCCGTCGTGCTGCTGCATGGGCTGTTCGGGCGGGCGCGCAATCTTGGCTTTTTCCAGCGCCGGCTGGCCCGCACACGGCGCACGCTGGCCATCGACCTGCGCAACCATGGCGACAGCCCGCACGGGCTGATGGACTACAACGTCATGGCAGCCGACCTGCTCGAGACACTGGCCCACCACAACGCACTGCCCGCGACACTGGTCGGCCATTCCATGGGGGGCAAGGTCGCCATGACCCTGGCCCTGACACGACCGGGCATGGTGCACAGCCTGCTGGTGGCCGACATTCCCCCCGCCCATACCGGCCACGGGCAGTTCGGGCTGGGTGAGCAGATGCTGCGCATGCCCTTTCCCCCTTTCCTGAACCGGGCGGGGGCGGACAGGCTGCTCCAGCACTACATTGCCAATACCGACGTGCGGGCGCTGATGCTCCAGAACATCCGGGTTGGCGAAAACCCTGGCTGGATCATCGGCCTGCGTGAAATCGTGGAATCGATGCCCAACGTGGAAAGCTGGCCCTACATTCCCGAAGGCTATACCTATCCCGGTCCCACGCTGTTCCTGGCGGGGGGGAATTCGCCCTATATCCGCCGCGAGCATTATGCCACCATGCGCAGGCTGTTCCCGTGCTACCGGCTGGAACTGATCGAACATGCCGGCCACTGGCTGCATACCGAACACCCGCTGAAATTCGCCGAACTGCTGGAAAAATTTACCGAAAGCTACTGAACGTCCTTTCATTGCGTACCCCGTCCTTGACAACCCCCCCCCTGGCGTCAGTTATGCTGTCGATATAACAGGGCAGGCACGCGGCCCCCACGAACAGACCCCTATGGCGGAGACCCGTAGTCTTTCATGACGGTGACACTCAGTCCCTCCTCCCGGCGGCGCAATGCCGTGGAGCCCGTGCTGATCCCGCGCCACACGGAACCGGGCGGCACCCCGCCCCGCCCCGTGGCGGAGAAGGAGTACGTGCCCCCCCGGCGCGAACGCCTGCTGCCGGGCGCCGTCGTGCCGCCGCACGCGGGGTACCGCAAGCTGCGGCCCACCATGTCGGGCCTGATCCGTCCCGACACGATCGAGACGCCCGGTCCCGGCCGGGCCATGGCCGTATCGGGACTGCTGCATGCCGCGCTGCTGGCGGCGGTACTGATCGAATCCGCCCATCACAGCCAGCATGGTTCCCCCAACGCCACACAGTCGGAACCACAGGTGGAGATGGTGTTCTCGCCCCCCACCTCCAGCGGATTGCAGGGCCAGTCCTCACCCGACATGGCCGGCGGACAGAACGCACCGCGCCAGCAGCAGGAGCAGAGCCAGCCCACCGCCCAGGACAACAGCCAGAACCCGCAGACACAGGATGAGGAATCCTCCCCCTCCCCCAACACACCCACGCCGGAAACCCCCTCCGCCCCGCCCATGAGCGAGGCACCGTCCGACCTGTCGGTCCCGCAGGCCGAACGGCATGACGAATTCAATCCCTCCATGCAGAGTTCGGGCCACGGCAACCATCCGGCCCAGCAGTCACACAGCCAGTCCCCGGCCGGGCGGTATGCCCCGCTCCAGCATCCGCGCAACTGGGCGCTTTCGTCCTCGCCCCTGCCACGCCGCAACCAGCACGGGCGCGCGGGGGGCACGGGGGGGCCGATCGACCTGTCGCTCGGGCCGGTGGTCCAGAACGGCAAAATCAATGCCCCCTATTCCACCAACACCCAGATCCGGGGCGTGAGCGAGGATTATGGCAGTGAACTGGACCGCTGGATCCGCAGCCATATGTACTACCCCGAGGAAGCCGCCCGCGCGGGCGAGGAAGGCCCCTCTTCCGTACATGTGGAACTGGACCGCGATGGCCATGTGACCAAGGTGCGCCTGACCGGCCAGTCAGGTTCCTACTACCTTGATGCCGCGACGGTTGGCATGTTCCGCAATGCCCAGCTTCCCCCCGTACCGCCGGACATGCAGGGCGATACCTTCCCCATCGACCTGACCATTAACTACATCCTGATCCGCCGCTAGGCGGTGCGGAACCAGGGAGTAACCGCCATCATGGACACAACCGCCCTCCTGCGCGAAGTCGGGCGTGACTTCCGCGCCTTTGACACTGCAGACGGTGCCGTGGCCCACATCACCCGGCTGTATGACCATGCAGCAGAACTGATCCGCCATGCCTTCACCACCCGTGACACTACGGGGCTGAAAGAGGCGGTCTATCCCTATCTTGCCTTCACACCCCAGGCCGCGCTGCCACCCGACGGGCCGCGCCCGCCATTCGATGTGGTGCTGGAGCCGGGCTTCTATGGCACCACGCTGACCCGCCCCGCCCTGTTTGCCGATTACTGGCGCGAGCAGATCGCAGGCCTGCTGCACCACTACGACACCCCGGTCCGGGTCGGGCTGTCGCACCAGCCGATCCCGCTGCCTTACGTAATGGAAGATGCCGTGACATCGCTCACGGAAGCCGATCTTGCATGGATCCAGTCGCATTTCACGCTGCCGGACCTGCATGTGACCGATGATACGATCGCCAACTGCGAATACATCCCCCGCCCCGACACACCACGCCCGCTGGCGCTGTTCACGGCGGCGCGCACCGATTACTCGCTGGCACGGCTGCACCATTACACCGGCACCGCGCCACGCCATTTCCAGCGCTTCATCCTGCTGACCAATTACCAGCGTTACGTGGATGCGTTCCGGGAATATGGCCATGCGCAGGTGGATGCAGGACCGGAATACACCGCCCTTGTCGAACCGGGGGAGATCATCCACACCCGCCACACACCCCATGCCCCCACCCATGCGGGCCAGAGCCTGCCGCAGATGCCCGCTTACCACCTGTGCCGCCCCGATGGTGATGGCATCACACTGATCAACATTGGCGTCGGCCCCGCCAACGCCAAGACCATTACCGACCACCTGGCCGTGCTGCGCCCGCATTGCTGGCTCATGGTCGGGCATTGCGCGGGGCTGCGCCGCAGCCAGAAGCTGGGGGACTACGTGCTGGCGCATGGCTACCTGCGCGATGATCATGTGCTGGATGACGACCTGCCGCCCTGGGTGCCGGTACCCCCCATTGCGGAAGTGCAGATGGCCTTGCAGGACGTGACCGCGCGCGTGACCGGCCTGCATGATGCCGAGGTCAAGACACGCCTGCGTACCGGCACGGTCATGACCACGGACAACCGCAACTGGGAACTGCGGCTGGGCGCGCTGTTCACCCGCATCAACACATCCCGCGCCATTGCGGTGGACATGGAATCGGCCACCATCGCCGCCAATGGCTTCCGCTTCCGGGTGCCCTACGGCACGCTTCTGTGCGTATCGGACAAGCCGCTGCATGGGGAACTGAAGCTGCGCGGCATGGCCAATGCCTTCTACCGCGAGCGGGTGCGCCAGCATCTGGTGGTGGGAATCGAGACCATGCAGCAGTTGCGCGCGCAGGGGGTGCACCGCCTGCATTCGCGCAAGCTGCGCGGGTTTGATGAACCCGCTTTCCGATAATTATTAAATAATAAAAGTTTTTGGGTGCCGCCTTTTTGAAAAAAGGCGGCATTCTTTGAAGCTTTTTGGCAAAAAGCTTCACCAAAAACTTCTTTTCTTTAGAAATCAGGCAGCGTGGGGGCCAGATGACCGCCCTGGCGCACCGGGGCCATGCGGCGGGCAAGGCCGGTGGCGTCATCGGTTTCCACCATCATGCCGGCAATGCTGGCATCCCCTTCGGCGGGTTGCAGGCGGTCACCGGGCATCTTGCGCACGAAGCGGGCAATCGCCGCCTCCTTGCCCATGCCGATCACGCTGTCATAATCGCCGCACATGCCCGCGTCGGTCTGGAAGGCGGTGCCACCGGACAGGATACGGTGGTCCGCCGTGGGGGTGTGGGTGTGGGTGCCGATGACCAGCGAGACGCGGCCATCAAGGAAATGGCCCATGGCCCATTTCTCGCTCGTGGCTTCGGCATGCACGTCCACCACGGCGGCATGCATGGTGACACCCAGCCGGTGGCGGGAAAGGATTTCGCTTACCGAGCGGAAGGGGTCGTCCATCGCATCCATGAACTGGCGGCCCATGATGCTGACCACCAGCGCCCTGCGGCCATCCACCAGTTCCACCATGAAGCTGCCCTGCCCCGGCGTGCCGGGTGGATAGTTGGCGGGACGGATGATGCGGGGTTCGCTGCCGATATGGCCGATCAGGTCGCGCCGGTCCCAGCTATGGTTGCCCAGCGTAATGACATCGGTCCCCGCAGCCAGCAGGTCACGGCCAATGGCGGGTGAGAGACCAAAACCATGGCTTGCGTTTTCACCATTCACCACCACCAGATCCAATGCAAGATCGCGCCGCAGGGTAGGCAGGCGGGAAATAACAGCCTCACGCCCGACGCGCCCGACAATGTCACCCAGAAACAGAATTCTCAAGAAAACAGCCTTTTTTACCGTATGCGCCCGTTCATGCCACACCGGATCCATTCACGCTCGGTCACGATCGCGGGCAATGCCACATCATACAGACCGGTGGGAATACATGTCACTTCCTGAAAGGAATGGCCAAATCCCACCTGCCGCGCGCCGGGCAGGCTGGCCAGCGTGCGGTCGTAATATCCCCCGCCATAGCCCAGCCGCATGCCACGCCGGTCAAAAGCCAGCAGCGGCACGCATATCACATCGGGCCGCATGACCGGCCCGTCCGGATGGCTGGTGCCATAGCGCCCCGACTGCATGGAGCACCCGGGCTGCCACAGCCGGAAGACAAGCGGATGCCCCCGGGGCGGTGTTTCGGGCAGGGCGATGGACAGCCCGTCGGCATGAAGGGCATGCATGACCGGGCGCAGGTCGCATTCCCCCGCCAGTGGCCAGACCATGGCCAGGCATTCCCCCGGCCGGGCCGTACGGCGCAGCACATGGGCCATGCGGTGGCGCAGGCCATCTTCGATCATGTCATGGTGGGGGCTGGCAACGAACGCTTGGCGCCGGTGCGCCATCTCCCGGCGGAGCGCCTGCTTGGCCTGTGTTACCGGCCACGATTCGGGGGAAGGTGAAGTCATTTGAAAAACGGTATTACGGAGCCGCCATGGCCGTTGGTCGGATCAGCCCTCCCGGACCTGCTGACGCAGGTGGGCGCCAGATAACGTGACCACGATCACGACAGTGCCAGCTCCCTAGGAAGTGCTTATCGGCCCAGGGGTTGAATCATGCCTGACGCACCGGGCAGCCCCGCCCTTTCCATTTACTCTTCTTCCAGTTCGGCTGCAATGCTTTCCGCGCGTTCGACCAGATAGGCCAGCTGTTCGCGGCGGTGTTCATTCTCGATTCGCGCCTGCTTTCCCTGCGCCAGCTGGTAGGCCGTGTCGGACGACATCCTTGCCGCCGTCAGGTCATGGATCTCATCGGCCATGAGCAGCGCCGCCAGGGCAAGCAGCCGCCCCTCCCCGCTATGGCCGCCCAGCGTGCGGATATGGTCGATCCGGCGCTCGACTTCCTGCGCCATGGCCTGCAGGTGCTTTTCCTGCCCTTCCTTGCATCCCACCGCATAGGAAAAACCGTTTATGCGTACGGTAACCTGGCTCATGGGCTATTCCTTTCCGCCAGCAGGGTCATCCGCGCCCAGCACGTCACGCACGCGCGCGATCAGGACATCGATGTTGGCGGCCAGCGCCTGCAGGTCCACATCCGGCTTGGCCGGGGAGGCGATGGCAGCCCGCTCCGCATTGCGGTCAAGGGCGAAGGCAATGCGGTTAAGGGCAAGTTCGAGACGGTCTGCCGGGTCCTGCCCGGAGGCCGGGGGCGTGCGCGCCTCTTCCTGTTCCGGTGGCATGATAATGTCAGACACGTTCATCCTTTCCCTCATTCCTCCCCTTGCACTGATCGCGCGGTGTGGTTTCAACGTCAAGCATGATCGACAAACATGACCATTCTATGCCCGCCGCCGTGCATGGAACCCGGCCGTACGTAACCGTGGCCCGCGCGGCGGATGTGGCGCTGGTCACGGCACTGGCCCTGTCGTTACGCACCGGGTGCACCGTAGTTTCCCCCCCCGGTGCCGGATGCTTCATGGGGGTGGGGTGGTGGCGGGCGGTGGTGGCGGGGTGCACGCTGCCGGCACTGCTCGACTGCGGGCAGGCGGCGGGATTTGCCGCGGCGGGACTGCGGGCGGGGCTGGATGGGGTCATCGTGCAGGCTTCCCCCGCGCAGCTTCACGCGCTGCGGTCGCTGGCACGGGTTACAGGCGGGCATGTGCTGGACGTGCGCCCCGTGGCGCTGGACCTGCCCCCATCCGGGGCGGAGGCGGCACTGGCGCGATACCTGCGCGCCCACCTGTCCCCCTAGCCGCCCCGCCATTCTCATCAGGCCCTGTCATCATGCCCTGTCCGGACGCATGCGATGCGGGGCTGTTCGCCGCCCGCCTGGTGGCATAGGATCAGTGCGACATGACCGATTGCCAGCTTTACCTCATCACACCCGAATCGCTCGATCCCGCCGCCTTTGCGCCGCATCTGGCCGAAGCGCTGGATGCGGGGCCGGTTGCAGCCGTGCAGCTGCGCCTGAAAAACGTGCCGGATGATGCGATCCGCCACGCGGTGGACGTGCTCCAGCCCATTGCCCATGCCCGTAACGTGGCCTTCATTCTCAATGACCGCCCCGATCTTGCGGTAGCCTGCGGGTGCGATGGCGCGCATGTGGGCATGGAAGACGGGGACCCGGCCACCGCGCGGCGCATTCTGGGTGATGACCTGCAGCTGGGGGTCTCATGCTACGACAGCCGCGACATGGCGCTACGCGCGGGTGAGGCAGGGGCGGATTACGTGGCGTTCGGCGCGTTCTTCCCCTCCCCTTCGAAGGAAACGGAGGTCCGTGCCGATCCCGCGCTGCTGACATGGTGGAGCAGCATGATCGAACTGCCGGTCGTGGCCATTGGTGGCATCACACCCGGCAACTGCGGCACGCTGGTGCGGGCGGGGGCGGATTTCCTGTCGGTGATCAGCGCGGTCTGGTCCCACCCCGAGGGGCCGGGCGCGGGCGTGCGCGCCATGAACGCGGCCATTGCGGCGGCGGAAGACGCCTGAAGGCGCGTCCGGGCAGTAAAGGGAAGTTTCTGGCAAAGCGTTTTCAAGAAGCATCAGGGAACGCTGTCTTTTTGAAAAAAGCGGCCCCCGGCACTCCTGTCATCCTTCTCCCAGCCACTGCACATCGGCAATACGCCCGGTGCCCGCTGCCAGCATGACCAGCCGGTCAAACCCCAGGGCGATGCCCGCACATGGCGGCAGGCCATCAAGTGCGGCCAGAAAGGCTTCGTCCATGGGCCAGTCCAGACCCGCCTCATGCGGGTATGACGCCTGCCGTCGCGCCCGGTCGGCTATGAAGCGCTGGCGCTGCTCGGTGCTGTCGGTCAGTTCCTCGAACGCATTGGCAAGCTCGATCCCGCCCGCATACAGCTCGAAACGCAGCGCCACGCGCGGGTCGGCCGGATCACGCCGCGCCAGCGCCGCCTGGCTTGCGGGCCAGTGGGTCAGGAAGGTCGGGCACGTGCGGCCGATATGGGGCTCGACACGCGCCATCATCAGGCGGAAGAACAGGTCTTCCCACGTCTCGCCATGCCGCAGGGCGCAGCCCGCCGCACGGGCCAGCGCCGGGGCATCGTCCCCGGTCGCCAGAATGTCCACGCCGGCATAACGGTGGAAGGCATCGGCCACGCTCAGCCGCTCGAATGCCGGGGCAATGCCGATCATGTCCCCCCCCACCCTGACCACGGGCGGCAGCACGGCGCGCAGCAGGGCTTCCGTCTCGTCCATCAGGCTGGCCAGCGTGGCGCCGGGGCGGTACCATTCCAGCATGGTGAATTCATGCGCATGCAGCCTGCTGCCTTCCGCATTACGCCAGACCCGCGCAAGCTGGTATACGGGCAGGCCCGTCGCCGCCACGATGCGCTTCATGGCGAATTCCGGGCTGGTGTGCAGCCATAATGGCTGGCGGGCGCCGTCCACCGTTTCCCGCTCGGTGCGGAATACCTTCAAATGCACTTCCTCGCCCGGAGTCGGCACGGCACAGGGGGTTTCCACCTCCACATAGCCACGCGCGTCAAAAAACGCCCGTATGCCCCGCAGCACGAGATTGCGCCGCAGCAGGAACGGAAGACGGTCGGCAATGCGGGCCGGATCGCGATGACAGGGGACAGAATCGACCATGAGGCAGGATCTCCGGTTGCGGCAGGCAGGCCGGCACAGTACAGCCCCGGCATGACATCCGCGGTCAATCCCCCCCGTCCCCCATCCGCCACCGCGCCCCGCACGCTGCGCAGCGTGGCCGACCTGCTGGCGGCAGGGCTGATCACACCCACGCAGGTTCCGGCACTGGAGGACGTGGCCCGGCAGTACGCCACCGCCATCCCGCCTGCCTTTGCCGACCTGATCGGCACACCCGATGACCCGATCGGCCGGCAGGTCATACCCGATGGCGCCGAAATCCATGCGGATACGACGGAAGACCCCGACCCGATCGGCGATGATGCGCTCTCCCCCGTGCCGGGCATCGTGCACCGCTATGCCGACCGCGCGCTGCTCAAGCCGCTGCTGGTCTGTCCGCTCTACTGCCGCTTCTGCTTCCGCCGCGAACATGTCGGCCCCGGCGGGGGCGTGCTGGATGATGCGGCACTGACCCGCGCGCTGGACTGGCTGCGCACCCATACCGGCATTCATGAAGTCGTGATGACCGGTGGCGACCCGCTCATGCTTTCGCCCCGCCGCATGCGCGCCATCATCCAGGCGCTGGAGGGCATGGACCACATCCACACCATCCGCATCCATTCCCGCGTGCCGGTGGCCGACCCCGGGCGGCTGGATGAGGAAATGGCGGCGGCGCTCGAGACCACACGCTCCATGTGGCTTGTCGTACATGTCAACCATGCGCGCGAACTTACGCCGCAGGCATGCGCGGCGATACGGCGGGTGCAGGTCCGCGCCATTCCCGTGCTGGGCCAGTCCGTGCTGCTGCGCGGGGTGAATGACACTCCCGAAGCGCTCGAAGGCCTGCTGCGCGCCCAGGTAGCCGCCCGCATCCGCCCCTATTACCTGCACCAGCTTGACCCCGCCCCTGGCACCGCGCGCTTTCATGTCCCCATACGGGAGGGGCAGCGCCTGCTGGCCGGCCTGCGCGGGCGGGTGACGGGCATTGCGTGGCCGACCTACGTGCTGGATATTCCCGGTGGCCACGGCAAGGTACCGATCGCACCCGGGTACCTGCACGAAGGTTCCGACGGCACCCTGCATGCAACGGCGCCCGATGGCACAATCCACCGGCTTGCGCGTGAACGCGGGTAAAACGCGGGCGAAAAGACAGCCCCCAACCTTGCCCTTAGGCGCGCGGGGCGTTAGAAGCCGAACCGCCATACTTCCCACAACCATACAGGGACCACCATGAAGCAGCAGGCAAACCTGATCCGCGCCGGACAGGTTATTGAGCACGACGGCCGTCGCTGGACGGTCCTCAAGCAGCAGATCATCACCCCGGGCAAGGGCGGCGCGTTCATCCAGGTGGAGATGCGCGACCTCAAGACCGGCAACAAGACCAACGAGCGCTGGCGCACCGCCGACACCGTTGAACGCCTGATGACCGAGGAGAAGGAATACACCTACTCCTACATGGACGGCGACAACATCGTGCTGATGGACCCCGAGACGTTCGAACAGCTGCTGCTGCCGCTGGAACTGCTGGGTGACCAGGCGCCGTTCCTGCAGGACAACATGACCCTGATCCTGAACCTGGTGGAAGGCGACCCGGTTGGCGTCGTGCTGCCGGCGCAGGTCACGCTGGAAGTGGTCGAGGCGGATCCCGTGGTGAAGGGCCAGACGGCAAGCTCGTCCTACAAGCCCGCACGCCTGTCCAATGGCGTGAAGACCATGGTGCCCCCCTTCATCGAAGCGGGTGAGCGCATCGTGGTCCGCACCGAGGACAGCAGCTACGTCGAGCGCGCCAAGTCCTGACCGCAGCCGGCCGCCGGGGTGCCCGCACTCCGGCAGGGGCCGGTTTTCCATCCACCGAACACTTCTATCCCACCGCACGAACCAGACAGGACCGATCACCGTGGCAATGCGACTCTCTCCCCATATGACGGTGATGCAGAACGCTGCCCAGAAGGCCGCACGCCGTCTTCTGCGTGACTTCAATGAAGTCGAGCAGCTTCAGGTCAGCATCAAGGGCCCGGGCGATTTCGTGTCGCAGGCCGACCTGCGGGCCGAAACCGCCATCCGCGAGGAACTGGCCCGCGCGCGTCCCGGCTATGCCTTCCTGATGGAAGAAAGCGGCGCTTCCGGGAACGAGGGGTGGACATGGCGGTGGGTGGTCGACCCGCTGGATGGCACGAGCAACTTCCTGCATGGCATTCCGCACTGGGCCATTTCCATCGGCCTGCAGCGCCGCCTGCCCGATGGCACGATCGAGATCGTGGCGGGGCTGGTCTACAACCCCGCCGCCAACGAGATGTTCTGGGCGGAAAAGGGGGTTGGTGCGTTCCTCAACGACCGCCGCCTGCGCGTCTCGGGCCGCCGGTCGATGAACGAGGCGCTGTTCGCCACCGGCATCCCGTTTGCCAAGGTCTCGGCGCGCAACCGCCTGTCATTCGCCCGCACACTGGGCGCGCTCATGCCGCAGGTGGCCGGCATCCGCCGATTCGGTGCTGCCGCCCTTGACCTGGCATGGGTTGCGGCCGGTCGCTACGATGGCTACTGGGAACTGGGCATCAAGCCATGGGACTGCGCCGCCGGTATCCTGCTGGTGCGTGAGGCCGGGGGCTACGCCACCGACCCCGAGGGCGTTGACCTCAACGACCTTGGCGCCTCGATCGACACGGTGGCGGGCAACACGCACCTGCACGGCCACCTGCGCGAACTGGTCGCCAGCAGCATCGGCTGATGCCTGATGGCGCGCCCGGTCCGCTCTTTGCCGATTGCGCCGTCCCCCATCGCCCGGTAGCCTGCCGGTCACGATGCAGTACATAACCCTTTCCCTTTTCCGACGGGTCCTGCCCCAGGGCTTCCTGCGCGGGCTTGCCGTGCTGGGCGCCGTGGCCTGCGGCCTGCCTGGCCCCGGCATGGGCGCCCATGCACAGGTCACGACCAGCAAAGGCGCGCTTGACGCGCTGGGGCCGCCCAGGCGTCCGGCCCTGCTGCCCAGCGGGGGCAGCCTGTCCGCGTCACAGGGCGACAGCACGGCCGGTGGCGATACGGGGGAGAACACGAATCACGACATTCCCGGCAGCCACGCCCCGGCCACGGCCATTGCCTCACCCGCCGCCATAGCGTCGCTGCCCCCTGTCGCCGCCCAGCCCCCCGCGAACCCGGTACTGCGTCCGCCCGAACTGCATGTGCCCGCACACCCCTTTGCCCCCCCGCCTGAAGTAAAGGCCGACGCGCAGGCCCGCGGGCGGGCGGAAAAGCTGACCGGGGGCACGCGCCTGCACTTCGCGACACAGTCCGCCGACATGAACCCGCGCATGATCGCGGCACTGCAGACATTTGCCACGGTCATGCAGAAGCTGCCGGACCAGCACATCAACATCGTGGCCTATGGCGAGGGACGCCCCGATGATCCCTCGACACCACGGCGGGTTGCGCTGTCACGCGGACTGGCGGCCCGTTCGGTGCTGATCCATGCGGGAACGGCGCCCACGCGCATCTATGTGCGGGCTGTGGGCCTGCCGGGGGAAAATGCGCAGGGCGCCGGTGCGGATTGTGTTGACGTCACCCGTTCCGGTGTGGTGGCCTCGACATCCTCCACTCCACCCCCGCGTTAAGGAAATCCCTGCGTGACACGACCGACGACCTATCTAGTACGCGTCCTGCTTTTCCTTCTGGCCGTCGGGGCTGTCACAGCCCTGCTTTCTTCCACACTGTATCAGGCCTTCTGCAACAATCCGTGGCTGGACGGGCTGATTGTCGGCATCCTGCTGCTGGGCATTGTGTGGAACATCACCATGATCCTGCGCCTGATACCCGAAGTGCGCTGGGTCAACATCCTGCGCCACCCGCGCGAAGGACTGACCGCCCCGCCGCCGCCACGCCTGCTAGCCCCCATGGCGTCGATGCTGGCAACCCATGACAAGGGTCGCAGGCTGACCCTGTCCGCCCCGGTCATGCAGTCGCTGCTCGACAGCCTGTCCGCCCGGCTGGACGAGGGGCGTGAACTCTCGCGCTACCTGACGGGACTGCTGATTTTCCTGGGCCTGCTGGGCACGTTCTATGGCCTGCTGCTGACTGTGGGTTCCATTGCCGACGTGATCGGCAACATGACCGTGGGCAGCGGGGACACGAATGTCATGTTCGACCAGCTAAAGGCCGGGCTGGCGGGACCGCTGCATGGCATGGGCACCGCTTTTTCCGGTTCCATGTTCGGCCTGGCGGGCGCGCTTGTGCTGGGCTTCCTGGACCTTACGGCCGGGCAGGCGCAGACGCGCTTCTTCAATGAACTGGAGGAATGGCTGGCCACCATCACCCGCCTGTCCGCCGGCGGGCTGCAGGTGGGCGGCAATGACGCCACGATTCCGGCCTATGTGCAGGCGCTGCTGGAGCACACGGCCGAGAACATGGAAAAACTGCAGACCCTGCTGGCCCGCAGCGAGGAGACGCGCGCACAGGAACAGCGCCTGCTGACCGCGCTGAACGACCGCCTGGCCGCCCTGGCCGACAGCCGGGGGGAGGAACACCTGCAGGGCATCGAATCCCTGCTGGCGCGGCTGGTGCAGGAATCGGCCGCCGGGCGTGAACAGATGGCGACAGACATCCGCAATGACCTGCGCCTGCTTGCGCGCACCATTGCCGCAAGCGCCCCCGGAACGAACCACACCGCTTCCTGACCGCAGATCAACGCAAGGTTCACCCCATGGCGCGCCGCTCCCGTCGTTCTATCCGTTCCGAACTGAATGCGTGGCCTGGCTATGTTGATGCGCTGTCAACACTGCTTATGGTCATCATATTCGTCCTGCTTGTTTTCGTGCTGGGGCAGGCGTTCCTGTCGGTTGCGCTGAACAAGCGCCAGCAGGCGCTCGACCAGCTGGAACATGAAGTGGCCCGGCTGGGGCAGATGCTCTCGCTCGAACACAGCCATACAACCGCCCTGCAGGGCGAGGTGGCCAGCCTGCACAAGGCGCATGATGAGGATATGGCCACCGCCACCTCACTCACCGCCCAGCTCAACCAGCAGACCAGCGAGCGCGACAGCGCGCAGGCCCATGCCACGGCCCTTGATACACAGGTAGCCCAGCTCAATGACCAGCTGGCGGCACTTGCCGCCGCGCTGGAAGCAAGCCAGACCGCGGTGCGGGACCGTGACCGCCAGATCGGCAATCTGGGCATGCAGCTCAATGTCGCGCTGGCGAAAAAGGTGGAGCAACTGCAGCAGTACCGCTCCGAATTCTTCGGTCGCCTGCGCAGCGTGATGCAGGACCACAAGGGCGTGCAGATCGTGGGGGACCGCTTCGTGTTCCAGAGCGAGGTGCTGTTCCCGCCCGGCGGTGCCGACCTCTCACCCGAGGGTGTGCAGGAAATCAGGGTGCTGGCCAAGACGCTGCGGCAGGTCGCCGGGCAGATTCCGGCTGATGTGCCTTGGATCCTGCGCGTGGATGGCCATGCCGACCGCCAGCCCATCCACTCGGCCTTCCCCAGCAACTGGGAACTGTCATCAGCCCGCGCCATTACCGTGGTCAAGCTGCTGATTGCCGAGGGCATCGACCCGCACCATCTGGCCGCAACCGGCTTTTCTGATTACCAGCCGCTGGACAGGGGCACCACGCCGGAAGCCTTTGCCCGTAACCGGCGCATCGAATTCCGCCTGACGGATCGCTGACTCCGCTGGATCGGGCAGGGGACAACCCCCTGCCCGCCTGACATGCTACAGACCCGGAAAAGTTTCTGGTGAAGCTTTTTTCAAAACGCTTCAGAAGAACGCCGTCTTTTTGAAAAAAAGGCGGCACCCAGAAAATTTTACTATTTATCAATCATAAGAACGGGGATGAGCATTACCGCTCAGGTCGGCTGGCCAAAAGCCTTCAGGCGCAGTTGCTGCGTCTCATGGTCAGCATCGGGGATGGTGGGATCAAGCTGGATCACGTGCTGCCAGGCTTTCCAGGCTGCCTGCCAGTCGCCACGCTGTTCCTCGGTGTCCTCAAGGATCTTCCACGCCATCACATCGCGCCCGTCATGATGCAGGGCCACGCCCAGGTCAGCCACCGCTCCGTCGGGGTTGCGGGCGGCAAGACGCGCCTGCGCACGGTTGCGCCACAGCACTTCCACATCCGGCTGGAGCAGCAGGGCGTCATCCATGTCCTGCACGGCATCCAGCGGGCGCTGGGCGTCGAGATCATCCTGCGCGCGTCTGAGCAGCAGGCCGGTCGTGGGCGCCAGATCCTTCAGCCGCAGGGCCTCGATCCGGCCCAGCAGGTCGCGCGCCCCACGGGTTGTGGTGACATGGGCCATTTCGCTTTCCAGATCCGCCAGCGAAGGTTCGGCCGGGGTTTTATCCGCGTGATGCGCGGATGACCTGGATGCGGGACCTGCATGCCGGTCCACCCCATGGGCGGACGGGGTATCTGCCCGGGCCGGTGCCGCCAGGGCAAGCAGGATCGGGGGTACGCACGAAAAGCCACGCATGCAGGTTACAAAAAACCTGCCTGCGCGGCTCTGCCGTTGTCCAAAGATGAACCTGACGGTCAAGGCCGTCCGGCAATCAGCCCTGACGGGCCTTCATGCGCGGGTTCTTCTTGTTGATGACATAGACCTTGCCACGGCGACGGACCACACGGCAGTCCTTGTCCCGAACCTTGGCCGATTTCAGGCTGTTTCTGATTTTCATGATCCGACCCTCGACTAGCAGCGACATACTGCAAAAGAGGCGCCCGAATACCCCTGACAGCGCCCGGAGTCAACTCCGCTACCGGATTCCGCGCCGATTTACAGAAGGGAATTCGCCTGTGTGATCGAATCCGGCACAAAAAACGGGGCGATGGTATGAAAATCCGCCGTGCGCGGCGAACGCGGGCGCCATGCCAGACCGATGGTACGCCATGTCTGCGCGCCCGTCACGGGGCGGACCGCCAGATTCTGCCCATCCAGCAGCGGGGAATCGACCGCAAGCTGCGGCAGCAGGGCCAGCCCCATGCCCGCGGCCACCATTTCCACCATGGTATGCAGCGAGGTCACGGCGCATTCCGCCTCGTCCACCGGCGGGGTCCAGCCACGCACCTGCCGGCACATGGCCAGCGTCTGGTCACGCAGGCAATGACCATCTTCCAGCAAGATCATCCGTTCACGCACGATATTGCGCACCGGCACCACCGGCAGCTGCGCCAGCGGATGGTCGTGCGGCATGACCAGCATGAAGGGATCACGCCACAGCGGCAGGATCTCGTTATCCGCGCAGTCCCATGGCATGGCCAGCAGCACAAGGTCCAGCCGCCCCATGCCCAGCTTGGCCATGACGTTATGCGTCACGTCCTCGTTCAGGCAGAGGCGAAGCTGCGGGTAGGCCTGTGGCAGCCTGCGCACCAGCGATGACATGACAAACGGCCCGATGGTGGGAATGACGCCGATGCGCAGCAGACCGCTCATCGGCTCCCGCGAGGCCACGGCCACGTCCAGCACGCCCTGCAGGGCGGCAAGGGCGGTGCGCGCACGGATGATCACCTTGTCCCCCACCGGGGTGAACACGACCTTCTTGCCCACGTCACGATCCAGCAGCCTGACATCCATCTGCCGCTCAAGGGCCAGGATACCGGCCGAAAGCGTGGACTGTGTCACGGCACAGGCCCGCGCGGCACGCCCGAAATGACGCAGTTCGGCAAGGGTTACAAGATAGCGGAGCTGTTGGGCAGAGGGCATCGGAAGCATCGATAATTCCGATCATGCATATATAAATAATTCACTGGTATGATAGCATCATCACCGGCATAGATACAGGCTCCGGGGCGACGGCAAAGCCCGCCCCACCCAATGATCCCCAACAGGAGCCTACGCGATATGCTGACAATCGGTGACAAGTTTCCCGCCTTCAACCTGAGCGCCGTGCCCGGCGGCCCCGAAGGGCTGAAGGGCGAGTTCGTGCAGATCACGGACGAATCGGATGCGGGCAAGTGGAAGGTTGTGTTCTTCTGGCCGCTCGACTTCACCTTCGTCTGCCCGACCGAGATCGTGGCATTCGGCAAGCTGGCCGGTGAGTTCAAGGACCGTGACACCGTGGTGTACGGCGTGTCGATCGACAGCGCCTTCGTGCACCTGAACTGGCGCCTGCACCATGACGAACTGAAGAACCTCGAAATCCCGATGCTGTCCGACATCAAGCGCGAGCTGATCGAAAGCTGTGGCGTCATGTCGCAGCAGGCCGGTGCGGCTTACCGCGCGACCTTCGTTGTCGACCCGCAGGGCATCATCCGCCATGTCAGCGTCAATGACCTGTCGGTTGGCCGCAACCCGCAGGAAATCCTGCGTATCCTGGACGGCCTGCAGAGCGATGAGCTGTGCCCGTGCAACTGGAACAAGGGCGACGACTTCATCAAGGCATGAAGACCCGGTGCGTGTGCGCCTGCACGGGGCTGATGCCCGTGCAGGGCGCATGCGCGCCACATCAGGCCCACACCACCCGCACACCGCCCTTTCCTGCCCGCACGGCCACGTAATGGGGCAGGCACAGGCCCCAGCCTACGGACACATTCCATGTCGATCGATTCCATCAAGGCCGCGCTGCCGGACTACGCCAAGGACCTGAAGCTCAACCTCGGCTCGCTTGCCAATGACATCGTGCTTACGCCACAGCAGCTGGGCGGCACGTTCATCGCCTGCGCCATCGCGGCGCGCAACCCGGCCGTAACCCATGCCCTGACAGCCGAATACGGCCCCCGCCTGACCCCCGGGGCACTGGAAGCG
Organism: Komagataeibacter sp. FNDCF1; assembly: GCF_021295335.1. Classification (NCBI taxonomy): domain Bacteria; kingdom Pseudomonadati; phylum Pseudomonadota; class Alphaproteobacteria; order Acetobacterales; family Acetobacteraceae; genus Komagataeibacter; species Komagataeibacter sp. FNDCF1. Next base: position 2,846,846 of record NZ_JAIWOT010000001.1, on the reverse strand, counting down.
GCGCGGGCGGCGGCGGCCATCATGGGCATGAACAATGTCTATTACCGTTTCGTGCACCTTGTGGGCGGCGATTATGCCAAACTGCCCGCCCGCCTGCGGATGAACATCATCAACAACCCCGGCGTGGACAAGGTGGATTTCGAGCTGTGGGCCATGGCGGTTTCCGCCATCAACGGCTGCGGGCTGTGCATGGAAAGCCATGAACGCCAGCTGCGCGCGGCGGGCCTGACCACCGAGCATGTGCAGACGGCGGTGCGCATTGCCGCCACCGTCAGCGCCATTGCCGTGACGCTGGATGGCGTGGAACTGCCTGCCTGACCCCGCCCCACCACTGGAAAAACGCCATGAACTTCACTGTCGTGGCGTTTTTTTTTGCCTGCCCTGTTGCCATGTCGGGGGCAGCCTGTTATTTGCCCTTTCACCGAACGGTTGCAGCCTCAGGGCGGCAGCGGATGCGGGTGTAGCTCAGTTGGTTAGAGCGCCGGCCTGTCACGCCGGAGGCCGCGGGTTCGAGCCCCGTCACTCGCGCCATTTTATGGCATGGCTTCAATAAAGCCCCTCCCTACAAGAAATACCAAAAATCAGAAAAAAGTTCTTGGTGAAGCTTTTCCCAGTAAAGCTTCAAGAAACGCCGCACTTTCTGAAAAAAGGCGGCACCCGAAAATCTTTGTGATTGCGGCCCTGCCATACAGTCGCGCGATACCTTACCCCACGCCCGCACCATCAAGGCAATGCGCCACAAGGGGCCGGTAGGTCGCGCCAAACAGCCGCAGGTGCACCAGCGCAATCCAGAGCCGGTAGATGGCAAACCGTGCCTCGTATCCCGCCTCCAGCGGCCCATGGGCCATGAAGAAGGCGGCGGCGGGCCGATCGAACACCCCGGCTGTGGCAAGATCCACCTCCGCATGACCATAATGGCAGCAGGGGTCGATCAGCCCGGTCACCCGCCGGGCCGAGACCAGCACGTTCCCGCCCCACAGGTCACCATGCAGCAGGCTGGGCGCGGGTGTGGCGGGCAGCAGATCCGGCAGGCGGTGCATGAGCCGCTCAAGCTGATGGGCAAGATCAATGTTCACATGCGCCAGGTGCACGCCAATACGATGCTCGGCCCAGAAGCGGGGCCATGTGTCCGTCCACGCATTCGTCACTGGCAGCGTGCCCAGCGCGTAATCCGTGCCCCAGCCATAACGGGTTGCCCCTTCTGGCGGCCTGCCGGTATGCACCTGCGCCAGTACGCGCCCCAGATCACCCCAGCAGGGGGCAAGCGGGCCATCGGCGGGCAGGTATTGCAGCACCAGCGCGTCCCCATCCACCGCCAGCACCTCGGGCACCGGCGCGCCGGTCTGGCCCAGCGTGCGCAGCATGGTGGCCTCCGCCATCGGATCGGGGCCATTCTTGACCACGACCCGGCGCCCGTCATTGAGATAGACCAGCAGTGTCTGCGCCAGATCACCACCCTGCAGCGGGTGCCAGTTCCAGAGCTGCCCACCCAGCAGGGCGGCCCCATGCCGGGCAAGACGGGTCACGTCCCGCCCTTCAGCATGGCCACAAGGGCTTCGGCCCCGGCCGTAACGTCCCGCCACGTGGTGTCAAACCCGCTGGCATCACCATAATACGGATCAGCCACGGCATGGCCCTGCCTGCCGGGCACATGGTCCAGCAGCAGGGACAGGCGCGCGTGACTGCCCGCAGGCCGCATGGCGCGCAGGTGAGCCAGATTGGCGTGATCCAGCGCCACGATATGAGTAAAGCGTTCAAAATCCGCAGGGCGCACCACGCGTGCGCGGTAGCGGCTGATATCCATGCCATGGCGCAGGGCAACCGCACAGGCGCGCCGGTCCGGCGCGGAACCGGCATGCCAGTTGCCCGTACCGGCCGAATCAACCACCACATCCATCCCCGCCCGCCGGGCCGCATCACGGAATGCGGCTTCCGCAAGTGGGGAGCGGCAGATATTGCCCATGCAGACGAACAGTACGGCGGGAGAGCGGGTCATCAGTTCCTTGCCCGGCTGGTCAGTGTCAGAATGCTGCCCACGAAATCTCCCGCACATCATAAGGACGTTTTCTGGTGAAGCCTTTTTTCAAAAAGCTTCACGGCACGCCGCCTTTTTGAAAAAGCGACGGCCAGAAACTTTTCTCATCCTTTATCAATGGATTGCCTTGGAATAATCCGTCAGCGTTCCGGGAATTTCTCTTTCAGCAGGCCCAGGGTCTCGGCAATCAGTTCGGCAGGCGTTGCTTCCAGATGCACCACGACCGGATGCTCATCGGGTGTGGGCGGCTCCAGCGTTGCAAGCTGGCTGGGCAGCAGGCTGGCGGGCATGTAATGCCCCCGCCTGCGCTGCAGGCGGTCATGCAGCGTATCCTCGGGTATTTCCAGATAGACGAATACAATACCGGTCGCCCCATCCCCGCGCAGCAGGTCGCGATAGGAGCGTTTGAGCGCCGAACAGGTCAGGATACCCCCCTGCCCCGACCGGACGCGCTCCAGCAGCCATTCATGGCAGCTTTCCAGCCATGGCAGGCGGTCGGCATCGGTCAGGGGAATGCCCGCCGCCATTTTTTCCACATTGGCGCGCGGGTGCAGGAGGTCGCCTTCCTGATAAGGCCAGCCCAGCAGGTTGTGCAGCCCTACCGCCAGGGTCGTCTTGCCGCAGCCCGACACCCCCATGATGACCAGGACCAGCGGCCGGACGCCCTGATCCTGCAATGCCCTGCCCGTCATGCCGCGTGCAGCCTCTGCAGGCCATCGGCGGTGGCCACGATCACTTCGGACGTGCGGCCAATGAACAGGCCGGTCTCGATCACGCCCACGATCTGCCCGAGCTGGCGCTGCAGGGCGCACGAATCGGCAATCTCGCCAAAATGGCAATCAAGGATCATGTTCCCCCCATCGGTCACGAATACATTGCCGCTGCGGTCCAGCCGCTGGGTCACTTTCGCACCCAGCGCCTCAAGCTGGCGCATGGTGGAGGTCCAGCCGAAATTGGCGACTTCCACCGGCACGGGTACCTTCGCCCCCAGCCGGTCCACCAGCTTGCTGTCATCCACCACCACCACGAACCGGCGTGAAGCGGCGGCCACGATCTTCTCCCGGAACAGCGCGCCGCCCAGTCCCTTGATCAGGTTCAGCGTCCCGCGCTCCACTTCATCCGCGCCGTCGATATCAAGGTCGATCTGCGGGTGGGTGGCGAACGTCACCAGCCTGATCCCGTGCGAGCGCGCCTGCTCGGCCGAGCGCTCGGATGTGGGAATGGCGCAGAACCGTAGCCCTTCAGCCCAGCGGCGGCCAAGTTCCTCGATCATGAAGGCGGATGTGCTGCCCGAACCAAGGCCGACCACCATGCCGTCCTTCACCATGTCGGCGGCCTCGATCGCGGCCTTGCGTTTCAGTTCTGCCCTGGGGTCCGTATTCTGGGTGGACATGCGCTGTTTCCTCTTCTGCGGGGCATCCCTGCCGTGGGTGCCCCGTCGTTCTTATTGGCCGTGATGCATCTGCGGGGCCAGGTCCGTCAAACGCACTTATTGCCCCGCCGCCGCCTTGTCCATAAGCCAGATGAGTTCGCCTTCGGTCGTGATGTGGCTGGCGGGTTCCGCCGGGTCGCCGGCACGCACCTTTGCAAAGGCTTCGCGCTTGCCGGCACCCGCCAGCATGAACACCACGTGGCGGCTGGAATGGATGGCGGGATAGGTCAGCGTGATGCGGGTATGGGGCGCGTCATCGGGCACGCAGGTCGAGACCCACAGCTTCTTTTCCTGCAGCACCGGCTGGCGTGGAAAGAGCGAGGCGGTATGCCCGTTATCCCCCAGCCCCAGCATCACCACGTCAAACAGCGGCCGGCCGGGTTGCAGCACCCTGCCGCCATATACCTTCTCCAGTTCCGCCTGGTATTGCGCCGCCGCCTGCGCCGGGTCGCCCGATGTGGGCATGGGGTGCACGTTGGCGGGCGGCACCTTTACATGTGCCAGCATTTCGGTCTCGACCATGTTGTAGTTGCTGGCCGTATCACTCTCCGGCACGAAACGTTCATCGCCAAAGAAGAACTGCGTGTCCGCCCATGGAAAACGGTCACGGTATTCAGCAGATGCAAGAATCTGGTACAGCCGCTTTGGCGTGGACCCGCCCGAAAGCGCGATCACGAACGGGCCGCCCTTTTTCGCCAGCGCCTGTTCCGTCAGCCACTTCGCCATGTGCTGCGCAATGGCCTCGGAATCGGGCAGGACCACCATCGCGCCCGTTTTCACATCATGTCCACCTGTCATGTCATGCATCCCCCAGCACGAATTTCTCGATTCCATTGGCGAATCCTTCCTCCTCGCACGATGTCGAGACATGGGTCGCCTGCTTCTGCACCTCGGGGCTGGCCTGCCCCATGGCGATGGACATGCCGCTCTTGCGGAACATCAGCACGTCATTGGGCTGGTCGCCCAGTGTCACCATCTGGCTGGCGGGAATGCCCAGCAGGCGTTCGAGCGCCATCACCACGCCGCCCTTGTTGGCGTCCCTGTTGGTCACGTCCACATAGTACGGCTGCGACAGCGCGGCCGACGCCGTATCGCCCAGCGCCTGCTGGAGATCATGCTCGAGCCGCTTCATGAGATCGAGATCGTCGCTGACGCCGGTGATCTTGACCACCTGGTCCAGCTTTGCCTCCACATCGCCCACCACGGGCGGGAACTTGACCGTCCACTGTTCGCGCGCGACATGGGGCGCATCGACTCTGGAGACGATCCAGTCATTGCCATCATAGACCCACGGGTCGGCCTTGTGGTCACGGATGATGCCGATCACCCTGCGTGCCGTGTCGGCCGGAAGCGTGCGGGCCTCGATCACGGTAAAATCGGGCCGGACCATCATGCCGCCGTTGAAGCCCGCGATCGGCTCCGAGATTTTCAGCGGGTCGATCACCATCTTCATGCCCTTGGGTGGCCGGCCGCTGGTAATGGTGAACAGGATGCCCCGTTCGCGCAGGCGTTCGACGGCGCGGATCGCGCGTGGTGTCAGGATCTTGTCCTTCGTGACCAGTGTGCCATCCACATCGGCCAGTACCAGCCTGATCTGGCTGGCCGGGGTCCCGGCAGCGTCCTGGGGCATGTTCAACTCTCCCTTCTGTGCCGCACGATCATCAGGTGCGGGGCAGTACAAAACTTTCCATCGCGAAGGCCCATCCATCGTCGGTATTGGGCTTCGTCACGAAGCGGGCATGGGCCTTCACGTTGTCGGGGGCATTGCCCATGGCAATGCTGACCCCGGCTTCCTTCAGCATGGGAATATCGTTGTTCATATCCCCGATACATGCCGTATCCCGGATATCAGTATCGAGCAGATGCGCCAGTTCTTTTGCCGCATAGCCCTTGTTCGCCCGAGGGTGCGTGATATCAAGGTAAATGGGTGACGAACGGTGTACGCTCGCCTGCCCCCCCAGCAGGTTCGCAAGGTCGCGCTCCACCCCCGGCAGGGCGGCAGGATCGGATGCGACACCCATGATCTTGCCCACATCGGTGTAATGCCCGGCAAAGTCATCCACCTGTACAGGCGTGGTCTGCACCACTTCGCGTTCATGAGCGACCTGCGGCGTGTCCGCCCGGCGCACCAGCCAGTCATGGCCGATGAACAGCCACGGTTCCACCCCGTGGGCGATCAGGAATTCCACAGCCGTGCGCACAGCCTGCGCATCAAGCGACAGCCGCTCACGGATCGTGCCATCGGGATCACAGATCAGGCCGCCATTCAGCCCGGCGATGGGGGTTTCGATCCGCAATGCCCTGACATACTGCATCATGCCACGCGGGGCGCGGCTGCTGACAAGGCTGAGGCGGATGCCCGCCGCCCGCAGGTCATCCGCCGCCCTGTGCGCCGCGGCCGTGATTTCACGCGCGGGCGTGATCAGGGTGCCATCGATATCGGACACGACAAGGCGCACGCGGCCTGCGGGGGAAACGGGTGGGGTCATGGGCATCATCCGATCTTGAGCCAGTGGCGGTGGTCACGTGCAAGCAGGGCATCGGCGGCTTCAGGCCCCTCGCTGCCCGCGGCGTAAAAGGCAAGGCTGCGGGCATCCTGCCCCCAGTCCAGAACCGGCTGGACGGCGCGCCACCCGGCTTCGATATTGTCGGCGCGCTGGAACAGCGTGGCATCACCGATCATGCAGTCATAGATCAGGGTCTCGTAGCCGGTGCTGGGACCTTCGCTGAACCATTCGGCATAGTCGAACTTCATGCGCACGCCCCCCAGCCTGACTGCGGGGCCGGGCACCTTGGCAGAAAACTGCAGCGTCACCCCTTCGGTCGGCTGGATATGGATGACCATGATGTTGGGGGTCAGCCTGTCCACCGGCGTATCGCGGAACAGGGCGTAGGGTGCTGACTTGAAATGGATCGCAATCTCGGTCTTGCGCGCGGCCAGGCGCTTGCCCGTGCGCACGTAGAACGGCACCCCGGCCCAGCGCCAGTTATCGATGCGGAACTTCATGGCCATGTAGGTCTCGGTCAGGGAATGGGGGTCGACCCCCGGTTCCTGCCGGTAGCCCGGCACGTCCCTGCCGCCCACAACGCCGGGCGCATACTGCCCGCGCACCACATCGGGCGGCGAGAGGGGATGGATCGCATCCAGCACCTTTGTCTTCTCGTTGCGCACGGCATCGGCCTCGAACGAGATCGGGGCCTCCATCGCGGTCATGGCCAGAAGCTGCATGACGTGGTTGGGCACCATGTCGCGCAGGGCGCCGGTACTTTCGTAAAACCGGGCGCGCTGTTCCACACCCACCGTCTCGGCTGCGGTGATCTGCACGTGGTCGATGTTCTGGCGGTTCCACAGCGGCTCGAAAAATCCGTTGGAGAAGCGCAGCGCCATGATGTTCTGCACCGTCTCCTTGCCCAGGTAATGGTCGATCCGGTAGATCTGGCTTTCGTCAAGCGTGCGCAGCAGGCGCATGTTCAGCGCGACGGCCGAGGGCAGGTCATTGCCGAAGGGCTTTTCCACGATCACGCGGCGGAAGGTATGCCGCCCTTCGCGCACCAGCCCTGCCTCCCCCAGCCGGTCGACAATGGGGCCAAAGAAACGGGCGGCGACGGCAAGATAGAAGATGCAGTTCTGCTCCCCCACCATGGCGGCGACGTCACCGTAGGTCTGCGGGGTTTCGAAGTCACCGCGCACGTAGCGGATGCGGGGCTTCATCCATTCCCACACATCCTCACGCAGGGGGACGGCATCTGCCCGGCGGCGGGCGGCAAAATCTTCCAGCGCCTCGCGCACGTTCTGGCGCAGCTGTTCATCGCCCAGCTCGGCGCGGTCAACCGCTATGATGCCAAAGCCGTCATCAAGCAGGTCGGCGCAGGCAAGGTTGTAGATGGCGGGAAGCAGCAGGCGGCGCGTCAGGTCCCCTCCACCACCAAAGATGACAAATGAGCCGGCGGGGCTGCGCCGGGGGGTGTAATCCGGCCCGCCGTCGCCAACCTGCGATACCGCCGAGGCAATGATGTTTTCCATGGTACTGCCATTCCTGAACTGTTTCCGCTCGTCTCCCTCCGCCGGCTGTTCCGGTTGCAGTCATTAAGCGCTGTCATTTCATCCAGGAACAGCCAGGGTCCCTATGCGTAGCACCCTGATGGCCCGGCCGGTACCGACCGGGCGGCAGGTCAGTTATTCGTACCCTCGATGTGACCGCCAAAGCCGAACCGCATGGCGGACAGCATCTTCTCGGCAAAGTTGTTGCCCGTGCGCGAACGGAAGCGCGTGAACAGCGATGCGGTGATGACGGGCACCGGCACCGCTTCCTCGATCGCAGCCTCGATCGTCCAGCGGCCCTCGCCCGAATCGGCCACGTCGCCCTTGTAGTTCGACAGGTCCGGGTTGCCCGCCAGCGCGCTGGCCGACAGGTCCAGCAGCCACGAGGACACCACGCTGCCCCGGCGCCAGACTTCGGCAATGTCCGCCATGTTCAGGTCGAAGCGCTGGTTTTCTGGCAGTTCGCTGGAGTTCTTGGACTTCATCACGTCAAAGCCTTCGGCGAAGGCCTGCATGATGCCGTATTCGATGCCGTTATGGACCATCTTCACGAAATGGCCGGAACCGGCAGGGCCACAATGCAGGTAGCCCTGTTCGGCACGCGGGTCGAAGCCGGGTCTGTCACGGTTCGGGGTGCGCGGAATATCGCCAACCCCCGGGGCAAGGGCGGAGAGGATCGGGTCGATGTGGTCGGTGGCGTCGTTCGTGCCGCCGTACATCATGCAGTAGCCACGCTCCAGTCCCCACACGCCGCCGGATGTGCCGACATCGACATAATCGATGCCCTTCTTCACCAGTTCGGCCGCGCGGCGGATGTCATCCTTGTAGAAGGAATTGCCACCATCGATGATGATGTCCCCCTTGCCCATGAGGCCACCGAGTTCCTGTACCGCCTGTTCCGTCACTTCACCTGCGGGCAGCATGAGCCAGATGACCTTCCGGCCCGAAAGCCTGCCCACCATGTCCGCAAGGCCGGTGGCGGGCGTGCACCGGCCACCATCCGCCTGCCCGCATACCTTTGCGGTAACGGCGGGGTCACGGTCATAGGCCACTACGTCATGGCCATGACGGGTCAGGCGGACTGAAATGTTGCCGCCCATCTTGCCAAGGCCAACAATACCGATCTGCATGATTGAATACTCCTGAAGAGGGGATGGATTACAGGCCTATCGCCTGCGCGCCCTTTTCCCAATGACCACAATCAAGAAACCCGCCCCCCTGGTGGAGAGGCGGGTCCCGATAATCGCGGGTCAGACCGCGTGGGCCATATCCTGCCCCAGTTTTTCAAGGCCTGCCCTGAGGTCACCATGGATATGCACCCGCAGCACGCGGCGGCCACGTTCGGCCAGAACTTCCATGTCGCCACGCGCCTGGGCTTCCTTCACGATGCTGAAGGTATATTTCTCACCCGGCACCGGCAGGTTCACCTCGTCATCGCAGGTGATCTGCACGAACACGCCCGTGTCCGGCCCGCCCTTGTAGGCCTGACCGGTGGAATGCTGGAAACGCGGGCCGAATTCGGCCGCCGTGGCCAGCTTCAGCCCGTCGCGCAGCGCCAGCCGCGCCTTCTGGATCCATTCGCGCGTCCAGGTATCCCGGTCGATATAGGCCAGAAGGGCCACGTAGTCGCCTGCCCTGCCCCGGGCGAAATGCGCCTTGAGGATCGCTTCCGCCGTGGTGGCCCCACCCAGCGCCTGCGCGTTTTTCGGGTCGGCGTAGAAGGCGAACGGACCGTCCTTGGCAAAGGGTTCGTACGGCGGCAGCTTTCCGGTCTCGTTATAGGCGGTGGTGATCTTCTTGGTCTCGATCTTCGAGGCCTCGACATCGGGCTGGTCGAACGGGTTGATCCCGATTATCGCACCCGCGACCGCCGTCGCGAATTCCCAGCGAAAGAACTCCTCAAGCACCTGGCGGCGCTCGTGCAGTTCGATGGTGACCACCGGCTCACCCGCTTCGGCCAGTGCGGCAAACGCCGCGTCCTGCTTCGGGCAGGGATCTTCAGCCAGGCGCAGATAGGTAAAGACGCGGTCCCTGCCGTACACGCTGTTCTTGCCGATGGTCTCGTCATCGATGGGGATCAGGCCACGGCCTTCCTTGCCGGTTGATTCGGCAATGAGCTGCTCAAGCCACGCACCCATGTCGTAAATGCCGGGCGAGGCGATGATGGTCACCTTGTCACGCCCGAAATCGCGCGCGGCCACACCCAGCACCGTGCCCAGCACCGCGCCGGGGTTCTGCGCGGGCGGGACGGAAGCGGCACAGGACTTTTCGCCACGCTGGGCGGATTCCAGCAAAAGCTTCAGCGGCAGGCCGGCCACGGCGGCCGGGATCATCCCGAAATCGGACAGCACGGAATAGCGGCCACCGATCTGCTTTTCACCGTAGAATATCTTCCAGAACCCGTCCTTCTTCGCCACGTCTTCCATGTGCGAGCCGGGATCGGTCACGGTGATGAAATGCGAACCCGCCTTGTCCCCCAGCACCTTTTTCGCCTGATCGAAGAAATAGGCCTTGAGGATGTTCGGCTCCAGCGTGCCGCCCGACTTGGAGGAGACGATGAACAGCGTCCTGCCGATGTCGATCTTCTTCTCGAAATCGCGCACCTGCTGCGGGTCGGTGCTGTCGAGCACGTACAGGTGCGGGAAGCCTTCATGCTTGCCAAATGTCTGCGCCAGCACTTCGGGCCCAAGGCTGGAACCACCCATGCCCAGCAGCAGCGCGTCCTTGAAGCCGCGCGCCTTCACTTCCGCCTGGAAATCCTCGAACTTGGACAGGGCGGCGACCTGGTCATCGGTAATGTCCAGCCATTTCAGCCAGCTGGCCTCGTCCTTGCCGGTCCACAGCGTGGCGTCCTTCTGCCACAGGCGGCGGATATTGCCCTTCCTGCGCCATTCTTCCAGCTCGGCATCGACCGCCTTGTGCAGGTCGGCAGGCAGCTTGAGCGCGGTGGAGGTCATCTTTTTGCCAAGGAACGCCGCCTGCTTGGCCGCGACCGAACCCAGCAGGTCATCAAACGCATCGGCAAAGGAGGCAACGCCTTCATCAACCAGCACCTTTGTTACGCCATCAAGGTCAAGGCCGAGGCTCTTTGCCTCTTCCAGCACCTTTTTCGCCCCTGCCACATCCTGGGTCAGGGTCTCGGCCACCTTGCCGTGGTCACGGAAGGCATCGAAGGTCGCGGGCGGGATGGTGTTGACCGTCTCGGGGCCGATCAGCCCGTCCACGTACACCACGTCGCTGAAGGTCTTGTCCTTGGTGCCGGTGCTGGCCCACAGCAGGCGCTGGGGGAGGGCGCCCGCATCGGCCAGCTTCTTCCAGCGCGGGGAGGCGGTGACCTCCTTCCAGTATTCATAGGCCATCTTGGCATTGGCAATCGCGACCTTGCCGCGCAGCGCCTTGAGGCGATCGGCATCCCTGTCACCCGCGGCCACGCGGCGGTCGATTTCCTTATCGATCTTCACATCGATGCGGCTGACGAAGAAGGAGGCGACGGAGGCGATTTCCTTAACGCTCTCACCACGGGCCAGACGGTCCTCCAGCCCGGTGATGTAGGCTTCGAGCACCTTCTTGTAGGCCTCGTTCGAGAACAGCAGCGTCACGTTGACACTCAACCCCGCAGCAATGGCGGCGCGCACCGCTGGCACGCCTTCTTCCGTGCCGGGAATCTTGATCATGAGGTTGCGGGCATCTACCGCCTTCCACAGGCGCAGCGCCTCGTGCAGCGTACCCTTGGTGTCGCGCGCCAGATAGGGAGAAACCTCCAGGCTGACATACCCGTCCAGGCCCTTCGTCTGTTCATAGACGGGGTAGAGCACCTTTGCCGCGGCACGGATGTCATCAATGGCCAGCAGTTCATACAGCGCGCCGGCGTCCAGCACCTGATGCTCCAGCACGGAATGGATCTGGGCGTCGTAATCCGTGCCCTGCCCCATGGCTTTCTGGAAAATGGCGGGGTTGGAGGTCACACCCTTCAGGCCATCTTCTTCCACCAGCTTCTTCAGGCTTCCGTTTTCGGTATAGGAACGCTGGATGAAGTCCAGCCAGGGGGACTGACCATACCGGGCCAGTTCCTTTAACGGATTTTCTCCACCTGTTTCTCGCACGCTCATTCCTGTGCTTCCTTTTCTTGCCGGTAGGCACGGCAATCCGTGCCGCCAGCGCTTCCTTTGCCTTGAAACAAGGCAGGCAGGGAATGACCCCTGCCTGCCTGTATCCTTATTTCCCTGCCTGCCTGCGGGCCGCGGCCACCACGGCGTCAACCGTAAAGCCGAATTTGACTTCCAGCTCTCCTGCCGGGGCGGAGGCACCAAAGCCGTGCATCACGATCGTCTCGCCCGCAAGGCCGGTATAGCGGTCCCAGCCCAGCTGGGCGGCCTGCTCCACCGCCACGCGCGCGGTGACATCGGGCGGGAGCACGCTGTCGCGGTAGGATCTGGGCTGGGCCTCGAACAGATCCCATGACGGCATGGACACAAGACGTACGTTCATCCCATCCGCCTTAAGCTTTTCCGCCGCCTTGATGATCAGCCCTACTTCGCTACCCGTCGCCATAAGGATGACATCGGGACGCCCCTCGCCATCTGCAAGGACATAGGCCCCTTTTGCCAGACCCGTGGCAGGCGCATAGGTCTTGCGGCAGATGGTGGGCAGGTTCTGCCGGCTCAGCGCCAGCACGCTGGGGCGGTCGGTCAGCTGGATCAGGGTGCGCCAGGCTTCCGACACCTCATTGGCATCGGCGGGGCGGATCAGCGTAACCCCCGGTGTGGCACGCAGCTGGGCCAGTTGCTCGATGGGCTGGTGGGTCGGCCCGTCCTCACCCACACCGATCGAATCGTGGGTGAAGATATAGGTCACCGGCAGCTTCATCAGCGCGGACAGGCGGATGGGCGGCTTCATGTAATCGGAGAAGATCAGGAAGCCCGAGCAGTAGGCCCGCAGCCCGTAAAGCGCCATGCCGTTGCTGATCGAACCCATGGCATGCTCACGCACGCCAAAATGCAGGTTGCGCCCGCCATAGGTGCCATTCCACTGCGGCGGCTGGAAGTCACCCGCGCCATCAAATGTCAGATGTGTCTTGGTGGAAGGCGACAGGTCGGCGGAACCACCCAGCATCCACGGGTAGTTCTTCGCAATCTCGTTGAGCACCTTGCCCGAGCTTGCGCGTGAGGCAATGCCCTTCGCATCCGCATCGAATACCGGAATGCCGCTGTCCCAGCCATCGGGCAGGGTGCCGGCAAAGATATGGTCAAGCTGCGCGGCCTCGGCCGGGTATCTGGCGCGATAGGCCGCAAACAGTTCATTCCATGCCTTGCTGGCGGCTGCGCCACGGGTTGCGATGCCCGCCTGGAAGTGCTCCGGCACGCCTTCGGGCACATAGAAGCTTTTGTCTTCGGGCCAGCCATAGAACTTCTTGGTCTCGCGGATTTCCTCGACACCCAGGGGCGAGCCATGTGCTTCGGCCGTACCGGCAAGGTGCGGCGCGCCCCAGCCGATGATGGAGTGGACAATGATCAGCGTGGGGCGCGAGGTCTCGGCCTTCGCCTCGGCCAGCAGGCGGCGCATGTCACCGGTGTCGTTGGCGTCCTTCAGTTCAAGGACATGCCAGCCATAGGCCTCGAAGCGCCTGTGCACGCTTTCGGTAAAGGCGATGTGGGTCGAGCCCTCGATGGAAATCTGGTTGCTGTCATAGATCCATGTCAGGTTGCCAAGCTTCAGGTGGCCCGCGATGGAGGCCGCCTCGCTGGCGACACCTTCCATGTTGTCGCCATCACCGCACAGGGCATAGACGTGGTGGTCGAACAGCCTGAAGCCATCGCGGTTGTAGTGTTCGGCCAGCCATTTCTCGGCAATGGCCATGCCGACCGAGTTGCCGCAGCCCTGGCCCAGCGGGCCGGTCGTGGTCTCGACACCTGCCGTGTGGTGATATTCCGGATGGCCGGGGGTGAGCGAGTCCAGCTGGCGGAACTGCTCCAGGTCTTCCAGCGTGAGTGCCGGGCGGTCATTGCTCACGCCACCGGGGCGCACGTCGCGGATGCCGGCCAGGTGGATCAGCGAATACAGCAGCATGGACGCATGCCCGATCGAGAGCACGAAGCGGTCCCGGTTGGGCCAGAGCGGATTGGCGGGGTCATAATCCAGCACGTCGCGCCACAGCGTATAGGCAACGGGGGCGAGCGCCATGGCGGTGCCGGGGTGGCCGGAATTCGCTTTCTGCACGGCATCCATGGACAGCGTGCGGATCGTGTTGATGCACAGCGTATCGATATTGGTGGGCATGCCGCCACCTCCTTCAGGTGCCATCGGGAGAGAGGTAAACAGGGAACGCATAGGATCCGGCCTCCTTACAGCCATGGTTGTTGCCCCGGTCGGGCCGGGCCAGCGGGCGCGAGCGGGCAACCTTCGTGTTATTCTTTTTATGCCGCCTGTCCGCGGGCCCTGGGCGCAAGGACAGGTCGCTTTCCACGGCACGCACTTTCTCACGACCTTCGGGACGGAACAAGCCATCTCATCAAGCCGTTATGCGCGCCCTTGCCCGTGTCGTGCCATCATGGCCCATACAGGATGTACCAGCGCGCGGTCGGACCCCCGGTTGCACGTGCCTGCGGGACAGGACGGAATCAATCCGGCATGGTCCCGCCCCTTCCCTTGCCTGTTACGCCAGGACACGCTGACAGATGGAGACCCGCACATGCCGCTGCTACCCGCCAGTGACCATACCGATGGCACCCGCTTCTTCAATCCGCCCGCCATCTGCCCCGAGGGGCTGCCGCCGGGGCGCATGCGGCCACTGGCGATCCTGAAATGGCAGTGGAACCGCCCCCCTTCCGACTGGCCGCAATGGATTGAAGACCCCACCCCCGCCGGTGACCCGCATGCCCTGCCAGCACCGGGCACGGTGGCAATAACGTTCATCGGGCACAGCACGTTCCTGATCCGTATTCCCCGCCCCGATGGCACCGCCGCGACCATCCTGACCGACCCGGTCTTCTCGCAACGCTGCTCACCCCTTTCCTTCATCGGGCCGAAGCGGGTGCGGGCACCGGGGCGGCGGCTGGCCGACCTGCCACGGGTGGATATCGTGCTGGTATCCCATGCGCATTACGACCACATGGACCTGCCCTCCCTGCGTGGGCTGGCCAGGCGGGGGGATGACCCGCTGGTGGTGACACCGCTTGGAAACGCCCGCTTCATGCGCGCGACCGGGCTCAGGCGCATCATGGAACTCGACTGGTGGCAGGGGGTGGACACGGCGGGCGTACGCGTTACCTGCACCCCCGCGCGCCATGGCGCGGCACGCACGCCCCTTGACCGCAATACAAGCCTGTGGGGCGGCTTCATGCTGCGCGACGCGGCGGGACGCCAGGTGTTCTTTGCGGGCGATACCGCCGCCGGCCGCCACTGGGGGCTGATCCACGACCGGCTGGGTGCACCGGGCGTGGCGCTGCTGCCCATCGGGGCCTATGCGCCGCGCGCGCTCATGGCCCGCGTGCACGCAACGCCCGAGGAAGCGGTATCCGGCCTGCGCCAGCTTGGGGCGAAACGGGGCATCGGCATGCATTTCGGCACCTTCCGCCTGACGGATGAACCGATCGGCGAACCCGTCGCACGCATGCGCGCGGCAGTCCGTGCGCAGGGGCTGGCGCCGGATGCCATGGACGTGCTGCACCATGGCGAATGCCGGACACTGGCATGGTGACATCATGATGATGCAGGATTGCCCGATGTTCTTTTTGGCCAAAGCGTACTATGATCGCGCGCATCCGGCGGGGCTGGCCACCGCCCCCATTCTCCACAACCCCACCAGCGAGGCAGGCACATGAGCAAGACAGTCGCCAGCGGCGAACCCGCCGCCGCCGCACCCGAATCCTTCAGCGAAGCGGAAATCGAGACCCTGTTCCTGTCCGCCGCGCGGGATGGGCAGACAGACCTCGTAAGCGAATTCCTCAAGGCGGGGATAAGCCCCGACACCCGCAATGAAAAGGGCTACACCGCGCTCATCCTCGCCGCCTACAATGGCCATGCCGAGACCGTGCGCGCCCTGCTTGAAGGGGGCGCGAAGCCCGACCTGCAGGATGACAAGGGGGCGACCGCGCTGGCCGGTGTCGCCTTCAAGGGCGACCTGCCCTGCGCGCGCGTGCTGGTCGCCCACGGCGCGGGCGTGGACATCCCCAATTTTGTCGGTCGCACGCCACTCATCTTCGCCGTGATGTTCAACCGTGACCCCATGGTGACCTTCCTGCTCGACCACGGCGCCAGTCCCGACCTGCGCGATGGCGAGGGCGTGAGCGCGCGCATGCTCGCGACCCGGCAGGGCAATGCCGTCGTGCTGAAGGCCATGGACCGCACGGCCGTCGTGCAGGACTGAAGCCCACCCGCGCACGGCTGCACCGGCCTGCGCGCCATGCTCCGCCATCCCGGCGGAGCTCTGCCTTTCCCGACCATGATAACCTGGAATTGATCCTGATGAGCCGTTTCTGGAGCCCGATCGTGCACACACTGACCCCGTACGTACCGGGGGAGCAGCCCAGACTGGCCAATCTCATCAAGCTCAATACCAACGAATGCCCGTATGGTCCCTCGCCGCGCGTGCTCGAGGCCATCCGTGCCGCCACGGATGACACGCTGCGCCTGTACCCCGACCCGACGGCCCATGCCCTGTGCGCCGCCATCGCCCGCGCGCATGACGTACCGGCCGATCATGTCTTTGTGGGCAACGGGTCGGATGAAGTGCTGGCCCATACCTTCCAGGGGCTGCTCAACCATGAAGCGCCGCTGCTGTTCCCCGATATCAGCTACAGCTTCTACCCCGTCTATTGCGGGCTGTATGGCATCAGTCACGAAGTCGTACCGCTGGACAGCGCCATGCGCATCGATATTGCGGATTACCGCAGGCCATGTGGCGGCATCATCATCCCCAATCCCAATGCCCCCACCGGCATGGCCCTGGGGCTGGATGCCATCCGTACCCTGGTGACCGACCACCCGGATGCCGTGGTGGTGGTGGATGAAGCCTATGTCGATTTTGGCGCGGACACGGCCATTCCCCTGGTAGCAGGTCATCCCAACCTGCTGGTGGTGCGCACCCTGTCCAAATCCAGCGCGCTGGCCGGGCTGCGGGTGGGCTACGCCATTGGCCAGCCCGACCTGATCGCGGCCCTGACACGCGTAAAGGACAGTTTCAACTCCTACCCGCTGGACCGGCTGGCGCAGGCTGGCGCCATTGCCGCGATCGAGGATCGGGAATGGCTTGCAAATACCCGCGAGAAGATCATAAGCTCACGCAACAGGCTGACCGACAGCCTGGGAAAGATGGGGTTCGAGGTCCTGCCCTCGCAGGCAAATTTCATATTTGCCCGCCATCCGGACCGTGACGCGGCCTATCTCGCCGCGGCCCTGCGGGAACGGGCGATCATCGTGCGTCATTTCCGGACCCCGCGCATCGCACAGTGGCTGCGTATCACCATTGGTACGGATTCAGAATGCCAGGCCCTCGTGACCGGCCTGGCAGATGTGCTGGCGCAGAACGGGGTGTAATACCCCCGGTTCATCACGTAACGGGCCCGTCCGGCCTGCCATGCCTGGCAGGCGGGGAACGGTACGTGCTGTCCCTCTTTCCATCCGACAGTAGACACCTCATTTCCTGGACCCGAGGTCCACAGGATACCTATCATGCGCGCATTCCACGGACAGATGTCCGATAACCAGCCGATCCGTCGCACACTTGCCGAAAAGCAGAAGCAGCTGCGTGACCTGCGCGAGACGCTGGCCACCATGAAATCCCATACCGCCCCCAGCCTGCGCGAAAGCGTGCAGAAGCGCATCCGCCAGCTTGAAAGCGAAGTGGCGGCGGCCCCGGCCCTCAAGCCGGGTGAAAAGCGCGGCGCCCCCGCAACCGACCGCCCACGCAACCCGCGCAGGCGGCCCGAACGCGGGATCTGATATCTACCCCTGCTACACGAAAGGCCGGACCACTGGGTTCCGGCCTTTTTTCATGCCCTGGCGCCATGACGGACGCTTCAGGCGGGATCACCTTTTTTCAGGCACGCGGCATGCCCTGAAGCTTTTTGAAAAAAGCTTTACCAAAAACTTCTGCATGATCTGTCTTTGAGAACGCCGCCTGCTGACGGAACGCGGTCATGAACGCAGGACGGGCCTGCCGTTGCCAGCAGGCCCGTCCGTTAGGACCACCCGAAGATGGCCCGCATGGTGTCCGGGAAAATCAGTGTCCCAGGGTCACTTCCTCCGCAATGTCACCGCGGGCGGCGGCTTCATCCAGATGGCGGCGGGCTTCGGGCGAGACGGTCAGCACCAGCGTCATGAGGGCCGAGGCGACATACAGGCCGGAGAAGATCCAGATGATCCCCTCGATCCCGCGCCAGGATTCGAACCATGTCACGATGGCCGGGCCAACCCATGTGCTTGCGCCAGCACCCAGACCCAGGGCGGACAGGGCGGCTGCCTTCTCCTTCGGGCAGATCTGCGGCACCAGGCCGGACAGCGGCACGAAGGCTGCGATGGTCGCCCCGTACAGCGCGCCCATGATGGCGGCGATGCCAAAGTTGCCGGGGAACATCTGCGGCACGTAGTAGAACAGCGGCACGGTGATCGCGGCACCAACGCACCCGAACAGGGCGACCACGGTACGATGGCCCAGACGGTCCGCCGTGATGCCCGATACCAGGTTCACCAGAATGTTCGACAGGAAGATGATCGACAGCAGCTGCAGCCACTGCGACAGCGAGAAGCCGATGACCTTCGTGAAGAACGCGGGCATGATCACAAGGAACGCATATTCGGACGACGTGTTGATGGTCCGCACGATCATGGCGACAAACGTCTTGGGTTCACGCCACAGGATGCTGATCGAACTGAAGAAGATCGTGGCCGGCGGTGTGCCCGGGGCCGCAAGGCGCCTGGAGCCGATTGGTTCACGCGTCATCAGCAGCGCCAGCAGGCCACCGAACATGACCAGCGCCAGCGAGGACCAGAATGTCGCCATCTCGCCAATCAGCGGAATGGAGAAGCTGGCAAACAGCGAACCCAGCGTGGGCAGCCCGCCGGAGAAGGCGAACCAGAACCAGCCTGCCGCCGAGCCAAGCTGGCGCGGCGGGGTTGCGGCCGCAATCCAGACCAGGAAGCCGTAGGTGAACAGCGGGTAGCCGAAACCACGCATGGTATAGGCCGCCAGCATGATCGGATAGCTGTTGACCGCCACGCCAAAGGTCAGGAACAGGACCTCGAACACACCCCAGATGGCAAGGCCGATCCACATGACCCGCTTGGGGCCCCACAGGTCGGACAGCGGCCCCGAGGCCCAGGACGACAGCGAGACGGTCACGCCATAGATGGTGAACAGCAGGGCGGTATCGCGCGACGAGATGCCCTGCCCTTCAAGATAGGGGGCAAGGTAGCCGGCTTCGACACCATCGCCGATCATGAAGAACAGCAGGCCCACGAACCCCCAGAACAGGGGTGCGGGAATGCCCAGCCGGTCAGCAAAGGACGTTGATTCGGACAGATTGTCTGTCTGTTTCAAGGGGAGAGTCTCCTCTTTCACAGGCAGCCGACACGAAGTTGAGGGGCTCCACCTCATTGCGGAGCGTCGATGCAGGCTGCGTCCGCACAGTCCGGCTTTCCGGAAACACCAGTGCGGAACCTCAGTTTCAACAGGGTCGGGCGTGCAATCGCCCGGACCGGTCGCGGAATATGGAAGCTGCAGTGGCCCCAGCGCCAAAACGCCAGCGCATCATGCCTGGCAAACCTGCTTCCATCAGACGTGCTACCGGCCAGAAGTCGTCAATCCGGCAGGAAAACGTACCTTGCGGCACGACTTGCAAAACAATTCGGTGACAAAACACATGCGCGCATCCGAAAAAGGGCACGATCACGTGATCTCTCGTCGCCGGAAAGACCAGAATTTGGCTAGATATACAGAATCGTTGTGATAACGAACCATTTCACAGTGATAGGATAGTTTCCAACCTCCGCCAGAACACCAAAAATATATTCAGCTGGGATAATCTATACTAAAAAACCTGCGTGAATGTAAGGGAATTTTCAAAATTTTGCTGAGATTCCGATTTTTCCATGATTATATAATGACTTTTCAGAACATATTTTTATGCATACTGAATATGCATTGTCCGGCGGGCCATCTTTCGCGCGGCGGTGGTTCCTGCCATAGTCGGCCTCCCGCCTTTCCCGCCCGGTCGGGACCGCACGCGCGTGCGGGTCAGGCATTGCCTGCGGTATTTCCCCATGCCGGGGCATGGACAAACGGAACGCTTACGGTGAACATCAAGCTGTCTCTACGCCTTGCCGCATTGCCGGCCGCACTGCTGCTCTCGCCCGCACTGTCCTGCACCACGGCCCATGGCCAGAGCCTGGCCACGCAGAAGGTGCAGCGCGCGATGGATGTGCTGCGTCTCAAGCCGGATCTGGCCAGCAAGGCCTGTCTCGACAAGCTTGATGACATGCACAAGATGGAAAAGGTGATCGAGGACGCCAGCGACCAGGCGCACAACCCCAACCTGTCCCTGGCGCATGACGTGATGGAATCGGATTACGAGGACGCGACCGAATCCTGCGTGCCCGACGCGGCAAAGCTGTGCGCCAACCCCGGCCCGCTGGCCAGCGCCAACCAGAAAAAGCTGTGCGATGCGCTGGATGCGATCATGACCGTTGACGGGTCGGATGAGGGCGAGGAGATGGCCACCCCCCCGCAGGGCACGGCCTCCGACTGATTGCCTGCCGCCCGCCCGTCAGGGCAGCCCGGCCAGTATCCGGAGACCTTCGGCACTGCCCAGCACGGCTGATTTTTCCGCACGGTCGAGCGTGTGCACGGCGCTGGCCAGATCCGGCGCCTCACGCACCTTGAGCAGCCCCACCAGCAGCGCGGGATTGATCGGATCACCCGGCCTGCGTGGCGGTGGCAGCATGATCTCATGCACCCTGAGCAGCCCGCTACGCGTCCGCAGGGCGGCAATGGCCTCCTGCACGGGGTGGCCCGCCATCTGGCGCATATAGCTGATGGCTTCCGCCAGCACGGGCGGGGGGGCCGTTTCCTCGGGGATCAGCAGCAGGCGGGCGCGCCTGAATGCCTGCCCCACGGCATCACTGCCGGTCAGTACCGCCAGCGGAATGGCACAGACCAGCCCGAATGTGACCGGCAGCATCCATAAGAACAGGGGCAGCGAGACACTCCATGCCGCCGTCGCCAGGGCTAGGCCCAGCACGGTATGAAGCATGTACAGCCGCACGTTCTGCATGACCTGCAGGCCACCTGCGTCACGCCGCTGGGCATTCCAGCCTGAATCACGCCCCAGCAGGATCGACAGCACGCCACCGGTCTGGATCAGCATGGCGATGGGAGCCAGCAGGCCGCCCACCACCGTTTCCACCAGTATGGACGCCCCTGCCGCGATCGCCCCCCCGCAGCCACGGCGCAGCGGGCCGTCAATGAGCAGCAGGACATAGGCCAGTATCTTGGGGGCCAGCAGCACGACCATGGTGCCAATGAACATGTATTCGGCCTGTACCGGATCAACATGCGGCCAATGCGGATAGAGCAGCTTGGTATCGCCAAAGTATTCCGGCTTGTAAAAGCGGCTCTGGAGCGAGACCACGATACCCACCAGCAGGAAGATCAGCCACAGCGGCGCCGTGACGTACGAGCCGATGCCCATGAGCATGTGCATGCGGCTGACCCAGTGCAGGCCACGGGTGGAGACCACCTTGGCATGCTGGAGATTGCCCTGGCACCACCGCCGGTCACGGATGGCGATGTCGGTCAGCGAGGGCGGGCTTTCCTCATACGACCCGCTCAGGGCGGGCACCATGTGGATGGCCCAGCCACCCCGGCGCATCAGGGCTGCCTCCACGAAGTCGTGGCTCATGATCGCACCGCCGAAGGGCTTGCGCCCCGGCAGGTGCGGCATGCCCGCCTGCTCGGCAAAGGCCGCGGTGCGGATGACCGCGTTATGGCCCCAGTAATTCCCCTCCGACCCATGCCACCATGCAATGCCATGGGCAATCAGCGGGCCGTACACGCGGCCGGCGAACTGCTGCATGCGGGCGAACAGGGTCTGGCCGTTCACGATGACCGGCAGCGACTGGATCAGCCCCACGCCAGGATTGTGCTCCATGGCCGATGTCAGCCGCACGATCACATCCCCGGACATGACGCTGTCGGCATCGAGCGTGATCATCTGCTGGTAGGCCGCGCCATAGGTACGCACCCACTCGCCTATGTTGCCTGCCTTGCGGTCGGTATTGACAGCGCGCCTGCGGTAGAACAGCCGCCCGCCCCAGCCGGTGGCGCGACACAGGGCCATGTAGGCCGCTTCCTCCGCCACCCATATGTCGGGATTGGTGGTGTCGGACAGGATGAATACATCAAACGCGCGCTCCTGCCGGGTGGCGGCAAGGCTGTCGATGGTGGCGCGCAGCCCGGCCATGACGCGGCCGGGGTCCTCGTTATAGGTCGGCATGAGCAGCGCGGTGCGGGTGGCAAGCCGGGGCAGCGGGCCGCTGCGCGCAATGCCCAGTCCCAGCCCGCCACCGGCCAGCATGGAACAGAACCCCGCCACGGCAGAGGTAAAGGCCAGCGCGATCCACATGAACAGCAGCACGAACAGCACCAGCATCACCATGCCCGCGACCGAGCGCTGCACGGCGTTGAACACCAGGTCCATCTCGTAACCGGCGGCCCCGGTCATGGCCAGGGCACCGCCGATCACCAGCAGCCGGCGCAGGCTGATCAGCCGCCACTCGGTAGAGGGCGTGTGGCTGCGCCCGTGCAGATCGGGCGCCTCCTCCAGCGCATGGACGGGCATGTCCAGCGGGGCAGGACGGGGCAGCGCGCTCCAGCCCTGCGGCAGCCGCGTGTCTGCGCCGGTACCGCCCGCAGGTGGTGGCTCGGGCGGGGCGCTGGCTGCTACGGTGTCCATCGGTAGACCCATTCTTCCGACACGGGACCATTGTCATCGGCCAGCACGCAGTTCAGTTCCGCCACCTTGGCATCACCTGGCGCGAATTCGAAGGTGCTGCGCCAGCCATGGATGGGGGGCACCGGCTCGACCACCACATTGCGGATTTCACCTGCCGAGGTACGGCACTGCAGATGGAAATGCGGGTTGTCGGGCAACTTGTCGAACGGTGTTCCGACAAAATCGAGATCAAAGAAACGGGTATGCGAATCATCCGTCGACTCACCCACGCGGGTGGCATTGATGCGCGCCAGCCTGGTGGGCCATGGCGTGTCCCATCCCCAGTACATGCGATAGGTGAAGACATATTCATGCCCCGCCTCCAGCGCATCCTGCGGGCGCCAGAAAGCGACGATGTTGTCATTAACCTCGTTGGGGGTGGGAATTTCCACCAGGTCCACCGAACCCGCAGCCCAGTCCCCGATCGGCTCGATCCACAGGGACGGCCGCTTTTCATAGTTGAGGGAGACATCCTCGAAATCGGTAAAGGCGCGCTTGCGCTGCATCAGGCCGAAGCCATGCGGCCGCACGTCACTGAAGGCGGAGAACTGCAGGTCACGCGGGTTGCGCAGCGGCCGCCACAGCTGCTGGCCGCTACCGGTCCACATTGACAGGCCCTCGCTGTCATGGGCTGCGGGGCGCCAGTCATCCACGCGGGTGCGGTCATTGGCGTCGAAATAGAACATGCCGGTCAGCGGCGCGATACCGGACTGGGCAATGGCCTTGCGCGGGTAGAGATACGACTGGACATCAAAGACCGTCGTCTCACCCGGCCGGATGGTGAAACGGAACGCACCGGCCAGCGACGGGCTGTCCAGCAGGGCATGGATGACCACGCTGTCCACGCCCGCCTTGGGCTTTTCCAGCCAGAAGGCGCGGAACAGGGCGAACTCCTCCCCCGTCGGGTTGCCGGTGCCATTGGCGAAGCCACGCGCGGACAGTCCGTAATTCTGCCCCTTGGCCACGGCACGGAAATAGGAGGCACCAAGGAAGACGCAGAACTCCTCCATCACGCCCGGCGTGTTGATCGGCGCGCGCAGCCGCAGGCCGGCAAAGCCGATATCCTCGTTCACCCGCAGGGCAGGGTCGTTATAGGTGAACATGTCGGCGTTGAAGGCGATGGGACGGGACTGGCCGTCGATCACCTCGTTCATTTCGATCCGGGGGGCGTACAGATAGCCGCGGGGAAAGAATTCGACATCGAAACCCAGGTTCTCACCATGCCACAATGCCTGTTCCGAGCGGAACGTCATGGAATTGTACTGGTCAAAGTTCAGGTTCCGCAGTGCTGCGGGCAAGGTCTGGGAAGGTGCCTGATAGGCCTGCTGCGAAAGCTGGTGCGCCAGCGTGCGTACGGTAGTGGCATCAAAATTGGCGCTCTGCGCAGCGCGGGCCGACCGTGTGGGGGCCATGCCCGCGCCGTACAGGACCGACAGGGCTGTTCCCGCCTTCATGAAATCGCGTCGTAGCACTGAGTTAAACTCCAGTTCGTTCTTCTTTATTAGATATAATGACACATTAATTATTGTTTATTGGCAGGCAGACCATCGAGATGACCACGATCGGGGTCGCCCGTGGTTTTTTCACGGCGGGGATGAACACATGGCCGCCAGGGTTTCAAGCGGTCCACGGGCGGCATTCCGGGTTGCCTGCTCGATTTCACGGTAAAGCCGCAATACCGCCTCCCCTTCCGCCGAAAGGCCGGCCCCGCCCCCACCACCGGGACGGGCCGCCACCAGCGGGCGCACGAAGGCGGTATTCATCGATTCAACCAAAAGCCAGGCCCGCCGGTAGGACATGCCCATGGCCCGGGCCGCGCCGGAAATGGAACCCGTCTCGCCAATCTGTTCCAGCAGGCGGATCTTGCCGTGCCCGAGCAGCGGCGTGCCATTGGCGTCCAGCCGTAATGTCAGGCGCATTTCCGTCATGGTGTTCCATCCCTCAACCAGCAGCTATACCATTGCCCCCTTCTACCGGAAACGATGTTATCTGGAACGGATTTTCCTATCATGCCCACAGTTCCATCCCACACCGGCTGCACGGACGCTGCGCCCGCCGTCCCGTCATGGCGCCCGATGCGGGCGGATGACATGGCCGGGGTCGTGGCGCTGGCAGCCCGGCTGCACCCCCTGTGCCCCGAACGGGAAGCCGTGCTTGATGAACGCCGCAGGCTCTGCCCCGAAGGCTGCCTGGTCCTGCCGGATGCCCGGGATATGGTGGGAGGCTACATGCTCAGCCACCCCTGGCGGATGGCATGCCCGCCGGCGCTGGATACCTGTCTGGACCACCTGCCGGGGCGGCCGGACTGCTGGTACCTTCATGACATCGCCATCCTGCCCGCGCTGCGCGGCCGTGGGGCCACGCGGGCCGCATTACAAATCATGACACGGGCCGCGCATGCGCTGGGCATGGACTGGCTGGCCCTTGTGGCAACGGAGGGCGCGGGACCGGTCTGGGCGCATCTGGGCTTCGTGCCCACACCGGGCATATCGACCGCCATCATCGCCACCTATGGCGCGGATGCCCGCGCCATGCGCCGCGCGATCGCACCAGCACCCTGAAGGCCGCGCGCATCAGGTGGGCAGGCTGGCCCGCACGCCGCGTTCACGAATGGCCCTGCGGGCCGCGACCACGGCGGCATCAAGTTCGGTCGTGTCCATGTCACGCCAGCCATCGAAGGCTGGCAGCGCAAGGGCCGCCGCAGGGTCACTGGCATTGACAAGCGCCATTTCGTCCGCATCCAGCGTGGGTTCGATGGGGGTATAGCCCTCCCCCCTTTCATCCTGTCCGCGCAGCATTTCCATATAGGCGGCGATGCCGAAGGCAATGCGCTGCAGGTCGTGCCCGCTGGTCAGTGAGCGGCGCACGGTATCCGTCCAGAACACCCGTACCTTCGATGCGCCGTCGCTGCATATGCGCAGCAGCGTATCCGCCACCGCACGGTTGGAAAAACGGCTGAGCAGGCGCCTGCGATAGGCATCAAGATCGACACCCGCGGGCGCGTCGATCTGCGGCATGGCATCCTGTGTCCAGTAGGCATTGGCGAAGCGGACCAGATCCGCGTCCTCCACCGTTTCATGCGCGTAGCGATAGCCCAGCAGCAGCCCCATCGCGCCCAGCAGGACATGCGACGCATTGAGCATACGTACCTTCACCTGCTCGTAACCCGCCACGTCCTCCACAAATTCCACCCCCGCTTCTTCCAGCGCGGGGCGGCCATTGCAGAAGTTGTCCTCCAGCACCCACTGGCTGAAATCCTCCGCCAGCACGGGCAGGTCATCATCCAGCCCGCTGGCTTCATTCAGCGCATTGCGCGTTGGCGTGTCCACGCCGGGGGTGATGCGGTCCACCATGGAACAGGGAAAGGTGACATTGGCGTCAATCCAGGCGGCCAGCCCTTCATCCAGCGCGCGGGCATAGCTGACAAAGGCGGTATGCGCGACATGGCCGTTGCTGCGCAGGTTATCGCAGGACAGCACGGTAAAGGGGGCAATACCCGCCTCGCGCCGGCGGCGCAGCCCCTCCACCACATAGCCGAATACGGTCGTGGGCCGGCGCGGATTGTCCAGATCGGCGCGCACGGCTGGCGCATCCAGACGGAACAGGCCGGTTTCCTCATCAATATGGTAGCCGCCTTCCGTAATCGTCATGCTGACGATCCGGGTTTCGGGGTCCGCCAGTCGGCGCAGCACGGCCTCGGGGTCCGCCGGGGCCAGCAGGTATTCACGCAGCGCCCCGATAACGGATACCGTGCGTGCGCCATCGGCGGTGACTTCCGTCAGGGAATACAGGCAGTCCTGCTGCTGGAATTCGCGGGCCTTGGCCTCCCCCCGGCTGCCACCATTCAGGCCCACGCCCACGATTCCCCACGCCGACTGACCGGGCAGGGCGAGGCATCTGTCCACGTACCAGGCCTCATGCGCGCGAAAGAAGTTGCCGACACCAAAATGAACGATCCCGCGCCCCACTTCCGCCCGTCTGTAACGTGGTCCCTGCACGCCAGCGGGAAGATGATGGAGGATTGTTTCATTCAGCATGGCGCCTGTGTACTCCGTGTCGGTGGCGTCCGCGCCCGTCCTATTCCTTCATGGGCCGGCCGGAACCGGCCGGGGCGAACGCGGCCTCGGCCAGCAGCGGATGCCCCGATAGGGGGAACGGACCATCATCCGTACGCCCATCAGACCAGATGTTGCGCACGGCAAGCCGCATGTCCGCATGCAGCAGTCCGACAGCAAAACGCATGACGGGGGTCCAGTGTTCCCCCACCTGCTGCAACTGGTCCAGTATATCGCACATGTCCTGCTCGGGCAGCGGGCCGCCCCGCCGCCGGGTGGTGGCAAGCGTGTCGCAGCGTGTGGCCATCTGGCCCAGCACGCTGGCCAGCATGTCGCGCTCCCGGGCCAGGATGTCCCCCGTGCGGGCGGTTTCGCCCTCCACGGCGGCGCGGGCTATGAAGATGGCGTCCGACCGGATCCGGCGCAGGAGCCCCGGCAGGCGGGCAACCAGCGGGTCATGCCGCGCCAGCGAACCGGCCGGGTGCTCGACCTCGGCTTCCTGCACGCCGTCATTCATGTCCTGCAGCAGGGAGCGGCACATCCCGTCCACCGTGGCCAGCGCGTCATGGTCGGGGTTCTGGTGGAGTGCCCCGGTCAGCAGGTCGGCCAGACGGCGCAGCAGGCTTGCGGCATTGCCCAGCACTTCGCGCCGCGCCTCGTTACGCAGTACGAAGAAGGACACCGCGAACGACACCACCACCCCGGTCATGATCGAGGCGATGCGCTGCAGCGGCCTCGAAAACGGTTCCCCCGTGGCGGGAAACAGCAGCACGACCATCAGGGTGACAATGGCCACCCGCATCTTGGGCCGCAAGGCCACCAGCACCGCCAGCGGCATGAGCATGACCCAGAACACCATGCCCACCGACAGCGCGCACCACTGTTCCAGCGCAATGGCGGACATGCCGGCCGCCGCCCCGATCAGCGTGCCCACGATCTGCTCGCGCCCGGTGGAGAGCGTCTGGGTCAGCCGGGTCTGGGTTATGACGATGACCGATGTGATCAGCGCCCAGACCGGCTCATCCAGATGGATGATGGTGGCGACAATGCCCGACAGGATGAGCGAGACGTTCATCCGCACGACCTGCCGCCACGTACCCCGCCGCGCGATGGAAAGCAGCAGGTTCTTCAGCCGTTCATGCATGCGGCTCAGTGTCCGCTCCCGTCCGGCAGGGGAAAGGGCACCCAGCGCAGGCCATCGGCATTCTGCACCAGGAACAGCACGGTCTTGCGGTGCTGGGTACGGGCCGCATCAAGCTGGCGACGCAGGTCGGCGGGGGTGTTGACGGCGGCCTGCTGCACCTCGGTCACCACGTCACCGGGGCGCAGGCCGCGTTCGGCGGCCGGGCTGTCATCGGTCACACCGGTTACCAGAACGCCCTTCTGTCCATCCGCCATGTTGTATTTCTGGCGCGCGATGTCATCGATCTCGCCCACCGTAAAGCCCATGCCCGCAACAGCCATGCTGCCCTGTGCCGGGTTTTTTGCCGCCGGGTGGGCGCTGTCGGCCCTGTCGGTCTTTTCCTCGGGCAGGGCGCCGATGGTGATGGTGACATTCATCTGCTGGCCCTTGCGCCAGATGCCCAGGTGCGCCACGCTGCCGCCCGCCAGTTCCGCCACAAGCCGCGGCAGGGCGCGGCCATCGATGTCCTTGCCGTTCAGGGTCTGGATCACGTCGCCGGTCTGCAGATGGGCGTTTGCGGCCGGGCCCTTGGGCTCAACGCCTGCGATCAGCGCGCCATGGGCGCTTTTCAGGCCAAGGCCATCGGCGATTTCCTGCGTCACGTCCTGAATGCGCACGCCAATCCACCCGCGCGTGACCCGGCCGTGCTGGCGCAGCTGGGTGATGATGCCCTGCGCTTCGGCCGAGGGAATGGAAAAGCCGATGCCGATCGACCCGCCTGAAGGCGAGAAGATGGCGGTATTGATGCCGATCACCTCACCATGCAGGTTGAACAGCGGGCCACCGGAATTGCCCTTGTTGATGGGGGCATCGGTCTGGATGAAATCGTCATACGGCCCCTGCTCGATATTGCGCCCGCGGGAGGACACGATACCCGCCGTGACCGTGCCCGACAGGCCGAAGGGATTGCCGATCGCCAGCACCCAGTCCCCTACGCGGGCGTGGTCGCTGTCACCAAAGGGCACGGCGGGCAGCGGTTTGGGGCTGTCCACCTTCAGCACGGCAAGGTCGGTGCGGTCATCATGGCCCAGCAGGCGGGCCTTGAGCACGGTATTGTCCTGCAGCGTTATGGTGATCTGGTCGGCGTGGCGGACAACGTGGTTGTTGGTCACGATCACGCCCGAGGGGTCGATGATGAAGCCCGAACCCAGCGCCTGCATCTTGCGTGGCGGCGCGTTGGGACTGTCCTGACGGTTCATGAAATCATGGAAGAATTTCTCGAACGGCGAACCTTCGGGAAAATTGGGGACCTGCGGCGTGTTGTCGCCGTCATCACCGTCATCGCCGTCGTCCTCGCCGGGGCGGACCATCTCGGTGGTGGAGACGTTGACCACGGCGGGCAGCAGCCGTGCCGCAAGGTCGGCAAAGCTGTCGGGCATGTTGCGCCCCTCACCGGGCAGGCGCATCGGCGTTGCCGCGGGCGGCGCGGGCGCGGGCGCCGGGTCAGCCGCCTGCGCGACATGTCCCCCCAGGGCCGTGGCCAGCCCTACGGCAAGGCAGGATCGGGAAAAGGCAGCGGCACGAAGGGACATGGGGCTCATACATCCTGCTGAACGGGATCGGGACGGAGCACCTATATCACGCCCTTCACGCACGCGGAAACCGCGACGTCAGTTCCGGCACAGCGGCACGCCCGCCGGTATGCCACCGCCGGGCGCGGGGCGGGACTGGCGCGCGCGTATCCGCGCACGCTCCCGGTTGCGCGCCACCGCCAGCAGCACGACAAAGCCCGCCACATTGACCACCACCTGCATGGCCCAGCCCGTGCCAAAACTGGTCAGTACCAGCCGCCCGTACAGGTCGATCAGGGTGCCTGCGGTGAAGATTTCCAGCGAATGCCGCCCGAACAGCGCCATGAGCTGCCCGCCCCGGCTGGCCGCAAGCACCGTCGCCCGCCCCGATGACTGCACCAGGTAGAACAGCGCCAGCACATCCAGCAGCCGCCATGGCGAGAGGACCATCTTGTCCGGCGCGGACATGACCACGGGCCGCAGGTCGGTCAGGCCCCAGTCCGTCCACGGAAAGGACTGCACGGCGGAGAAGACAAGATAGCCCATGCACATCCATGCCAGCGCCCGCACGCGCGGCAGGCTGCCATCATGCCCGCCCGCCACCCGGGCGGCGCACACGCCCAGCACGAACAGGAACTGCCAGGCCAGCGGGTCGAAATACCAGCCATCGGGGTCCAGCCAGTTGGGAAAGTTGAGACGCGGGTCAAGATTGACCACCAGCCATACGGCAGCGCTCAGCCCCAGCACCACGGCCGTGCCCACCCCGCGCAGCAGCAGGTACAGCGGCGCGAACCCCAGCAGAAGCACGATATAGAGCGGCAGGATGTTCAGGTTGCCCGGCAGCGCCTGCAATGTCAGTACGCGCCATGCCGAATCCAGCCCGTGCGCCAGTTCCGGCTCCAGGAAATCAACCGGTACCGGCCAGAAATGCCGCCATATGCGGATGGTGGAAATGCACACCACCACCATCACCATCTGGTATGCATAAAGCTGCCAGCACCGCCGCCCGATCCGCCCCAGCACCGTCATGGCCGGCTGGCGCCCAAACGCCCGCCCGTAGGCCAGCCACGAGGCATAGCCCGCCAGCAGCACGAACACCTCCGCCGCATCGGCAAAACCCACATTGCGCATGGTGAAGCGGTTGAGCACATCCTGCGGGATATGGTCGATGCACATCATGAGCAGTGCCGCGCCGCGCAGGGCGTCGATTCTGTGGTCACGCCGATGGGGTACGTGCCGGGGCGCGGGATGGGATGTGGACGCTGGCGAAATGGATGTGCCCATGGTGTTCCCTGTCAGCCTGAACAATGCGTCTGGAGGCCGGAGGCCGCACATCCGCATGCCGTGCGTAAAGCAGCAAATCCGGCCGGAGGCCATTCCCGGCGGGCAGGGATGCCCCGCATGCCCGGCATGGCGGCCAGCCCGGTGGCCCGTCAAATGATCCGCCCCACCGTTTCCTGACTCGACCACGGTGCCCCGTGCCTTCTATACCCGCACGGGCGCCAGAAACAGGGAGTGCATGACCATGACCAGTCCCGACCGGACAACCATAGAGAGCGTGCTGCGGCACGTCCGCACAGCCGACAGGACCGCCAGCGTGGCTGATCTGGGCAGGCTGGACGCCTTCATGGTGCGTGATGGCGTGCTTCATGTCGCCATCGCGACCGAGCGTGCGCATGCCGCGCGGCTGCAGGCCCTGCTTCCCGAACTCGAACGGGCCCTTTCCAGCGCCGTTCCCGCCTGCACAGGCGCCAGCGTCATCCTGACCGCGCACCGCCCGGCCCCGCCTGCGGCCGCCGAACCGCCGGCCGCCGCGGGGGGCCACCGCCCGCTCAACCTCGGGGGGGGCGCAGGCCGCCCCGCGACCGGCCCGCTCCTGCCCGATGTGAAGGTGGTCATTGCCGTGGCGTCGGGCAAGGGGGGTGTGGGCAAGTCCACCACTGCCGTGAATCTGGCCGTGGGGCTGGGGCTGGAGGGGCTGAAGGTCGGGCTTATGGATGCGGACGTGCATGGCCCCTCCCTGCCGCGCATGATGGGCATGACCACGCAGCCCGAAGTGCGTAACGGTCGCCTGATCCCGCCGCACAGATGGGGCATCAGCGCCATGTCCATCGGCATGCTGGTGGATGAAACCAAGGCCATGATCTGGCGCGGCCCGATGGTCATGGGGGCGATCGGCCAGTTGCTGGGCGATGTCGAATGGGGTGCGCTGGACGTGCTGGTGGTGGACATGCCGCCCGGCACGGGGGATGCGCAGCTGACCCTGGCGCAGAAAACCGCGCTGGCCGGTGCCGTGATCGTCTCCACCCCGCAGGATATCGCCCTGCTGGACGCACGGCGCGGCATTGCCATGTTCGAGAAGATGAACGTGCCCGTACTGGGCATGGTGGAGAACATGTCCTACTTCTGCTGCCCCAACTGCAACCACCGTACCGACCTGTTCGGCCATGGCGGGGCGAAGATGGAAGCAGAAAAGATGGGCGTGCCCTTTCTGGGCGAGATCCCGCTGCTGGCCGATATCCGCGCCAGCGCCGATGCGGGTGCGCCGATTGTCATCGCGGCGCCGGACAGTGCCGCGGGCCAGGCCTATCGCGCACTGGCCCATACGGTGGCGGGCGCGCTGCGCCGGCTGCTGGACAGGAAGCGCAGGCCGGCGACCTGATTGCGACCTGATAAACAGGCCAAAGATCCCGATTTCGTCGCCGGCGTTCACGGCACCACGCTCGACACGGCCCGTCACAACGGTGCCGTGGCCCGAGGTGATGATGAAGGTTTTTGGGTGCCGCTTTTTTCAGAAGGGCGGCGTTCCCCGAAGCTTTTTGAAAAAAGCTTCACCAAAAACTTCTTTATGATTCACGGACCGCGCGTGGTTGATGAAAGACATCCGCCATGGTGCAATGGCCGCCACGCTGCGGCTGGCAATACCGGACAGGCGGGTATTGAGGCCCTACAGTTTGCGGTCGCGCTTGATGCGGTCCCATGCCGCATTGATCTGGGCAATGCGGGCCGCACTCTCCGCCTGCTGGGCGGCGGTTGCGCCACGCGCGCTGAGCACATCGGGATGATGCTCACGCACCAGCCGGCGCCAGACCACGCGCACTTCCTCATCACCCACATCGCGCGCAACACCCAGCACGGCATAGGCATCGACCTCGCTCACGCCGGGGCGGGCACCCCCGTCACGCGCACGGTCCCATGCGCCGGGGCTGAGATTGAAGGCTTTATGCACGCCACGCAGGAAGGTTTCCTCCTGCGCGTTGATCTCACCATCCGCGCGCGCGATCACGAACAGGGAGGCCAGCGCTTCCTCCAGCATGCCGGTCTTGCTGGCAAAGGCACGGCCCAGTTCGGTGGCGAAGGCGCGGTAGTCATCCGTACGCTGGCGGGCACTGTCGAACAGGCGGCCCACGTCCTTCATGTTCTCGGGCGGCAGGTTGAAGCGGCGCTTGAAGGCATCGATCTCGGCACGGTTCACGGGACCATCGCACTTCGCCATCTTGGCGGACAGGATGATGATGACGAGGCCATACATCTGGTCACGCTTGCCCATGGCCGCCGCCATCTTGGCCGCCATGAAGGTGGCCGCCCCGTTGGGATCGGCATTGAGCCGCGGGCCCCAGCGGTCGGTCCACCCGCCCACCGGGGTTTCAAGCAGCGAGCCATTATCCGCCGCATGCCCCAGTGCCGTACCCACAACGGCGCCCATGGGGCCGCCAACCGCGAACCCCGCCACGCCACCAAAAAGTTTGCCCCAGATCGCCATGCCCCAGTACTAGCACGGATGGACGGTCAACCCAACCGATCTTCCCTGTCCGTATCTGGCATTTCCGGCAGGGCAGGCATCCATTCGCGCAATGCCTCCACCCGCAATGCCGATGCCAGCGGGCGGTCAGGCGGGCGCTGGCCATCAACCTGCCCCACCAGCCCCGCCAGCGTCAGGCCGCGCCCGTGGGCGATCAGTCGCAGGGCGTGCCAGAACTCCGGCTCCAGTGCCACGCTGGTGCGATGGCCCGACAGGTTGAGGCTGCGCTTGTGCAGCAGCCGTGCACCGCGCTGCGTGGGCAGCGGCAGGGGGGCGGACCCGCTCATTGCGGCAGCCGCCCCGCCGCCCACCGCGCCGCTTCAGCCACCACGGGGTCAGGGTCCGTGCACAGGGGTAGGACCGCGGGGCGGAGTGCGGGCTGCCCGCTATTGCCAATGGCCACCGCCACGTTGCGTACAAAACGTGCCCGCCCGATCCGCTTGACGGGCGAGCCGGAAAACCGTGCGCGGAAGCCCGCATCATCCAGTGCCGCAAGTTCCCCCAGCGCGGGTGCGCGCAGATCCTCCCGCGCGACCAGCTTCATGTGGCGGGTGGCCTGTGCGAAGCGGTTCCACGGACAGACGGCCAGGCAGTCATCACAGCCATAGATGCGGTTGCCCATGGCGGGGCGCAGGGCGTGGGGAATCGGCCCGCGGTTCTCGATGGTCAGGTAGGACAGGCACCGCCGCGCATCCATCACGCCGGGTTCGGGAAATGCATCGGTCGGGCACGCCACAAGGCAGCGCGTGCAGGTGCCGCATCCCCCGCCCGAT
Organism: Komagataeibacter sp. FNDCF1; assembly: GCF_021295335.1. NCBI lineage: Bacteria > Pseudomonadati > Pseudomonadota > Alphaproteobacteria > Acetobacterales > Acetobacteraceae > Komagataeibacter > Komagataeibacter sp. FNDCF1. The sequence continues at coordinate 2,813,026 of NZ_JAIWOT010000001.1, read as the reverse complement.
GGGGCCGATTGCGGCAGGTCCAGCGTGGTATAGATCTCACCCAGGAACAGCCAGCTGCCATGCTGGCGCGAGACAAGCGATGTATGCTTGCCCTGCCAGCCCAGCCCCGCATTCTGCGCCAGCGGTTTTTCCATGACCGGGGCGGTATCGACAAATACCTTCACCTGCGTGTCGTCCATGCCCTGCCGCCGCCCCTCGTTCACCACGAACTGGGCAAGATGCTTGAGCATGCCCTTGACCACGTCATGGTAGTCCCGATTGCGGGCATAGACGGAAATATTGCCTGCCCCGGGCTGGCGGGTCGTGGCCAGCGGGTCGCCTTCGGGCGCGTAGTTCAGGCCAAGGGCGATCACGCTGCGGACTTCGGGCCACAGGCCGCGCGGGTCGCCGCGCTGTTCCATGCGCTGCGCCATCCAGCCCATGCTGCCCGCGAATCCGTTTTCCACAAACATGGCCAGCCGGGCACGCGCCGCATCATCCAGCCGGGCCGGGACAAATCCCACCGCGTCAAACCCCAGATGGCGCGCATGGTCGGCAATCCGCGCCGCCATGCGGGCGGGGTCAGGGCCGGGCGGCGCGCCTGCCATCAGGGCACCGGCGGAAAATCGGGATGGGGCATTTCGTCACCGCTCCAGTCATCCATCGCCCACTGGGCGCGCAGGTGGCCGGCATGGGCGGCAAACGCGCCATCGACAATCGCCGCCCGCATCCCGCGCATGAGCCGCTGGTAATAGGCAAGGTTATGCCACGTAAGCAGCATCGGGCCGAGAATTTCATTGGCCCGGAACAAGTGGTGCAGGTAGGCGCGGCTGTGGCGCGAACACGCCAGGCAGTCGCAATGCGGCGAGATGGGCCGCGAATCGGTGGCATGGCGTGCATTGCGCAGGTTGAGCGTGCCACGTTCGGTATAGGCGCGCGCCGTGCGCCCCGCCCGCGTGGGCATGACGCAGTCGAACATGTCCACGCCGCGTTCCACGGCACCCAGCAGGTCGTCTGGCGTGCCGACACCCATGAGGTAACGCGGACTGGCATCCGGTATCAGCGGCACGGTGGCCTCAAGGGTGGAGAACATGAGTTCCTGCCCCTCCCCCACCGCCAGGCCGCCAATGGCGTAGCCTTCAAACCCGATGCCCGTCAGCGCCTTCACGCTCTCGGCGCGCAGGTCCGGCTCGGTGCCGCCCTGGATGATGCCATACTGCGCGTAACCGGGGCGCTGGATGAACGCCGTGCGGCACCGCTCCGCCCAGCGCATGGACATGCGCATGGATTGTGCAATCACGTCGGGGGCGGCAGGCAGGGCGGGGCATTCATCAAAGCACATGCTGATGGTGGCATCGAGCGCATGCTGGATATCGGTCGAGCGCTCGGGCGTCAGGCGGTGTTTCGATCCATCAATGTGCGAGCGGAAGGTCACGCCGTCCTGGTCCAGCTTGCGCAGCGGGCCGAGCGACATGACCTGGAACCCGCCCGAATCGGTCAGGATCGGCCCGGGCCAGTCCATGAAGCGGTGCAGCCCGCCCAGTTCGCGCACCCGCTCGGCACCGGGACGCAGCATGAGATGATAGGTATTGCCCAGCACGATGCCCGCCCCCGTAGACCGCACGCTGTCCATCGTCATGGCCTTGACGGTGCCGACCGTGCCCACGGGCATGAAGGTCGGGGTGGCCACGCTGCCATGCGCGGTATCCAGCCAGCCCGCGCGGGCGTGGCCATCGCGGGCTTCGGGCCGCCAGCGGAATGCGGTCATGGCAGGTCTCCCTCACTGCGATGCAGCAGGCAGGCATCGCCATACGAATAGAAACGGTAGCCACTGGCTATGGCATGGGCATAGGCCGCCTGCATGCGGCGGTAGCCACCAAAGGCGCAGACCAGCATGAACAGCGTGGAGCGCGGCAGGTGGAAATTGGTCAGCAGCATGTCCACCGCGCGGAAGCGGTAGCCGGGCCTGATGAAGATGGCGGTCTCGCCATGGAAGGGATGCACGACCCCGTTCCCGTCCGTCGCACTTTCCAGAAGGCGCAGCGAGGTCGTGCCCACGGCAACGATCCGCCCCCCTGCCGCACGGGCCGCGTTGATACGCCGGGCCGCGTGCGGGGTGATGGTGCCACGCTCTGCATGCATGTGGTGGGCGGAAATCTGTTCGCTGCGCATGGGCAGGAACGTGCCCGCCCCCACATGCAGCGTCAGTGTCTGGCGGATCACACCGGCATGGTCGAGGGCGGCGAGCAGCGCGGGCGTGAAGTGCAGCCCCGCCGTGGGGGCGGCCACCGCACCCCGGTGCTGGGCGAAGATGGTGGCGTAGTCCCTGCGGTCCTGCTCGGTCGGGCCATCGGGGCGGGCAATATAGGGGGGCAGCGCCAGACGGCCCGCATCATGCAGGAACTGGTCGAAGGCCGCCCCCTCCACGCTGAAGCGCAGGGTCACGTCACCCGCATCGCCGCGCGCCAGCACTTCCGCCGTGACGGGGCTTTGGCCAAAGGCCAGCGTATCCCCGGGATGCAGGCGGCGTGCATTGCGCGCCAGCACATGCCACGTACCATCGGGCAGGATACGGTCGAGCGTGATGCCGATCCTTGCCTCCCCCCGCGTGGCGGAGAGCTGGGCGGGGATGACCGCCGTGTCGTTGGCGACCAGAATGTCGCCCGCGCGCAGGCAGCCGGGCAAGTCGCGCACATGGCGGTCCATGAGCGGGCCATCCACCGGCACGTCGAGCAGCCGCGCGCTGTCACGCGGGCGGGCCGGATGGTCGGCGATGCATTCGGGCGGGAGCGTGAAATCGAAATCAGAAACCAGGTCCGTCATGCGGCTCCCTTTACGGAATCCCCACGGCAGTTGCCAGCCCGAACTGCGCCCGGCACGCCACAGCGGTCAGCCATGGTGCCCGTGCATGCCGGTGTTGGACAGACACGACGGGGGAAGTCACAATGACACGGCGATTCCCGCACGGGAATTCCTTACCCCGCCCCATGCCGGGCGGCCAAACCTATGGAGACAGAGAGCCATGTCCTACGCCGCACTGGATGCCGTCCGTATCGCCAAGGCCTGCAAGACCGCGCTGCACGTGCTGGAAACGGTCGAGGAACAGGACCGCAACGAGACCTACCAGCGCAAGACCCTGATGATCCAGCGCATCGAGGCTCTGGCCCGCGCCGCCGCCGAGAGCAAGAATGGCGACCAGGCCATTACCCTGACATCGGAAGAATTCTGGCTGATCAGCCAGAACTGGTAAGACCGGCCACGCAAGACGCACACCGCCACCGTTGACCCCCGATCCGCGCGGGCCACCGCGTGGAAAGCAGGAAACCGACATGACGTTTACACTGACAAGCCGCTCCTTCCACGACGGGGACCGCCTGCCTGAAGCGCAGGTGTTCGAGGGCATGGGCTATTGCGGCGGCAACATTTCGCCGCCACTGGCATGGCAGGACCCGCCGGAAGGCACCAAAAGCTTCGCCATCACCCTGTATGATCCCGACGCGCCCACCGGCTCGGGCTGGTGGCACTGGGTGGTGATCAACATTCCGGCCACCGTGTCCTCCCTGCCTGCCGGGGCCGGATCGGGTGACAACAGCCTGCCCGAACCCGCCGAGATGACGCGCACCGACTTTGGCGGGAATGTCTATGGCGGTGCCGCCCCCCCGCCGGGGCCGGACCATCATTACATCTTCACCATCCATGCGCTGGATATCGAACGCATCGAACTGCCCAGTGATGCCTCGGGCGCCATGGTGGGCTTCGTGCTCAACCAGCACCGCCTCGGCTCGGCCACGCTGACCGCCGTATACGGCAAAAAACCAAAGTAACACGCCGGAACCATGACGCTGCCATGAAAGACCATGGCGGCGACAGCGGCACCCTGTGCGCCCCGTGCGGCAGGACCGGCCCCGGTGGTGGCCCATGCCCCTGCCGCACCGCCTGGTGCCGCGTCGGGTCAGAACCATTCCTTTTCATGGGCGACATGGGTCTCGTAAAAATCACTGTCCGATTTTGTCAGGTAGAGAATACATTCGACAAGCGCGATGACGCTCATGATTAAGGTCGGCAGCCCCAGCAGCACGAAGCCGCCCATCGAGGCGACCAGCATGACAAGCCCCGCGCGGCCATATCCCAGATAGAATTTGTGGAAGCCCATCCAGCCCAGGAAAAACGCCAGAACAGCCGCCACGATACGTGACCTGTCACCGCACGCGCCCGCCACGCGGTTCAGGCTGACACCGGAACTGCCGCTGGATGGCATGATGAAAATGGAACGGGCATTGCCATCTTCAGGCACGAAATCGACACGGACCCCGTTCGACAGGCCGCCGGAACCGGAACGGACATCCGTTCCCCTGAATATGTAGCGGTTACCGTCATCACCACCGATCAGGCCGGTTCCGGTCCGTGGATCATGGTGAAGAACCTGACCTCTCATGTTCCTTCTCCCGCCATGGCATTGTCCGGAACACTGTTCATTCCGCATGCCCTGCCATGGGCATGCAGGCCCCGCCGGGCAGCCGGACGGGCGGGTGCAGGCAGGGGCGGCAGTGCCGCCACCCGGCCCTTATCCCTGATAGGACGCGATCTCGATCAGGTTGCCATCGGGATCATTGCAGTAGACGGACGTGACCGGCCCCAGCGCGCCAAGGCGGGCCACCGGGCCTTCGGTCACGCGCACGCCGCACTGTTCAAGATGTTCGATCACGTCGGCGCTGTTGAGTGCCGTGGTAAAGCACAGGTCATTGGTACCCGGCAGCGCATCCTCCGCCGTGGTCCAGCCCTCGGCCCCGTGCGGGCGGAGGTTGATCTTCTGGCCACCGAATTTCAGGGCCGTGCGGTTGTTGCGCCCATATTCCTCGCGCTCCATGCCCAGCACGCGCTGGAACCATGAGGCCGAGACCTCCAGATCACGGACACTCACCACAAGGTGGTCAAGACGATCGACGGTAAAACGCATGGCGCTCCCTAACCCTCCGGTTGTCCGGCCCGACGGACGGGCCGGACGCACCGCAGGGGGCGTTCAGCCGGTCAGGCCATCATAAAAATCATTACCCTTGTCGTCGATCACGATAAAGGCCGGAAAATTCTCGACCTCGATCTTCCATACCGCTTCCATGCCCAGTTCGGGGTATTCCAGAACCTCGACCTTGCGGATGCAGTCCTGCGCCAGGCGGGCGGCCGGACCACCGACGGAGCCAAGGTAGAAACCGCCATATTCCTTGCATGCTTCACGCACGGCCTTGGAACGGTTACCCTTGGCCAGCATGACATAGGACCCGCCTGCCTTCTGCAGCATGGCAACATAGCTGTCCATGCGGCCTGCCGTGGTGGGACCGAAGGAACCGGTGGGCATGCCTTCGGGTGTCTTGGCGGGACCGGCGTAATAGACGGGATGATCCTTGAGATACTGGGGCAGGCCCTCACCCTTTTCCAGCCGTTCGCGGAATTTGGCATGCGCGATGTCACGCGCCACCACCATCGTGCCGGTCAGCGACAGGCGGGTGCGCACGGGATACTGCGACAGCTTGCGGCGGATCTCGTCCATCGGCTGGTTCAGGTCGATCTGCACCGCCTCCCCATCCAGATCCTCATCCGTGGTTTCGGGCAGGAAGCGGGCGGGGTCGGTCTCAAGCTGTTCAAGGAACACGCCATCGGCGGTGATCCGGGCCTTGACCTGACGGTCGGCCGAGCATGATACCCCGATTCCCACCGGCAGCGACGCGCCATGGCGCGGCAGGCGCACCACACGCACGTCATGGCAGAAATATTTGCCGCCAAACTGTGCGCCAATGCCCAGGCGCTGGGTCAGTTTGTGGATTTCCTCTTCCATCTCCAGATCACGGAAGGCGTGGCCATGCGCGCTGCCTTCGGTCGGCAGGCTGTCCAGCCAGCGGGTGGAGGCCAGCTTCACGGTCTCGAGGTTCTGTTCGGCGGACATCCCACCGATCACCACGGCAAGATGGTATGGCGGGCAGGCCGACGTGCCCAGCGTGCGGATCTTGCCATCCAGCCACTTCAGCAGGTTTTCCTTGCTGGACAGCAAGGCGCGGGTTTCCTGGAACAGGAAGGTCTTGTTGGCCGACCCGCCACCCTTGGCGATGAACATGAGATCCATCTGCTCGGCATGGTAGTCACCGGGTGTTGCCGAGATATGGAACTGCACCGGCAGGTTGGTGCCGGTGTTCACTTCCTCGAACATCGACACCGGCGCCATCTGGGAATAGCGCAGCGAGGTGCCGGTATAGGTGTCGTACACCCCGCGGGAGAAGGCTTCCTCCTCGTTCCCATCCACCCACACGCGCTGGCCCTTCTTGCCATACACGATGGCGGTGCCGGTATCCTGGCACATGGGCAGCACGCCGCCTGCGGCGATGCAGGCGTTCTTGAGCAGGTCCAGCGCCACGAAGCGGTCGTTTTCCGATGCTTCGGGGTCTTTGAGGATCTTGGCAAGCTGGGCCAGATGGCCGGGGCGCAGCAGGTGCGCCACGTCATTGAACGCGCGCGCGGCCAGCGCGGTCAGGGCCTCGGGCCGGACATGGACCACCGTGCGGCCACCGAGGACCGAGGTTGTAATCCCCTCGATCTCCAGTTTCTTCCACGGTGTGTCATCATCATGCAGCGGAAAGAGCGGGCCATAGACAAATGGCTTGCGCGTGGGTGCGGATACATTCAACGGACGTCTCCTGCCTGTTCCCCCGGATTGTTTCCGGGTGGCGGCGTTCAGGTTCAGGGCGCGCCCGGCGCATCCGGCGCGCCCGGATGGAAAATGTGGCTCAGCCCGGCCCTCCCGGCCCCTTCCTGCGGAAGGCGGCAAGGCTTACGACCTGCGGGCTTTCCGCCTCCTGCGGCTGCGCGTCCCCTTCCTGCCCGGCCTGAGGCGCTGCCTCATGCGCGGGGGAAGACAGTGCGCCGGCGGGCTGCACCGGCACCACATTGGGCGTGCCGTCGGCCACGGGGGGCTGTTCGGGCACGCTGAAACGCAGGGCAAGGCGGATATGCGGATCGGCAAAAGCCGACACGGCGGCCACCGGAATGACCAGCGTGGATGCGACGCCCCCGAATGACAGCCCGACCGAGATGACCTGCCGGGCACGATCCACCTTCAGGTCCCAGAACTGGTGCTGGAGTACGATCGTGATCTCGTGCGGGTACTGGGCACGCAGGCGGTCGGGCATGCCGACACCGGGCCAGTCGGTGCGGAAGGTCAGGTAGAAATGATGATCACCCGGCAGGCCATGTTCGGCAGCGTGCTCGAGCGCACGCAGCATGACCTGGCGATAGGCATCCTCGATCCAGGAGTCATAGGGCATGAGGCTGTCGGGGATGGCGGTGTCAAAACCGTTTTCCTCGTCATGATCATCGGACATTTCGGACTTCTCCGTACATCCGCCCCGACGATGGACCGCCGGGCCGGATTTTTGCAGACATGCGGGTTCGGACCACGCCGTGCCACAGCTTCAAGCTGTGCGTCAAACTTCGGGGCGTGGCAAGCCGCAGGGGTGCGGCATCCCTTCACGAAGCGGATACCGGGGACAAGCCTAGCATGGGAAAAGGAAAAGGTGGGAGGGCTTCTGTTGCCCGGTGCCCTCCCGAACCGCGCTTATCGCTTATGCAGCGACAGCGAGCACCTCAGAGTTATCGTTGGCACTTGTGATTTAGCCCGATAACGGTGGTACAATGCCGGGCAAAAGGCGGGTCTTTACCATGCGTGTCGAGCCTGTTTCGTCCCCATGTTCCCCATCTGGGGGGAAATTGGTGGAGACGCCGGGTACCGCCCCCGGGTCCACAACACTTATTCCACGCGCCGTTTATCGCCATAGCCAAGGGGCAAGCCCCTCCGGCACTTCCGCATATAGGGCGTGCCCCCGCATCTGGCAAGGGCGCAGGCAGCGCGGGAACATGTGCGCCGGAATTCTCCCGGCCCCTGTCATGATGCCGCCGCAAAGACCGACCAGAGCAGCATGACCGGGACAGGCCATGCAGGATATGGTATGGGCCGCGTCCTTATGGCTATGATCGACACAGACGGGACGGGACGACGCATGTTTTCCAGTGAGCAGAAATCGGCAATCGAGGCAGCCCGCGCCGGATGGGCGCAGACCCGCCGCCTTGTCGTCCCGGCGGTGGAAGACGTGCTGTATTCCCCCATCCCCGTGCTGGAAACGGGCTTTGTCCGCGCGGTGGACTACATGGGCGGCGACAGCGGCATCGTGCAGGGCGCGCGCGTATCCTATGGCAAGGGCACGCGCAGCACGTCCGATGACCGGGGGCTGATCCGCTATCTCATGCGCCACCGCCACACCAGCCCGTTTGAACTCGCGGTGCTCAAGCTGCATGTGCGCGCGCCCATTTTCGTCACCCGCCAGTGGTTCCGCCACCGCACCGCCAGCATCAATGAATATTCGGCACGCTATTCGGTGCTGGAGAAGGAATTCTATTTCCCCCGCCCCGAGGACATCGCCGCCCAGTCCACGAACAACAAGCAGGGCCGCGCCGACACCCTGCCACCCGGGCAGGCGCAGCAGGTGCTCGACATCCTGCGTGACGACGCTTCGCGCTGCTACGACCATTACCTCGACCTGCTCAACGAGGACGAGCATGGCGAAAGGCGTGACCCGGACCGCCCCGCCATCGCGCGCGAGCTTGCGCGCATGAACCTGCCGGTCAACATCATGACCCAGTTCTACTGGCAGATTAACCTGTGGAACCTGCTGCACTTCCTGCGCCTGCGCGCGGACAGCCACGCCCAGTACGAAATCCGCGCCTATGCCGACGCCATCCTGCAGATCGTGGAAAAATGGGCCCCGCTGACATTTGAGGCCTTTACCGACTACATGCGTGACGCCGTGCTGCTGTCCGGCCCGGCGCTGCGCGTGCTGCGCGCGGCCATGGGGGGCGAGCCGGTCGATGCGGCGGCGGAAGGGCTGTCAAAACGGGAAATACGCGAACTGGCCGATACCTTTCCCCAGATCGCACCCCGGCTGATGGGCTGAAGGCCGCTCCGCTTCAACAAACCGTGATCTGACGCCACCCTCCCCGTGCCGTGACGTTTGGGACGTGTGGATTTTACATCACACTCAACGCGGCAATTCTGCCATCATCATGCGCCGACAGGCCCCGTGGGCGCGGGTTCGCGCCCATGTGCCCCGTGCAGGGCAGGCACAATCTTTCCCTCTGGCCGGGCAAGCGGATTGCACAACAGCCATCCCATGCTAGAGAGTGACGCTGGAAAGGGGCGTCATTGCCCGGTTCAGGATTCTTGCAAACGCATTGGGCCACCCCGCCATGCCATGGCGGGCAAGCGAAGACAGAGGGAAGCGGAAACGAGTATGCGCGCAGAGACAGGATCGAATTCTTGGTCGTCCCGCCCGTTCCCGTCCCCACGTCGTTCGGCGCTTCGCGTCGCGGGGGTGGCACTTGGACTGCTCGGGCTTGCCTCGTGCGCGGCCCCGCCGCCAAAGGACCCCGATGCGCTGGCTGAATACAAGGAAGCCAACGACAAGTACGAAAAGCTGAACCGCAAGGCCTTCGGCCTGACCATGTGGGCCAACAAATACACCCTGCGCCCGGTGGCCAAGGCCTATATCTGGGCCGTGCCGCGCCCGCTGCGCAATTCGTTCGGCAGCCTGTACCAGACCATGAACGAACCGGTGGTGTTCTTCAACGACGTGGGCGCCGGTCGTCCCCGCCGTGCGGGCGATGCCTTCGTGCGCTGGTGCATCAACATGACGGCGGGCATTGGCGGCCTGATCGACGTGGCCAATTACGCGGGCTACAAGCATCACGACAACGATGCCGGGCTGACGCTCGCCACATGGGGCGTTCCCTCCGGCCCCTACCTGTTCCTGCCGGTGCTCGGCCCGTCCTCCTTCCGTGACGGGGTGGGCTATGGCATCGATGTGGGCCTGTCTCCATGGAACTACGTGCCCCGTGGTTATGGGCTGTTAACCTTCAACTGGGCCTATAACATCATGGGCACCATCAACGGCATGGCGACCAATGTCGACGCGCTGGACCAGGTCATGAAGGATTCGCTTGATCCCTACGCCACCATCCGCAGTGCCTACCAGCAGCAGCGCAAGGCGATGGCGGAAGCCATAAAGAACGACCATCGGGCCACCGTGCCCGACTGGTACCACACCAGATAATAAAAAAGGGACAAAGCGATGCAGTCATCCATCCCCCGTCGCCACGCACTGGCTCTGCTGGCAGCAACGTCCGCCGCCATGCCTGTTGCTTCAGCATGGGCGGTTGATGCCGGCGCGCAGGCCCGCTCCTTTGTCACCATGTTTGGCAACAAGCTGGTTGCCATTGTCAACAGCGACATCCCGCTGGAAAAGAAGAAGGCCGATATCCTGCCGCTTCTGGGCCAGTACGTGGATGTGGACGCCATCGGCCGCTACTGCCTGGGCCGCTACTGGCGCACCGCCACCCCCGATCAGCAGGACCGCTACCTCAAGCTGTTCCACCAGGTGCTGGTCAACGCCATTACCGACAAGATCGGCGACTACCGTGGCGTGACCTTCGTGGTGGGTTCCAGTGCCCCCTCGGGCGATGACACTGCGGTTTCCACCGTCATCAACCGCCCCGGCCAGCCCGGTGCCGATACGCAGTGGATCATCAGCACAGCAAGCGGCAGCCCCAAGGTGGTGGATGTGGTAGGCGAAGGCGCCAGCCTGCGCCTGACCCAGCGGCAGGATTACAGCTCCTTCATCGCGCGCAATGGTGGCAATGTGGACGGGCTGCTGCATGCGCTGGACAAGCAGATCGCCAACCATCACTAGGCCCGGCCAGACGGGCCGCATGCACCCCGCAATGGTGGCAGGACAGCACGGATAACCGGAAAGCCGGTACTGCTACCGGCTTTTTTTATGTCTGTAACGGCCTGCGCCGGCACGCATCCTTCATTCAGTGCATGCGCGCCCCATCCATGCGGGGGCGGGTGCTGTGATAGAGCAGGATGTCCGCGCGCCCGTGCCCGTCCTGCGGTGTCGGGATGTCGCACACACGCATGCCTGCGCCGCCAAAGACCTGCCGGGCCACGATATCCTCCGCCCTTGCATAGGCAATGACATGCTCCACGCCCCCCGCATGCGCGAAGGCCAGCGCCATGGTGGTCGCCTCACGCGACAGGGCGGTATCGCGGGCCTGCGGCAGGATGGCGAACTGCATTTCGTGACGGTCCGGCGTGGTGGTGGATGGCTGCACGCCCGCAAGGCCGATGAAATGACCCTGATGGCGGACGGCGAACATGCCGACACCCTCCCGCCCCCATGTCATGAGGTCGGTCATCATGTCCTGTTCGCTCAGGGCACGATTGCACACGCCCCCTGCCAGCCGCCCGGTCACACCGGCACTGGCCTTGAGCCTGACCACATCTTCCAGATCGGTCCATGAAACGGGATCAAGCCTCAGCCGGGCCGTCTGTATGCTGTTCCTGCACCCCATGACTGCCTCCATAACGGCAGGAGTAAAGACCTGACCGTCATTGAGGCAGATAAGATTACGGATGGCAAATGGAATCAGCGTTCGATGGGGCGGTACTTGATCCGGCTCGGCTCGGTCGCATCCGGGCCCAGGCGGCGGCGCTTGTCTTCCTCATACGCCTGGAAGTTACCCTCGAACCACTCGACATGGCTGTCGCCTTCAAAGGCAAGGATATGGGTTGCCAGACGGTCAAGGAACCAGCGGTCATGGCTGATGATGACCGCGCAGCCCGCGAATTCGGCCAGGGCCTCCTCCAGCGCGCGCAGGGTATCGACATCAAGATCGTTGGTCGGCTCATCGAGCAGGATGACATTGCTTTCCTGCCGCAGCATCTTGGCCAGGTGTACGCGGTTGCGCTCACCACCTGACAGCACGCCCACCTTCTTCTGCTGGTCCGGCCCCTTGAAGTTGAAGGCACCCACGTAAGCGCGCGACGGCACGGCCCGCTTGCCCAGATAGATGACATCCGTCCCGCCGGAGATTTCCTCCCACACGGTCTTGTCGTCATCCAGGCTGAAGCGCGACTGGTCCACGTAGCCCAGCTTTACCGTCTCACCAATGGTCAGCTTGCCGCTATCAGGCGTTTCCTGCCCCATGATCATCTTGAACAGGGTGGACTTGCCCGCACCGTTCGGCCCGATCACGCCAACGATGCCACCCGGCGGCAGCTTGAAGTTCAGGTCATCGATCAGCAGGCGGTTGCCAAAGCCCTTGCGCAGGTCCTCGGCCTCGATCACCGTACCGCCAAGGCGGGGACCGGGCGGGATGACGATATCGGCCACGCCACCGCCCTTCTCGTTATTCTGGGCCAGCATTTCCTCATACCGTGCAATACGGGACTTGCTCTTGGCCTGTCGCGCCTTGGGGGAGGAACCGATCCATTCCTGCTCGGCGGCAAGGGCGCGCTGGCGGGCACTTTCTTCCTTCTCTTCCTGCGCCAGCCGCTTGCGCTTCTGGGTCAGCCAGGAGGAGTAGTTGCCCTCAAACGGATAGCCACGGCCGCGCTCGAGTTCGAGAATCCAGTTGGTGACGTTATCGAGGAAGTAACGGTCATGGGTAATGACCATCACGGTGCCTTCGTAGTCACGCAGCGTCTTTTCCAGCCATGATACACTTTCGGCATCAAGGTGGTTGGTCGGTTCATCGAGCAGCAGCAGGTCGGGCTTTTCCAGCAGCAGGCGGCACAGCGCCACGCGGCGGCGCTCACCACCGGACAGTTTATCGACCGGGCTGTCGGCAGGCGGGCAGCGCAGGGCTTCGAGTGCGATCTCGAGCTTGCGGTCCAGTTCCCAGCCATCGCCCGCATCGATCACTTCCTGCAGTTCGGCCTGTTCGGCCAGCAGGGTGTTCATCTCATCATCGGACATGGGCTCGGCGAACTTCATCGAGATCTCGTTGAAGCGGTCCACGGCCTTTTTCAGTTCGCCAAAGCCCAGCGCCACGTTCTCGCCAACCGTCAGGCTTTCATCCAGCTTGGGTTCCTGTTCCAGGTAGCCCACGCGTGCGCCTTCGGCCGCCCATGCCTCGCCGCCGAATTCCTTTTCCACGCCCGCCATGATCTTGAGCAGGGTGGACTTGCCCGCGCCGTTCACGCCCAGCACGCCGATCTTCACACCCGGCAGGAAGGACAGGGTGATGCCCTTGAAGACCTCACGCCCACCCGGATACGCCTTGGTCAGGTCCTTCATCACATAGACATATTGCGTGGCGGCCATGATGGTCGGCTCCTGATAACTGAGGAAAGATGGCAAGACGCCCGCACGGCACGGTCGGGCGCGGGCATGCGGTCCGCATGCGGCAGAGCCTGCGCCCGGCAGGACTTGAACCCGCAACCAAGCCGTTATGAGCGGCCCGCTCTAACCAATTGAGCTACGGGCGCGCAGGCAGCCCCTGATCTCGCGCATGTGGAGGGATTTGGCAAGATCAACGTGCCGTTTTCCGCGTAATTTTTTCCGTTTCCGGGTCGCCATCGCCATAAAAAAAACAGGTTCATGATCTGGCTCATGGTTGCCCGCCCGACCGCGGAACATGACTTGCACAGGAAACGGGGGGAGATATACCGTCATCCCCCGTTAGATCACGCCGCCCTGCTTCGGGGTGGCCCTTAACGCACACACAGGCAGCAGGAGGCCTGAACAGCAATGGACGTATCGAAGATTTCCCCCGGCAAGGACGTACCCAACGACATCAACGTCGTGATCGAAATTCCGCAGGGTTCAGGCGTCAAGTACGAGATCGACAAGGACAGCGGCGCCCTGGTGGTGGACCGCATCCTGTTCACGCCCATGGTCTATCCCGCTGCCTATGGCTTCATTCCCAACACGCTGGCCGCTGATGGCGACCCGACCGACGCGCTGGTGCTGATGCCCGCCGCCGTGGTGCCCGGCGTTGTCGTGCGCGCCCGCCCCATCGGCGTGCTGCGGATGGAAGACGAGAGCGGACAGGATGAGAAGATCATCTGCGTCCCCCACGACAAGGTGCACCCCTACTATTCCAAGGTGGAAACCCTCGAGGACCTGCCCGAGATCGTCCTGAAGGAGATCGAGCACTTCTTCACCCGCTACAAGGACCTGGAAAAGGGCAAGTGGGTCAAGGTATCCGGCTGGGCCGACAAGAAGGTCGCGGGCGAGATCATTGCTGAATCCATCAAGGCCGTGGCTGGCAAGTAAACCATGCCGGGAAGCTGTTCCGGAACAGCTCACTGACATGAAAAACAATAATAGCTGACGTCCTGGGGCCACCTTTTTCCAAAAAGGGTGGCCTTTTTTGAATCCTGCCTGAACGAACGGCCCCTGCCCTGACCGGCCGGGCTGTCAGGCCGCGCCCGGCAGGGCCGTCTCGCCCCGGCCCGCCACAAGCTGGCCGATCAGGGCATGATAGCGCGCCATGTAGTCGCCCATGTCCAGCGTGCGTTCCGCCTGCCCGCGCACACCGGCGCGCAGCCTGCGGGCCAGCCGCCCGTCCTCCAGCAGTTCCAGCACGCCATCGGCAATCCGCCGGGGCTCAAGGAACGGGACCAGCCGTGCCGTTGTGCCATCGTGCAGGAATTCCTCCACCGGCGGGGTCCGGCTTCCCACAATGGCGCAGCCACACGCCATGGCTTCACGCAGCGACCATGACACCACGAACGGATATGTCAGGTAGACATGCGCATCCGAACGCTGGAGCAGGCGGCGGAAGCCGTCATATTCCACCCTGCCGGCAAAATGGACACGAGCAGGGTCGATCAGGCTGCCCAGTTCCGCCAGCATGTGCTGCCGCCACGTCCCCCCACCCGGCGCACGCCCGCCATAACTGACACCGTCCCCCCCCACCATGACCACGCGCGCATCCGGCCGCCCGGCAAGGATACGGGGCAGCGCGCGCATGAACACATGGAAGCCGCGATAGGGTTCAAGATCACGCGCAACGTAGGTGACCAGCTTTTCGCCCGGCCGTATCGTGATGTCCCCCAGCGTAAAGATGCGCCTGCGTGCCTGCGGGTCAGGTGCGCAGCGGACCAGATCCACCCCTTCGGGAAGGCAGGTCATGCGCATGCGTGCCCAGTCGGGATAGGTGTCGCGCTGGAAGCAGGTTGGCGTATGCCCCCAGCCGGGCCCGGCAAGGGCCAGCAGGTTGAGGGTATTGCGTGCGCGGACCAGTGGGGCCACATCGGCCTGCGAGGCGAATTCGGGGTCGAAACCCACATCCAGCCCGGTGGGGTGATAGAAGAATTCATAATAGCCCAGCATCGGCACGCCTGGGTAGACATCGGCCAGATCCAGCATCTCGCCCCAGCCATGATGGCCGATGATGATGTCAGGCACGTAACCCAGCCCGCGCAGGGTACGCGCGGCGCGCGCCACCTCGGCCGCGCGCTGCATGCCGCGCGCCAGTTCCGCCACCGGGGCGGGCCCGTCCACCCGCGCGGGCGGCGGCATGCGGTACAGGACGCGCCTTACGCCCTCCATCCGCCCGTGCCCCGATTCGCTTATGAAGACGATCTCGTTGCCACCACGTGCGCGCAGGTCACGCAGCAGGTGCACGAACTGGGCGGGAAAGTTCTGATGCACGAACAGGTATTTCATGCCCGCGCGCCAACCCTGCCCCATCGTGTTCACGCATCCGTCCGCGCGCGGGACCGGCGTGGGGCCTTGCCACGGCGGCCCGGCGCGGGCGTGGCATCGCCAGCCGCACGGTCCGGCCTGCGGTGCCACCATGGCACGGACGGGGTGGCATCGGTTTCCAATGCCGTTGCGTCTCCTGTCTTGCCGTTCCCTGCCGTTTTGCTTTCTGTCGTCCTGTCCCCTGGCGCCCTGTGCCCTGGTGCGCGCGTCGCATTTCCTGCCGCCTGCGGGGGGGCTTCCTGCACGTCGGCCACGGGGGGGCGTTGCGGGCGCCCCCGTCTGCCCCGTCGCGGCCGTTCCGTCACCACGGGCTGGATATCAGCATCGGTGCAGGCGGCCAGCAGGCTGTCCTCCGCCGCCCGATCGGGCATGGGGGGTGGCATCATGTCGGCGCGGGGCCGTATTTCAATGCGGAAGGCTTCCAGCGGGGCCTGCGAGGGCGCCATGAGCGGCTCATCCTCCACCGGGCCCATGCGGGTACCATCGGTAAAACTGGCTTCGACACGACAGGTAAAGTTCCGGGCCGCCATGTCCTTCAGCCGGACCCGCAGGCCCAGCAGCGGCAGCGCCATGCCCCGGCTGCCACAGTACTGACCGCCCTCAACCCATGGCGAGAACCAGTCCTGCCCCAGTATGGCCTGATATTCCAGATCGGCCATAGCCATGCCACTGGCGGGGCCGATCACAAACCCCTCCAGCCACTGGCCACTGCCTTCCTGGCCCATCCATGCACCCAGCGGCACCTTTACATCGCCGCGGCGCTGGATATGGGCGACCATGCTGCCCGCTTCCGCATGCGCGGGGGCTGCTGTTGCTGCTGGCGCCACGCGCGGTGCCGTCCCCGCCAGCCGGACCACCTGCAGTCCCGGCAGTTCGCAGCCCTCCGTCGCGCGGTAGGTCGTGACCAGAACGGCCCCGCCGGGCGGCGGCACACGCACCAGTGCCGCGCCATCATGGCCTCCAATCCAGCCATCGGTGTCGAATGTACTCACCTGCACCCCCGCCATGCCGGGCGGCGGGCTGATCCGCATGCCCGACAGCGGCCCGTACGCGCCCCGCGCGGGGCCGGATGCATGAAAGATGCAGTACGTGCCCGCTTCCAGCCGCATGAGCCGGGCCGTGGCCTGCAGGCCGCCCGTCTGGACCTGCGTGCGGGGATCAGGGGTCGGTTCGGTTTGCGTCATCATCCCGCTCCCATGCAGGAGGGCAGCGGGACAGACGGGCCGACAGGGGTGACAGGGGTGACAGGGGTCAAGACGGGAAGCCTTTCCGGGGTCATCAGGAACACGCTTGCACGGACACATGCCGCCCGCGCGCCTCAGGCATAAGACAGCAAAAACGTATTCAATTGGTGAACGGGCAGCCCCGGCGGCACACATGCACCCCGTCCCGTGGCATGGATGCGCGCGGCCACGGCGCCAAGGTCGAACGCCACGCTGCGCAGGCCCGCGCGCCACAGCAGGGTAAGGGTAAAGCACCATGTCTCGGGGCAGACGGAGGGCACAAAGCCCAGATGTCCGCCACTGCCACGCAGCAGGCCCAGCGCTTCCGCCGCATCGTACCGCCCGGTAATGAAGACCCGCCCGGTCCGCAGCAGCGCCGCGTCATCCGACGTATGCCCCACCACGATGAATTCCAGCGCAAGGTCGCGCGCATGCGCATCACGCGCGGCGGCAAGCAGCACGTCATATCCCTTTTCCGGCCCGATTCCGCCCGCCACCACCACGCGGCACCGCCCGGTGGGCGGTGGCAGGCCGGGGGCTGGCGGGGTGGGCTGGCTGGCGGCGAACCGGCGCAGCGACCAGGTAGGGCTGTCATCTTCCAGCGCCTCGACCTGACAGGCGACATGGGGGAAGTAACGCGCCAGCCGGGCCGCCACGTCGGCCGAAGGCACGATCACGCGCCGCGCCCCGGCCAGTTCGTGCCCCGTCCCGCGCCGCAGATGGTCCACATCCGTCTCCCCCACCAGGGAGCCGAGGGCGTGGACACATGCCCGGCATGCGGCGGGACCCGACTCACCACAATAGCGCCCCGTGGGCCCGACCAGCGTCACGCGCGGGCATATCCCGGCATAATCATGCACGTGCACCACGTAGGGCACCCCCAGCATCCGGCACAGGTCACGCGCCCGCGTGCCATGGCCCATATGATGATGGATCTCGACCTGCTCCACCCCCAGCACACGCAGGAAGGCAAGGAGCACGCTCCCCTGTCCGGGCCACGAAAAACGCAGCGGGGGGCATGTGCCGTCCGCCCTGCCGTCACGCAGCCGGAACCCGCCGCCATCAGGCTCCAGCACCACCGGCAGCAGCCCCGCCGCCTGCCACTGTCGGGCACGCTCCGCCACCACACGGGCCACACCGCCCGCGCCATCATGCGTGACCAGAAGCACCGCGCCGCCATGGCCGGCCTGCCGCATGGCACGATGCCAGACCAGCAGCGACAGCCGCAGGCGGGCAGGCGCCAGCGGATCGGCCGCGACATGGGCCCGCACCAGCGCGTCATAACCGGGAAACAGCCGGTTCAGCACCCACAGGTTCCGCTGCTGGAGGGCCGTGCGTGCCCCCCCGAAGGATACGCCGCCCACATGCCCGACAAATACCCCCACCGCCGCCCGGTGCCGCCAGCGCGCCAGTCGGGCACGCATGGAAAAATCATTTTCCTCCCCATATCCCCGGCCATACAGGTCGGGCCGGAACAGGCCGGTCTGGCGCAGGCAGTCATGCCGGATGAGCATGCAGAAGCCATGCGCGGTGGGAATCTCCACATCCTGCCCGCCATTGGCACGCAGGCTGGCGGCCATGATATCGCGCACGTCCGCCATCCCCCGGGGCAGGGTGGCGGGACGGGACGGGTCGGGCCATGTCAGGATCGAGGCATCGTTGGACAGCGGCGAGACCGTGCCCGTATCGGCACGCGCATAGGCCACGCCCAGCATTTCCTCCAGCCAGCCGGGGGCGACCAGCGTATCGCTGTTGAGCAGCACGACATCCATGCCATCCGCATCGCATAGTGCGGTATTGACGGCGGCGGGATAACCCCTGTTGGCGTCATGCCGCCGCAGGGTGATCCGCCCCTGCCGGGCCAGCGCGTCGAGTGCCGTGGCAAGGGCGGGATCGGGCGTTGCGTCATCCACCACCATGATCTCGACAGCGGCTCCCCCCCTGCCCGGTGCGGGCAGCGTCGTGCGCACACTGTGCAGGCAGGCGAGCGTGCGGACCCGGTCGGCATAGACCGGCACCACGATCCGGCACTGCCCGGCACGGGGCGGCACGCGCGCAGGCGCCCTGTCCCGCATGCGTGGGGCGGGAAAGACCCGCCGTGCGCGCGGCAGGCGCACCGGCAGGGGGGAACCGGTCAGATCCTGCCCGCAGGCAAGGGTCACGCGCACATGGCCATGTGGCGCAATTTCATCCCATTCCACACTCCACCCCCATACCGGCATGACGGGACCGGCGGGATTACCGTGCTCCGGACCCTCCGTGCGGTATATGGGCAATGGGCGTCTGCCATCGGCATCGCACAGATACAGCACGGGTGCCTGATCGGGCCGTGCGGGCATGCAGGCCCAGCCCGCCAGCCTCCGGTCATCAGGTAGTACGGCGCCGGCCACGCGGTCGAGCGCCATCCGCTCCGGCCTGCCACCCAGCAGGAACTGTCCTTCATGCCGCACAATGATGTCCTGTACCCCGTGCCGGGGCAGCGTCATGGTGCAGCCATTCGTGTCAGGCGGAGCAAGGGGCCGCCCGTCCAGCAGTAATTCGGGCACGCACCCCGTGGGCAGGCCACCCCAGTGCAGCGTGCCGTTCCCATCCAGCGCGCACCAGCCGGGGTGGCCCGCGTGCCGGCAGGCCAGGCCGGCAGCCACGGACAGGGCCGGGTCGAACCCGTAGCCGGTCAGGAAACGCTCCAGCGCCGCAGTCGCCCGGGGCCATGCGCGCGCCATGCAGCACGCCAGAACCAGCAGGCGCAGGCCCGCACCGAATTCCTGTCCTGCCAGGACGCGCTCCACGGCCTGCGCCGCCCCCGCCCCATCGCCCGCGCCCAGCCGGGCCGCCGCCAGCGCGAAGCATACGCGCATGTCATCGGGCGCCTGCCGGGCCGCGCGTTCCATCCATGCCAGCGCAAGCATGGGCTGGCCCTGCTGCGCCAGATGGCGTGCATGGCGCATGCAGGTGACGGGATAGACACCATCCCCCGGCGGGGGGGACCATGGCTCAGGCCGTGGCATTGCCGTCCGTCCGCGCCATCTGGTCCAGTTCGTTGCGCGCCGCCGCCAGCCCCTGCCCCGCGGCCTGCATGAACCAGTGCCGGGCCCGTGCCGGGTCCGCAGGACCTGCCAGACCGCGCGCAAGATAACGCCCCAGCATGAGCTGCGACAGCGCATTGCCCGCCTGCGCCCCCTGCGTGAACCAGTGCAGCGCCAGCGCGGGATCGGGCGCGATATCGTGGCCACCGCCATACATCGCCCCAAGGGAGAACATGGCCTCCCCCCGGCCCGCACTTGCGGCGCGATGATAG
The DNA here is from genome assembly GCF_021295335.1 of Komagataeibacter sp. FNDCF1. Lineage (NCBI taxonomy): Bacteria > Pseudomonadati > Pseudomonadota > Alphaproteobacteria > Acetobacterales > Acetobacteraceae > Komagataeibacter > Komagataeibacter sp. FNDCF1. Next base: position 2,792,933 of record NZ_JAIWOT010000001.1, on the reverse strand, counting down.
AAGGCCAGCGCGCCCGCATGGTCACGCGGGCCGCCAAAACCCTCCAGCCGTACCTGGGCCGCCGCGATGCACGCTTCGGGCAGGCCATGGTCGGCGGCGCGTTCCAGCCAGTGGCGCGCCTGTACGGGGTCATCCGCCACGCCATCACCATTGAGCAGCATGCGCCCGTACCAGTATTCGGCATTGACCACGCCCGCGCGGGCCGCGCGCTCCATCCAGACCGCCGCCTGCGCCCGGTCGGCGGTGCAGCCCACGCCCGCATGCAGGCTGACGGCCAGATTGAAGGCCGCGACCGGATCGCCCGCCTCCGCCATGGGGCGGAAATCAATGACGGTACTGTCCGGCACAGGACCGGCATGGGGCGCTTGCCCATGATGCAGCAGGGTGGCTGCAAGGTCGGTCATGGCCGCCGCATCACCCAGTGTCGCCGCCCGTTCCAGCCAGTGACGCGCCAGGGCGGGATCGGCGGCGACACCGCGCCCCTGTACATGCAGCATGGCCAGCATGCGGCACGCGACCGCATGATCCTGCTCCGCCGCCATGCGGTACCAGGTCACGGCCTCATGGTCACCGGGCAGGGCCGCTTCACCGCGTGCATGCAGGTCACCCAGCAGGGCCGCTGCCTCCCGGTCCCCCGCAAGGGCGGCACGGCGCAGCCATGTCTCCGCCGCCATGACAGCGCGCGTGCCATCCCTCCCCCTGCCACGCAGCAGCATGACGCCATAACGGGCCTGTGCCGGGCGTACGCCGCCGGCAGCCGCGCGCGCGTACCATTGTTCGGCCTGCGCGCTGTCCACGGGCATGCCCCAGCCACGCTCGTTCAGCAGCCCCAGCATGTACTGCGCGGTGGGCAGGCCGCCTTCTGCCGCGCGCAGCAGGGCGGCCACGGCATCGGGGTCGCTGCCCGGATCCTGGTCAGGCGCGGACAGGTGGGTTACCGCCAGCGCCAGATCACCCTGCGGGCAGCCGGACTGCGCCGCACGCGCGGACCACAGCCTGGCGGCCTCCGGGTCGCGCACGGTGTCCGGCCCGGTGGCCAGAAGGTAGCCATACAGGGCCTGCGCGTCCGGCAGTCCGGCCCGTGCCGCGCGCCCGGCCCAGCCGGTTGCGGCGACCGGATCGGGCCACTGCCCTATTCCGTCGGGCCACGCAGTGGGCAGCAGTCCATCGGCCCCCCTGCGCTCCGGCGGGTCGACCAGCAGCATGAGGGCGAGGGAGAAGCACGCTTCCGCATGGTCCGCGCTGGCGGCGCGGTGCATCCAGTGCACGCCCTCGACGGGGCTGCGGGGTACGCCACTGCCATCCAGATAGGCACGCGCCACCTGATACTGCGCCGCCACCATGCCCTGCCGGGCCAGGTCACCAAGACGGGCAAAGCCCTGTGCCGAGCGGCCTTCATGCTCCAGCAGGCGGCAGGCGCGGCGGAAGCGGCCGGCAGGCGTCATGCCATCCAGCAGGCCGGACAGAAGCTTGCGCATGGGCATGGATCTCAGGGTTCACGCATGCCGTTGGTCACGGCGGGGATCAGGCGGTTGAGCAGGTACTGCATCATGGTCCGCCGCCCGACATGAATGTCGGCCTCCACCGGCATGCCGGGCTGGGGATGGAAAAAGGCGGGCACCCCATGCAGGCTGTAACGGTCGATCGACAGGCGCACACGGTAATACGCGTTTATCGAATCCCCCGCGTCACCACCCTGCTGGGCACCGCCCCCCGGCCTGCCGCCCGCATCGGTAAATGAATCGGGGCTGATGAAGCGCACCGTGGCCTCCGCCCCGCCGTACTGGGTGTAGGGAAAGGCCGCGAATTTGAGCAGGGCATGGTCCCCCGCCCGCACGTAGCCCGCATCCACCCCGCGCAGCGTGGCCTCCATATCCAGATGGCTGTCTGCCGGCACCAGGGTCAGCAGCGGGCTTGCGGCCTGGATGACCGAACCGGCGGACAGGTGGGCGATGCTCAGCACGATGGCGTCACGGTCGGCGCGCATGATGATCAGTTCATGATGCAGCATGGCCTTGCTGTAGCTGCCGTCGGCCTCGGCCAGCCGGTGCTGGGCCAGCGCAAGATCCTGGTAAACCGTGGCATGCCAGTTGCTGGCGTAGCCATCGCGCTGGGCCTTCATGGCGTCCAGCCGGGCACGGGTGCTGTCGGCCGCATGGCGGGCGGAAACCTGCGAGCGCGTGACCTCCATGAGCGTGTCCTGCGCGGCCAGCGTGGACAGGCGGCTGCCTACCTGCTCATGCTGCAGGCGTACGCGCATGTCCTGCACGTCGCGCGCCACGCGGGCACGGGCGGCATACATGGCGGCGCTGGCCTCATAGCCCTGCAGTTCACTTTCCAGCCCGGCCACCTGCCGGTCGTAATTGGACATCTGGGCATTGTATTCCGCCTGCCGGCGCAGGTAGGCCGCCGCTTCCTGCACGGAAGCGGGGTCATTCATGTCGGCGGCGTAGGACCGGCCCGCCGCTTCCGCCGTACGGCGGGCGACCTCGGCACGGTAGGCCATGACCTGCCGGCGCAGGTTGGTCACGTCCGCATCCGTCATGGTCGGGTCCAGCCGGGCCAGCACCTGGCCCTTATGCACGGTATCGCCCTCATGCACGTCGATCGAGCGGATGATCGAGGTCTCCAGCGGCTGGAGGACCATCGTGTCATCAAAGGGCGTGAGCCTGCCATTCACGCTCACCACCCGGTCAAGCGGGAAGAACGTCATGACCGCAAGCCCCATGCCCGCAAGCGCCGCGACCAGCCAGATCACATAGCGTGCCGCATCGGATGGCGGCAGGCCGACCAGGGCGGCACTGGGGGAATAGAACGCCAGCAGCGCGGGCGGCAGGTCGGTTGGCATGTCCGCCTCCGGCGGCGGCAGCACCGACAGGATGCCACGCGCGCCTTCCCCGTCATCATCCGCCGGGGTGGGCGGGACAAGGTCACGCCCGTTCATGCCGCGTCCTCCCGCGCCTGATCCGGGGGCGGGATGCCGTCATCTTCCTCCATATGCCGGTTCTGCTGCCGCCACAGCGTGCGGTAGATGGCGCAGCGCGCCAGCAGTTCGTCATGCGTGCCGATATCGGCCACCCGCCCCTGATCCATCACGCATATCCTGTGGCACGCCACCAGCGAGGCCAGCCGGTGCGAAACAATGACCATCGTGCGCCCCTGCGCCAGATGGCGCAGGTTGGCGTTGACCACGGCCTCGCTTTCCGGGTCGAGGGCGGAGGTCGCTTCATCAAGGATCATGAGCTTCGGGTCGGAAATCACCGCGCGCGCAATGGCAAGACGCTGGCGCTGGCCGCCGGAGATGTTGGTGGAGCCTTCCTCGATCCAGGTATCGTAGCCCGCGGGCATGCGTTCGATGAACTCCTCCGCGCCCGCCATGCGGGCCGCGCGCACCACGTCCTCCAGCGTCAGGCCGGGGCGACCGGCAATGATGTTGTCGCGGATGGTGCCCCGGAACAGGAAGTTGTCCTGAAGCACCACCCCGCAGGAGCGGCGCAGGTAGGTCAGGTTGATTTCGCGCAGGTCGATCCCGTCCAGCCGCAGCTGGCCGGTATAGCTGCGGCTGACCCCCTGCAGCAGCCGGGTGATGGTGGACTTGCCCGACCCGCTGCGCCCGACCAGCCCCAGCATGGTGCCGGCGGGGATACTGAAGGTGACATCCGACAGGGCGGGCGTGGACGCGCCGGGATAGGTGAAGCCCACATCCGAAAACGACAGCGCGCCATGGATGGGCGGACGCAGGCCGGTGGTCAGCGCGCGCGTTTCGGTCGGGCGGTTGAGCACGGAGCCTGCTTCGGCCAGCGCGGTACGCACTTCGTTGAGATCGTCGATCAGCCGGGCCATGCTGACCAGCGGGGCCGCGACACGGTTGCCCAGCATCATGAACGCCATGAGCGCCCCCGCCTCCATGCCCGAGGAGGTGGAGGTAATGGCCAGATACGCCCCGATCAGGATGATGCCGCGATTGATGAACAGGTCCAGCGGCATGACGGCGGTGGCCACCCAGTTGCCCATCCGCCCCGAATCCAGCGACGCGGTCACGACATCGGCGGTTTTCCCGTCCCATATCTCACGGCGCACCGGCTCCAGCGCCAGCGTCTTGACCGTGCGGATGCCGGCCACCGTTTCATACAGTGCAGCGCCACGCGCCATCTCGGCGCGGACCTGCCGGCCCATGAGCCGGCCCATGGCAGGCATGGCCAGCAGGATCACCAGCCCGATCAGGGCCGCCGCCACCACCGTCAGCCACGCCAGCACCCCGCTGAGCCAGAACAGGAAGGGCAGCACCACAAGCAGGGTGAACAGGTCAAGAAACGTGCCGAGCAGCCGCCCGGTCATGAACTGCCGCACCTTGTAGATGGCGCTGACGCGCCCGATCACGTTGCCTGCCTGCTCGCGCTCGAAGAATTCCAGCGGCAGGGCCAGCAGGCGGTCGAAGATGGCAAGCGAGATGCGCGTATCCAGCCGCGTGGTCAGCACCAGCGTGATCTCGCGCCGGGCATAGCTGAGCAGGATCTCGTAAAACGCCATGACCGCCACCAGCCCGGTCAGGGAAACAAGGGTGGACATGGAATGGAAATTCACCACCCGGTCGATCACCTGCATGACAATAAGCGGCGGGAAGATGGCCAGCACGCTCATGACCATGGACGCGATGATCACGTCGCGCAGCAGCACCCGTTCCCCCAGCACCAGCTGCCGCAGCCAGGCAAAGTCGATGCGCTCTTCCGTCCGGCCCTGGTCATGCCGGCCGCGCACCAGCAGCACATCGCCCGTCCAGACGGCGTCCAGGCGCAGTTCATCCACCGCCACGGGCGGGATGTCGGGGCTGGCGAAGGGGTCAACCAGCCAGATCACGCCATTGGTGTCATCCGCCCCCACCATCAGCCCCGCCGAGCCATCGGCGAACATCAGCGCCACCGGCGGCACGTCACGCAGGCGGACGAGTTCGCGCCATTGCAGGCGCATGCCCTGCGTGGTGCCACCGCTTTCCTCCACCCAGCGCGCAAGGGCGGGAATGGTGGGCGTGGTCTCACCCGGTTCACCGGCAAAATCACGGATATCAAGGTCGATGCCATGAAAACGGGCCGCGCGCAGCACCGCCTGCAGGCGGATCAGTTCCGGTGCGGGGCGACCCGCGTGCGGCCCGCTGTCCGCCGGGTCCGCTGATTGGTCTGGATGGCCCACGGCATCCCTTTGCTTTGCATATGTTACCTGACGCCACCGAGCGTAGGGACAGAAAGCAAAGGGTTCCTTAACAGGGCAGGCTTTTCAGCCGGCCTGCCCCGTCACGGCCGCACCGCGAAACGGGCCGTGACCAGCACGTCCGCCCCAAGGCTCGCGCGCCATGCGTCCTCCTGCCCGGGCGGGGAAACTACGGCCACGCGCCCGAACCACGGCAGCGCGCCGGTGGCCCGCCTGCGGAAGGCATCGGCCAGCACGGCGGCCACACCCCCGCCCCGCCCCGTGCAGCACGCGCAGCCGGTCCCATGCCCCATGGCGGCAAAGGCGGTGGACGGTGGCACGACAATCACCCCCGCCCAGCCCGCGGCGGGAACATCCACCCCCGCCCCCACCACCAGCAGCGTATCGCCACGCGGCGGCGCCACGTGGGGCAGGGTGACAAATTCCAGCATGATACGCTGGTCATGACTCATGGCATTCTCCATTCCCGCGCCCATGGCGCAGATCGGGCGCGTATTTCCAGCATGGGATACAGCCACTGGACACAGCGCGAAAGTTAAGGGAATAAAGAACGCCAGCCATGCTCCGGCAAGGCGGCACCGGTCCGGACATATCAGCTCCGGATACATGACGTGAACCCCGTGGGGTATCATGTTCCCCTGTCAGCAGATTTCAGGATAACAATGACCACTCGTCCCCATCTTCTCGATGCCCTTCGCGATCAGGTCCTGCTGTGTGACGGCGGCATGGGTTCGCGCGTGCAGCTTCTGGACCTGGAGGTCGAGCGCGATTACTGGGGGCAGGAAAACTGCACCGAAATCCTGAACCTCTCGCGCCCCGAACTGGTACGTGAAATCCACCGCGGGTATTTCGAGGCCGGGGCCGACATGGTGGAAACCAACAGCTTTGGCGGCTCGCCCATAACGCTTGCCGAATTCGGGCTGGCCGATCGCGCGCGGGAAATCAACCGCACCGCAGGCCATCTGGCGCGCGAGGCTGCCGAGACCTTTGCCGATGGCCGCCACCGCTATGTTGTCGGCTCCATCGGGCCGGGGACCAAGCTGCCCTCGCTGGGCAACATTGATTACGACACGCTCGAGGCGGGCCTGGCCGAACAGTGCCGGGGCCTGATCGAAGGGGGCGTGGACTGCTTCCTGATCGAGACGTGCCAGGACACGCTGCAGATCAAGGCCGCCGTCAATGGCGCCAAGATCGCCCGCGCCGAGATGGGCGTGGACACCCCCATTTTCGTGCAGGTCACGGTCGAGACGACGGGCACGCTGCTGGTCGGCCCCGACATTGCCGCCGCAGCCACCGTCATCAACGCGCTGGACGTGCCGCTGATGGGCCTGAACTGCGCCACCGGCCCGCAGGAAATGGCCGAGCATGTGCGCTGGCTGTCCGAAAACTGGCCCGGCCTGCTCTCGGTCCAGCCCAATGCCGGCCTGCCCGAACTGGTCAATGGCACCACGCATTACCCGCTGACGCCCGCCGAGATGGCAAGCTGGGTCGAGCGTTTCATTACCGAGGACGGTCTGAACCTGATCGGCGGGTGCTGCGGCACCTCCACGCCGCATACGCAGGCGCTCGACCAGATGCTGCGGAAGCGCGCCGAGGGCACGGGCCGCATCCGCCCCGCCCCCGTGCCGCGCAGACCGGTATGGATCCCGTCCGTCGCCAGCCTGTATTCACAGGTGCCGCTGCGGCAGGAGAACAGCTATTTCTCGATTGGTGAGCGCTGCAACGCCAACGGGTCGAAAAAATGGCGGCAGCTGCAGGAAGCCGGCGACTGGGATGGCTGCGTGGCGCTGGGCCGCGAGCAGGCGGCTGAAGGATCGAACGCGCTCGATATCTGCACGGCCTTCGTCGGTCGTGACGAAATGCGCGAAATGAACGCGGTCGTGACCCGCTTCACATCCTCGGTCAACGCGCCGCTGGTCATCGATTCCACCGAAACCCCGGTGATCGAGGCGGCGCTGAAGCTGCATGGCGGCAAGCCGATCATCAACTCCATCAACTTCGAGGACGGGGAGGCCATCGCCACCGAGCGCATGCTGCTGGCGCGCAAGTTCGGCGCTTCCGTCATTGCGCTGACCATTGATGAAGTCGGCATGGCCAAGACGGCGGAAGACAAGCTGCGCATCGCGACAAGGCTGGTCGAATTCGCATGTGAAAAGCACGGCCTGCCGCAGTCCGACCTGATGATCGATCCGCTGACCTTCACCATCGGCACCGGCACGGAAGATGACCGCAAGCTGGGGGAATGGACGCTGGAGGGCATCCGCCTGATCCGCGAGCGCTTCCCCGATATCCAGATTGTGCTGGGGCTGTCCAACATCTCGTTCGGGCTGAACCCGGCGGCGCGCGCGGTGCTGAACTCGGTCTTCCTTGACCACGCGGTGCGCGCGGGCATGACGGCGGCGATCGTGCATGTGTCCAAGATCCGCCCGCTGCACCTGATCGCGGCCGAGGAAGTGAAGGTGGCCGAGGACCTGATCTTCGACCGCCGCGCCGAGGGCTATGACCCGCTGCAGCGCATGCTGGAAATCTTTGCCGACCGCAAGGCCGCCGACGCGGTAAAGAAGGCGCGGGCCGAGACCGCCCCCGAACGCCTGAAGGACCGTATTGTCGATGGCGACCGCAAGGGGCTGGAAGACGACCTTGCCGAAGCCATGCGCGACATGCCCCCGCTGGACATCATCAACACCGTGCTGCTCGATGGCATGAAGGTGGTGGGGGAACTGTTCGGTTCGGGCAAGATGCAGCTGCCCTTCGTGCTCCAGTCCGCCGAGACGATGAAGGCCGCCGTGGCGTGGCTCGAACCCTACATGGAACGCACCGAAGGACAGGCCCGTGGCACCATGGTGCTGGCCACCGTGAAGGGCGACGTGCATGACATCGGCAAGAACCTGGTCGATATCATCCTGACCAATAACGGCTATCAGGTCATCAACCTTGGCATCAAGGTGCCGGTGGCGGACATGATCGCGGCCGCGCGCGAGCATAAGGCGGATGCCATCGGCATGTCGGGCCTGCTGGTCAAGTCCACCGTCATCATGCGCGAAAACCTTGAGGAAATGCAGCGGCAGGGCCTTGATGTGCCGGTCATGCTGGGTGGCGCCGCGCTGACCCGCAACTATGTGGAGGAGGACTGCACCGCGGCCTATGGCGAAGGCGGGCGGGTGGCCTATGCGCGTGACGCGTTCGATGGCCTGTCGCTGATGGACAAGGTGGTGCAGGGTGAATTCGACACCTACCTTGCCGCCATCCAGTCGCGCCGTGCGGGCAAGGCCACGCGCGCCAGCCGCACGCAGGATATCGAAGCCGCCGAAACCCGTGGCTTCGGCCCGGTTGACGTGGCCGCCGCCCGTGCGCGGCGTGAAAAGCTGACAGCGGGCGAGCCCGTGCTGGTCCCGCCCTTCTGGGGTCCGCGCGTGCTGGAGGCGACGCCGGAGGCGGTGCTGCCGTTCCTCAATGAACGTTCGCTGTACCAGTTCCAGTGGGGCTTCCGCAAGCAGGGCCGCTCGCTGGATGATTTCATGGTCTGGGCACGCAAGGAACTGCGTCCGGTACTGCGCCACATGCTGGCGCTGTGCGCGGAACAGGACATCCTGCACCCCCGCGCCAGCTACGGCTACTGGAAGGCGGCGGGCGAAGGCAATGACCTGGTGCTGTTTGGCGAGGACGGCACGAACGAGGTCGCCCGCTTCACCCTGCCCCGCCAGCCCCGCGCCGACGGGGCCTGCATTGCCGACTTCGTGCGCGACATCGATGATGCACAGCGTGACGTGATCGGCCTGCAGGTGGTCACCGTCGGGCAGGATGCATCGGACAAGGCGCGCGAATGGTTCGAGGCCGACCGCTACAAGGACTACCTCTACCTGCATGGCCTGTCGGTGGAGATGGCGGAAGCCATGGCGGAATACACCCACAAGCGCATCCGCGCCGAGATGGGCTTCGCCGCCGAAGACGACCGCGACATGGCCAGACTGCTCCAGCAGGGCTATCGCGGCTCGCGCTATTCCTTCGGCTACCCCGCCTGCCCCCGGCTGGAGGAGCAGGAACCGATCCTGAAGCTGCTGGACGCGGAAAGGATTGGCGTCTCGCTGACCGACGGATTCCAGCTGCACCCCGAGCAGTCGACTTCCGCGCTGGTCATCCTCAACCCGCACGCCAAGTATTTCTCGATCTGAGGACGGGCGGCAGCCACCCGGCGGGGCCGGTTGACCGGGACGCGAAATGATGGCCATCATCAGGACATGTCCCGCTCCCCCCCCACGCCGGCAGAAGCGGCCGATGCGCTGACTGCCACCACAGCCCTTGACCCGCTCCGGTCGCGGCTGGTGGCGCGTGCGCCCGGGGTGGAACCGGGTAATGATCACCACGCCGCCGGGCGGGCCTTTACCTGTGCGGCGGAAGAGTGCGTAATGGACCTGATTGCACAGGACCATGAAGGACTGGTGGCACACAGCGCCGACGTGCTGGCCGAACTGCTGCGGATCTGGGCCGAACAGGGCATTGATGCCGAAGATGTCTGGACCGAGCTTGACCGCCGTACCCGCATGGGCAACCTGCTGCTGAGCCTGAACATGACGCGCCGCCGCGCAGCCCCTGCCACGGCACGCAAGCGGTCATGGAAAATCCGCACCACCAAGCTGCCCTGACAGGCTGCCCGGCCCGTGCCCCGCGCGGGTGGCGGCAAGGCGGATGGCCACCAAATGGTGGCGAGCCGTTTTTTGGCCTATGCGCTGCGCCGCGCCGGTGGCATAAGCTGGCCGCAGGCGGAACAGCAGGGAATGTCGCAATCGATGGACCGGGTCCATGCCTGTTACATGCCTGTCGGCACCCCACGGTCTGGCACGCATGAACTGGATTGACATAGCAGCCATGGCCATTGTCGCCCTGTCGGCACTGGTGGGCATGCTGCGCGGGTTCTCACGCGAAGTACTGGGGCTTGCCGCGTGGGTCATGGCCATCATACTGGCGGTGGCCTGGTATGGCGCGCTCATGCCGTACGCCACGCAATGGATCAGCAACCATACGCTGGCGGCACTCGTTTCCTTTGCCGTCCTTTTCCTGGCCCTTCTTGTCATTTTCACCACGACTGCCCATCTTTCGGGGCGAGCGGTGCAGGGTTCGATCCTGTCCGGGATAGACCGTATGCTGGGCCTGGTGTTCGGGCTGGTGCGTGGCTATGTCTGCCTTGTCATCCTCTACGCGGGCGTTACGGCCCTCGTACCCGCGGCCGAATGGCCCGATGTCATGCAATCAAGCCGGGTCATGCCCCTTATCGGCAACAGTGTGACGTATCTGAACGCCTATGGGCCGGATAACTTTCCCGCGCATCTTGCGCAACCCGCCGGGACGCGGCATGACGCGCCCATCTGAGCCTTTTGCCGGTAGCTGCCGCCCTCCGTCCGTCAAGGAAAGATCGCTGACCATGTCCCGCACCGCCTTCCATGCTGTTTCCGGTACGCCCACAACCCAGCACGAGCGTGATGATATCGCCGCCCAGTGGCGGCATGATGATGACAAGCCGCATGAGGAATGCGGGGTATTCGGCGTCTGGAACATCAAGGACGCATCCGCCCTGACGGCACTCGGCCTGCATGCGCTCCAGCATCGCGGGCAGGAGGCATCTGGCATCGTGTCCTACGATGGTCAGCGCTTCCATACCCACAAGGGGCTGGGACTGGTAGGCGACGTCTTCGGGGATTCCCGCGTCATGGCCACCCTGCCCGGCCACTGCGCCGTGGGCCATAACCGCTACGCCACCACGGGTGCGACGCTGATCCGCAACGTGCAGCCACTTTTTGCCGATTTCGAATTCGGTGGGCTGGCCGTGGCCCATAACGGCAACCTGACCAATGCCGAGACGCTGCGCAAGGCGCTGGTGCGGCGCGGCTGCATCTTCCAGTCCACCACCGATAGCGAGGTGTTCATCCACCTGATCGCCATCTCGCTCTATTCCAACGTGGTGGACCGGCTGATCGACGCGCTCAAGCAGGTGCTGGGCGCCTATTCGCTGATCGTCCTGTCGCGGGAAGCGCTGATCGGCGTGCGGGACCCGCTGGGCGTGCGCCCGCTCATCCTCGGCCGTATCCGTGAGGAAGACGGCACCGAAGGGTCCTGGGTCCTGGCCAGCGAGACCTGCGCGCTTGACATCGTGGGCGCGGAGTTCGTGCGTGATGTCGAACCGGGTGAGATCGTGATCATCAACGATGATGGCATCCGCTCGCTCAAGCCGTTCGACAGCAAGCAGTCACGCTTCTGCGTATTCGAATACATCTACTTCGCCCGCCCCGATTCCGTGATGGACGGCAAGGCGGTGTATGACACCCGCAAGCAGATTGGCGTGGAACTGGCGCGCGAAAGTGCGGTGGAAGCCGACGTGATCGTGCCCGTGCCCGATTCGGGCGTGCCATCCGCCATGGGCTTCGCCGCCGAAAGCGGCATCCCGTTTGAACTGGGCATCATCCGCAACCACTATGTGGGCCGCACCTTCATCGAACCGACCGACCAGATCCGCAATCTGGGCGTCAAGATGAAGCATTCCACCAACCGGCCCGTGCTGGATGGCAAGCGCGTGGTACTGGTGGATGATTCCATCGTGCGCGGCACCACATCGCGCAAGATCGTGGACATGGTGCGCGCCGCCGGTGCGAAGGAGGTGCATATGCGCATCTCCTCCCCGCCCACCACGCATTCATGCTTCTACGGTATTGATACACCCGAGCGCAGCCAGCTGCTTGCCGCCCAGCACAATCTGGAAGAAATGGCCAAGCTGATCGGCGTCGACAGCCTGGCCTTCATCTCATTCGACGGGCTGTACCGCGCGCTGGGCTACAAGGACCGCAAGGACGCGTGCAACCGCTACTGTGACGCCTGCTTTACCGGCGACTACCCGATCGAACTGGTTGACTACGAGGCCGAACACCACCCCGAACCGGCATGACCGCCCGGCCCGCGGGCGCGCCACTTGCGGGGCGCGTGGCCCTTGTCACCGGCGCCAGCCGTGGCATCGGCCGCGCGGTGGCCGTGGCGCTGGCACAGGCAGGCGCGCGCTGCATTGTCACCGCCCGCACGCAGGGCGGGCTGGAACAGACCGATGACCTGATCCGCCAGCATACCGGCAGTAGTGCCATCCTGCTGCCGCTGGACCTGAACGATGGGGCGGCACTCGATACGCTGGGTCCCTCCATTGCCGCACGGGAAGGCCGGCTGGACTGCATGGTGCACTGCGCGGGTAAACTGGGCGTGCTGTCCCCCCTGACCCACCTGCAGCCGCAGGACTGGGAACGGGCGCTGCATGCCGGTCCTACCACGACATGGCGCCTGATCCGCACACTCGCCCCCCTGCTGGAACGCGCACCCGAAGGGCGGGCGGTCTTCCTGACCGACCGCCATGCCACCGCGCCGGAACCCTTCTGGGGGCTGGTTGCCGCCACCCGCGCGGCGCAGGACGCCATTGTGCGCACATGGGTGCGCGAACTGCCCGCACACAGTCCGCTGCGCATCAACCTGTTTGAACCCGGCATGGTGGCCACCCGCCTGCGCAGGCTGGCCATGCCCGCGCTGGACATGGACAGCCTGCCCACGCCCGAGGCCATTGCCCCCCGGATCGTGCGGCTGTGCCTGCCTGGCCCCCGGCCACAGGAAACATGCGGGGATGCCGATACCACACCCATGCAGGGAGCCGGGACATGAGCAGGGCAACACCCGCCACCGCAGCGCTGGAAAAGGCCGCAATCGCCTTCAGCGTCATTGAATATGCGTATGATCCCGCCGCCGGGCAGACAGGCAACCATGCCGCGGCCTCCATCGGGGAAAACCCTGATCGCGTGTTCAAGACGCTGATGGTGCTGGTGGACCGCAGGCCTGCCTGCGTGGTGGTGCCGGTGGCGGCAACGATCAGCATGAAAAAGGTGGCGGCTGCCTTTGGCGGCAAGTCAGCCGAGATGATGCCACCACCCGATGCGGAACGCACCACGGGCTTCCGTGTGGGCGGGATCAGTCCCTTTGGCCAGCGCAAGCGCGTACGCACTGCCCTGGCGCAGGAAGCCATGGTCCAGCCCTATGTCATCATAAACGGGGGGAAACGGGGCTATCTGGTGCGTCTGTCCGCATCTGATGCCGTGGCCGCTACCGGCGCACTTACGGCGGACCTGCTGGCCTGAGCGGATTCATGCCGGCCCACCGGAAAGGGCGGGGCCGGCATGGCATGACGTTTTACTCGCCGCCGCCGCCGTTATCGGCAGGCTGGAACGGCATGACGGGGTATTTGCCGCTCTTGGCAATGTCCTCGGGGTCTTCCGTCGGACCGGGCAGGTACACGCTGGGCAGCGCCTGGTTCAGGTAGGTGACCACCTGGTCGCTGATATCAAGGCTGTTGTCATGCAGGGCGGCGGTACCGGCCTGCAGCACCAGCGTCATGCCGCGTGCGGCGGCAATGGCGCTGACGATCTGCTGCATTTCACGCTGGACCTGGTTCAGCGCGACCTGCGCGTCTTCTTCCAGGATGCGGTTACGGTTGCCGAATTTCGTACGGTCGGCCATCACGCGCTTCTGCAGGTCCTGCTGCTGCTCCGGCGTGGGGGCCTTGCCTGCCTTGATGATGGACTGGCGCAGTGCCTGCAGCTGGCCATCCTCCGCCCGCACGTCCTTCACCAGTGCTTCGCGGCGGGTACCCAGCTCGGTCTGCAGCTTCTGCACGGCAGTGGACTGCGCCATGATCTGCTGCGTGTTGAAAATGCCGATAACAGGTGCGGCCGGGTGCGTGCCCGCGGGCAGCGGCTTGAATTCCGGCACGGGCGGCATGGGCAGGATGGGGTTCTGCTGAGGCTGTCCGCCACCGGCATCCTGCGCCATGGCAAGGGCCGGACTGAGGGCAAGTGCCAGCCCGCAAAGTGCGCCCCGCAGGCCCACCTTACCTGTACGGGCCATAATGCTGCTGCGCATACCTGTCATTATACGATCCATTATTGTTCCGCTATCGTGGTTTCTGCGTAGCGGATCGTATGGCGAAAGAACATACCCGCACAGGCAAAAAAAGCGCATTTGCCACGAAATGCGCCCCTGCCCGCCCTACAACCGCCAGATAAGCGGCGTGTGGGAAAGGAAAATGAGACACAGCCCCCCCAGGAACAGCAGGCGGAACCCCCGGCTGGCCCCTTTTTCCAGCAGTTCGTCACGCGTCACGATCTGCATGAAGGAATCGGTCAGGCCCGTGCGCGCGTCTTCCGGCACGGCGGCAATACGGCCGCGCCATTCGTTGCGGTGGCGCGCCTGCTCGGTGTGCGAGATGCTGGCGCGGCGGTAAAGGCTGTCCACATACTCATCCAGATCCTCGATGCGGAACATCACCCCGCCCTTGTTGCGCATGGCGGCATGGGGCCCCGCCCCCACAAGGCGCAGGGAACGCAGCCGCAGCAGGGTAATGCCCAGGTGCTCCGCCGCCTCGCGCAGGGACAGCATGCGCTTGAGGGGGAACATGTGCACCGTCGCCTGCGGATCACCTGCCGTGCCGGATGGGGGGGGAAGGTTCATGGGGTCAGAGGGTCCACCATCGCCGCGCGGCAAGTCAATCGGAATATGGCTTCCGCCTGCCCGTGTCAGGTATATGACCCATGCAGGGGAACAGGGGCTAACGGCAGACCCGGCGGCTGCCGTCATCGGCGATGTAGGTGCCGGTCTGCGGTTCGAAGCAGGCGCTGGCGGCGCAGGTGCTGGTGGCGGGCGTCATGTCCGGATGGACCATGGCGCCAAGGGCATTGGCCTCACGCGCGGCATGGCCGCACAGGGGGGTATCCAGCGGGGCGGACGGGTCATTCGTCAGCACGATGCCCGAGGGGGCGGTTTCCTCCCCCGTCAGGCCGGGGGCGAAATCCTGTGGCGGGATACGGCCCGGTGTCGTGGCCTGCGCGGCGGCGCGGGGTGTCGGCGCATGCGGCGCGGGCCGGGCCGCGCATCCGGCCAGCAGCAGGGCCACGCCGGTGGCGCAGAGTCGTGTGCGTATGTTCATGTATCCTGCCTGTCCGTGCATTACAGATCCAGATGCCCCTGCGTGGGTGGCGCTTCGCCCAGCGTGCGGGCCGCGACCCTGCCATCGGCAAAGGTCAGCACCACGTCCGCCGCCTCACGGGCCTGGGCCGCATGCGCCAGCGGCCTGCCCGCGCTGTCGGTCACCAGCACGTAGCCCCGTTCCAGTACGGCCTGTGGGGAGAGCGAGTCCAGCCGCCCGCCCGCCCCCGCCAGACGGCTGGTACTGGCACCCAGCTGCGACACCAGTACGGCGGGGGGGACGCGCAGCCGGCCCAGCGCCGCCGCCCTGCGCTGCAGCAGCGCGCCCATGGCCTGCTGGCTGGCCGTGCCGACGCGCGCAAGATCCGCCCGGCGCAGCGCAAGAAGCATATGGGGCGCCGGCAGCCGGTCGGACGCATTCTGCAGCCGGCCACGCAGGAACTGTACGCGCGCGGGCAGCGCCAGATCCAGCCGGTAGCCCAGATCATCAAGCCGTCTGCGCGCGTTTTCCATCACGCCGGGCAGGTCTGGCAGTCCTGCCGCCGCACGGTCCAGACGTGCGCGCGCCAGTTGCAGGCAGCGCGCGAGCCCGCCACGCAGCCGCGCATCGCGCTGGGCCAGCCCCGCTTCCAGTTCCGCACGGACCGGCAAAGCCATTTCGGCGGCGGCAGTCGGCGTGGGGGCCCGGCAGTCGGACACGAAATCGATCAGCGTGGTATCCGTCTCGTGCCCCACGGCGGAAATGACCGGAATGCGGCATGCCGCCACGGCGCGCAGCACGCCTTCATCGTTGAAGGCCATCAGGTCTTCCAGCGACCCGCCGCCGCGCGCCACGATCAGCACATCGGGGCGGGGCAGCGGGCCGTCTCCCTCGATCATGTCGAACCCGGCGATGGCCTGCGCGATCCGGTCAGCGGCTCCCTCGCCCTGCACCGGCACCGGCCAGACCAGCACGGGGTGGGGGAAGCGGCGGGCGATGGTGGTGCGGATATCATGCAGCACGGCACCCTGCGCCGATGTGACCACCCCGATCACGCGCGGCAGGAAAGGCAGCGCGCGCTTGCGCGCCGCATCAAACATGCCCTCCTCCGCCAGACGGATGCGCAGGCGTTCGATCCGGGCCAGCAGGGCGCCCTCGCCCGCGTATTCCAGCCGGTCGATCACCATCTGGTAGGACGAGCGCTCCCCATAGGACGAGATCTTGCCCGTGGCGATGACCTCCACCCCGTTCTCCGGCTTCAGCCCCAGCCGGGAGACCGTGCCGCGCCACACGACAGAGGACAGCTTGCCCCCCTCATCCTTGAGCGAAAAATAGAGATGCCCGGACGGGTAGCGCTTGAATTCCGTAATCTCGCCCCGCACGCGGATGCGGCCGAACGTGCCTTCCAGCGTGCGGCGGATCGCGCCCGAAATCTCGGCAACCGAGAATTCGGGCGTATTGCCGCGCGTGATGCGACCGGAGTCGGGAAACTGTTCATCCATCCGCCCAAGATATGATAGAGACGGCCACCCCGAAAGGGCGGATATGAAAAACGGGAGAAACAGAGTGATGCGGGTGCTGCTGGTTGGATCAGGCGGACGTGAACATGCCATGGCCGCTGCCATTGCACGGTCGCCATTACTAGATGCCCTGTTCATTACGCCGGGCAATCCCGGCACCGCGGCCCTGGGCACCAACTGCGCGGTCAAGGCGGATGACGTGGCGGGCCTGATCGCGCTGGCGCAGCGTGAGCGCATCGACCTGGTGGTGCCCGGCCCCGAAGCCCCGCTGGTGGCGGGCATTGCCGATGCCTGCGCGGCCGCGGGCATTGCCTGCGCAGGCCCCACGCAGGCGGCGGCGGCGCTGGAAGGCAGCAAGACCTTTACCAAGGAAGTCTGTGACGCAGCCGGCATTCCCACCGCGCGGTGGGAGCGCTTCGATACGGCGGCCCCGGCACTGGATTATGTACGCCGCCACGGCGCGCCGGTCGTGGTCAAGGCCGACGGGCTTGCCGCAGGCAAGGGCGTGGTCGTGGCCCAGAGCATTGCCGAGGCCGAGCAGGCCATTACCGACATGATGACAGGCCACACGCTGGGACAGGCAGGCCACAGCGTGGTGATAGAGGACTGCCTGGTAGGGGACGAGGTCTCGCTCTTCGCCTTCTGCGCGGGGGAGACCGCCGTGCTGATCGGCGCGGCACAGGACCACAAGCGCATTGGCGATGGCGACACCGGCCCCAACACCGGCGGCATGGGCGCGGTCTCGCCGCCCACCGGCTTTGACCGCGCGGCGCAGGAAGCCGCCCTTGACCTGCTGGTGCGCCCCATGCTGCGTGAAATGACGCGGCGTGGCACGCCCTTTACCGGCATCATCTTTGCGGGACTCATGCTGACCCGCTCCGGCCCGCAGCTGATCGAATACAATGTCCGCCTTGGCGACCCGGAGGCACAGGCCCTGCTGATCCGGCTGGAAAGCGACCTGCTGGCGGCC
This sequence comes from Komagataeibacter sp. FNDCF1, assembly GCF_021295335.1. Lineage (NCBI taxonomy): Bacteria > Pseudomonadati > Pseudomonadota > Alphaproteobacteria > Acetobacterales > Acetobacteraceae > Komagataeibacter > Komagataeibacter sp. FNDCF1. Next base: position 2,775,259 of record NZ_JAIWOT010000001.1, on the reverse strand, counting down.
CTGGCCGCCGTGGCGGCAGGCGATCTGGCCGATACCGACATCCGCTTTTCCAGCCAGTCCTCCATAAGTGTGGTGATGGCGGCGCGCGGCTACCCCGGCAGGCCGGTGACCGGCGGGATCATTGGCAACCTGGCGCAAGCCGGAACCGTGCCGGGCGTGCAGGTGTTCCAGGCGGGCACGAAACTGGACGGCGCGGGCAATCTTGTTGCCGCCGGCGGGCGCGTGCTGGCCGTCTGCGCGGCGGCCGACACGCTGGCCACCGCCCGGGCGCGCGCATATGAAGCCGTGACCATGATCGACTGGCCCGATGGTGTCTATCGCCACGATATCGGCCAGCGCGCGCTGGACGCCCTGGACTGACCGCCGGGCAGGGCCACCGTGTTGCCGCATGGACGCGCCCTGCCTATCGTTGTGTGTCCGGAATATCCTGTACCATCGCCTGAAAAGCCGCTGCCCATGCCCCCCCAGCCCAAACCTGTCCTGATCGAAGGCGAAGGCCTGCATGGCGCCGCACGGGTGCGCGCGGTGACGGCCGTGGCGCTGTCGGTGCTGCTGGCGCTGCTTGATTACGCCATTGCCAACGTGGCGCTGCCCACCATAGCGGGGGACCTGCATGTCTCGGCCGCCTCGGCGGTGTGGATTGTCAATGCCTACCAGCTTGCCAGCGTGGTCTCTCTGCTGCCCATGGCCGCCCTTGGCACGCGCATCGGGTTTGCGCGGCTGTGCCAGATCGGGCTGGCGCTGCTGACCGTGGCGTCACTGTTCTGCGCGCTGTCGCACAGCCTGCTGGCCCTTGCGCTGGCACGCGCGGTGCAGGGCGTGGGGGGCGCGTGCATCATGAGTGTCAGCATCGCGCTGATCCGGTTCATCTATCCGCATGCCATCATCGGGCGCGGCATTGCGCTCAATGGCGTGATGGTGGCGCTGGGCGTGGGGGGCGGGCCCACGGTGGCCTCCATCATCCTGTCATTTGCAAACTGGCCGTGGCTGTTCCTCATCAACATCCCGCTCGGGCTGACGGCGCTTGTGCTGGCGCTGGTCTCGCTCCCGCGTACCCCGGTCAGTCCGGGTTCGTTTGACGGGGCGAGCGCGCTGCTGAACGTACTGGCCTTTGGCGCGCTGATCATGGCGGGTGACGCCGTAGCCCATCATGCAGCCGCCGCGCAGGTCATGCTGCTCCTGGCTACCGGGCTTGTGGCGGGCTGGCTGCTCGTGCGTCGCCAGCGCGGGCAGGCGCATCCCATGTTCCCCATCGACATGCTGCGCATCAGTGCCTTCCGCAGTGGCACGCTGGTCGGGTTCGTGGCCTTTGTCGCCTCGAACCTGTTCATGATCTCGTTCCCGTTCACGCTGCAGTCCATGTTCCACTACCCCCCGTCAATCGTGGGACTGCTCATGACACCATGGCCCGTCGGCATCATGGCGGTTTCCCCGCTGATCAGCCGCCTGTCGGACCGGGTGCCTGCCGCCATCCTGTCCTCCGTGGGGCTGTTCATGACATCCATGGGGTTCGTGGCCCTGTATTTACTCCCGGCCAGCCCCGGCTGGTTCGATATCGCATGGCGCATCACGCTGGCGGGCATGGGGTTCGGGGTGTTCCAGCCGCCCAACAACCGCATCATGATGGTCACGGCGCCGCCGGGCCGCTCGGGCAGCGCATCGGGCATGGTCCAGATCGCACGACAGTGCGGGCAGGCCACGGGGGCGATGTTCGTGGCCATGGCCTTTGGCCTGCTGGCACATGATGCGGAGCGTAGCTGCCTTGGCTTTGGCGCCATTGTCGCCTTTATCGGCATGCTGTGCAGCGCGGCCCGGCTGCTGGGCGCACGCACACCCGCCGCCTGAAGGCAGGGGGCGGTTTCAGAAAAACCGCCACTGAAACTTCCGCAGGTCATGAAGAAGTTTTTGGCTAGGTTGCTTTCAAGAAGCGTCTGGAAATGTCGCCTTCTTTCAAAAAAGTGACATCCGAAAGCTTTTATCTTTTCTTATCAACCCGCCTGCCTTCAGGCGGCGGTGGCATGGGGCCGGCATCCGCCACGGCTGGCGCGCGGTCTCCCACCAGCAGGTTGAGCATTACACCCGACAGGACGCACAGCAGCACCCCGTTACCCAACAGCAGCCGCCACAGCCCGCCCAGATGGGCAAACAGGTCCGGGCACGCCATGGGCAACACCCCCAGCCCGAGGGATACGGCGGCAATCAGGCCGTTGCGCGTACCCTCGAAGCGTACATGCAGCAGTTCGCGTATGCCGCCCACCGTTGTCATGCCGAACATGACCAGCCCGCAACCGCCCAGCACGGGTGGCGGCAGCGCCGCGATCAGCGCGCCAAGCTTGGGAAACAGGCCCAGCCCGATCATGATGCCCCCCGCCGCGGCCACCACGAAGCGGCTGCGGATATCGGTTATGGCGATCAGCCCGGTATTCTGGGCAAACGCATTGTAGGGGAAGCTGTTGAACACGCCCCCCAGCATGGTTGACAGGCCATCGGCGCGCAGGGCACGGGCAATGGTGGCATCCGTTACCGGCACACCAACCATCCGGCCAACGGCCAGGCAGTTGCCTGTGGTTTCCGCCACGATGATGACCATGCTCAGCAGCATGATGGCGACGGGCATGATGTGAAATTCCGGCGGGCCGAAGGCAAAGGGCGTGCCCACCGCAAACCACGGGGCCTGCGCCACCATGGCGTAATGCCCCAGCCCACACAGCGCCGCAAGGAGGCTGCCCGCCACAAGCCCCACCAGCACGCTGATACTGGCCATGAATCCCCTGCCCCATGCCTGCACGGCCACAGTCATGAGAATGGTTGCAAAGGCGAGCAGCAGGTTGACCGGACTGCCGAAACCGGGCGCCCCCGGCATGCCGCCCCCGATCCAGCGTCCCGCCACCGGAATCAGGGTCAGGCCAATGGTTGTGATGAGGCAGGCGATCACCACCGGCGGGAAAAAGCGCATGAGCCGCGCCATGACCGGCGCCAGCAGCACCATGCCCAGCCCCGCGCCGATCACCGCGCCAAAAACCGCCTGTATTCCATAAACCTGCCCGATGAGCAGCATGGAGGCGAGCATGGCGAACGATGACCCCTGCACGATGGGCAGGCGGGAGCCGAATTTCCCTATTCCCACGCTCTGCACGATGGTGGCGATACCGGATGTCATCAGCCCGCAGTTGATCACCACAATCATCTGCGCGGCGGACAGGTGCATCGCCGCCGCGAAGACAAGCGGTACCGCGACCGTACCTGCATACATGACCAGCGCATGCTGCAGGCCAAAAGCGAACATCATGCCCGTGGGCAGCATCTCGTCCACGCGATGGGCTGTCTCTGCTGTCACGCTCCATTTCTCCATACGGGCGGATTGTGGCGGCGCAGGAGCACATGCCATTCCACCATGGGCGCGCACCCGCGGAACACATGGCGGTAACCCGGTACCGGACATCCCGCCACGCCGCCGCCGCGCAGGGATGTGCCGGTGCGATGGTCCGGCCCCTGCATGCGATCCGGGCCTGCTGCGGGGTATGTGCCACATACCATCGGGCCCGGGCGCTCGGCCCGGACACCCCCGGGGTGGCGCAGACGTCCCGGCCATGCCGGACGGGACGCCTGCGCAACTAGGCAACTAGGCAACTGATATGAAAAACGGCCCTTCCGGAAGGAAGGGCCGCTATTCTGACCTGTTCATATGATCATCAGGACGGGAATGGCGTTACTGCGCATCCATGAACTGATCGCTGCCCATGATCCCGAGCTTGCTTACACCCAGGCGCTGTGCATCCGCCAGAACCTTGGCCACAACCTTGTAGCTGGCCAGGCGGTCAGGATGGATATGCATTTCCGGCTGGACGGGCTGGGCCGCCGCATCCCTGAATCGGGCCTGCAGATCCGCATCACCGGCAACGGGTTCGCCATTCCAGGTGATGGTGTTGTCAAAATCGATCGCCACCGTGTCCACAACCGGATCAGGGGCGGTGGAAGGCGGCGGATTGCCCTGCGGCAGGTCGATGGAAACTGAATGCGTCTGGAGCGGAATGGTGATGATCAGCATGATCAACAGCACCAGCATGACGTCAATCAGGGGCGTGGTATTGATATCGACAATACCTTCGTCCTCTGTGGTGCTGTCTGAGCCGACATTCATGCCCATGGCGTCTACTCTCCCGAAATTGGCCGGGGCATGCGCCCCGGCCGGGAATGGATATCAGCCGTGCGGCTGTTCGGTAATGAAATCAATGTGGACGATACCCGCCTGCTGACAGGCCGCGATCACCTTGCCCACCCCTTCGTACTTTGCCGTCTGGTCACCACGGATCTGGATCTGGGGCTGCGGGTTTTCCGCAGCCACGTGCTCCAGGTGGGACTCCAGGTCGGCATAGCTGTTCAGGGGGGTCTCGTTCCAGTAGGCCTGCCCGGTTGGCGTCACCGCGATGACGATGTTGTTCATCATCGTGCGGGTCGGCTGGTTGGCATCCATCGGAAGGTTGACCTTGATGGTATGTGTCGCGACGGGGATGGTGATCAGGAAGATGATCAGCAGCACCAGCATGACGTCGACAAGCGGTGTGGTGTTGATGGCCGACACCACCTCGTCTTCATCGCCGCCACCTCCAACTTGCATGCCCATGATCAGCCCACCCGGTTATCGATAGTCGTTGTAGTCGGGGAGTTGTCGGCATGCACCACGATCTCGGCGCCGTGACGATAACCACCCATGAGGATCGACTGCACGTCAGCCGCGAAGTTGCGCACCTTGTCGATCGCACCCTTGTTGCGGCGGACCAGCAGGTTGTAGCCCAGCACCGCCGGCACCGCGGTGCCCAGGCCGATGGCCGTCATGATCAGCGATTCACCAACCGGACCCGCAACCTTGTCGATCGAGACCTGGCCCGCGATGCCGATGGCGGTCAGCGCGTGGTAGATACCCCAGACCGTGCCGAACAGACCCACGAACGGAGAGGTGGAACCCACGGTGCCGAGGAAGGCAAGGCCGCCCTGCAGCTTGGTCTGGATCACGTCAACCGAACGCTGGATGGACATGGTGGTCCAGGAATGCAGGTCGATGGATTCCTGCATCGTGCCTTCGTGGTGCTCGGCAGCCTTCACACCGGTATCCGCAATGTAGCGGAAGGGGGAGTTCGCGGGCAGTGCGGCGGCACCTTCCTTGATGGACCCCTTGGTCCAGAAATCGCTCATCACCTGCTTGGCAGCCGCCATGACGCGGGCCTGCTCGAAGAACTTGGTGATCATGATGTACCATGTGCCAAGCGACATGAAGACCATGATCAGCAGGACGCCACGGGCAATGAAGTCACCATTGGCCCACAGTGCGCCCAGGCCATAGGGGTTGCCTTCAGGTGCCTTGGGCGGTGCGTCGGCCGGGGGGGCTGCATCCGCTGCGGGAGCGGGTGCGGGGGCAGGAGCAGCCGGGGCTGCATCTGCCGGGGCCTGCGCGGCCGGGGCATCGGCACCGGGGGCCGGGGTGGCGGGGGCGCCGCTGCCATCGGTCGACGGTGCGGAAACCGCAGGCGCCGTGGCCGCATCGCTAGCGGCCGGGGCGGCATCCTGTGCCAGCGCGGCGAGCGGGGAAGCCGCGCACAGCATGGCAGCGAAAGCAGCCGAGGCAACAAGAGTGTGTTTACGATGCAGTCTGATCATTTAACCAAAATCCTCTGGAGCAGGATGTTTTTTCCGAGGCGGCGGGGTGCTGCCGGCCCCCGCCGTGCCTGACCTTGATACTCAGGCTCAGTCATTCAGACTGAACGTGATCGTATAGAGATGGTGGAACTCCTTGACGGGCACACCATTTTTGACTGCCGGCGCATAGCGTGAGCGACGGACCGCCTTCAGCGCGGCGCCGGCAAAAGCCTGACCGCCCTTGACGTTCACCACCTGGCAGTTGCTGGTGACACCGCTCGGCTCCACGTCACATGCCACGGACACGACGCCCTCGCGGCCTTCTTCCGACATTTCCTCCGGATATTCCGGCACCACGTGGTTCAGCGGCGACGTTCCGGCCATGTGATCAGGCACGGGCGGCGCGTTGGACACGGGCGCATCGGCCGGCGGGGTCGCCTTGGCGGGCGGCATGGCCTTGGGCGGCTTCGTGTGCGTCACCTTCATCGGCGGCGGCGGTGTCGGCACCTGGATCTTCGGCGGCGGAATATACGGCGGCGGCGGCTGCGTAATTTCCGGCGGCGGCGGTGGCGGCGGCGGCGGTGGCGGTGGCGGTGGCGGCTCCTTGATCATGTGCACTTCGACAGGCGGCTTGGGCGGTTCCTGCGGGGCGTCAGGCGCGGAGCCAAGCCCATACAGGAGCGCCAGAACCAGCAGCCCTTCAAATACCAGGACCAGGACGAAAACTATTACCTTTTGTAGTGTGTTATCACTCTGTTCCGCATACGTCATACCCATACCTCACTCAGAACGGCATAGTTTAGGAAGGAATTATTGGAAAATTTATTCTGGATGTTCTGATTTCACCAAATTTACTGCGGGAGTATGACCAGATTTCTACGAAACGACTGATGCGATCCGCCTTGTTCTCCCCGGTTCAGCCGCGAAACGTGGCCACCCCCTTTTCCGGCGGAACGGAAAAGCATGATGGCCGTAGCCTCAGGCAGTGCATATGCCGATGCACAGACACTGCATGCACCCTGCCCCAATGGGCCAAACCACTCATTCATCACAATTTATCCATAAACATTATTACCAACTCGAAATCAACCCTGATCTGCCTGAAATAGCCTTATTATGAAGTGTCCCGCCTGCCAGACCATGATCAACGGGAAGAACCGGCGCGATGAAACCGCCCCTTCCCCCATCCGGCAGACCAGTGAAAAACCGTTACCGCCAGCTTGATCAAAAAAAAATCCCAGTCAAGCAAAGTGTTAAAAAAAATAAGGAAAAATTCGGTCCTTCGCCTGCAAAAGGCTTATTTCCACGCAATATTGTCATTTCTGACATCAATGCAGGAACGTGCAAGACACAAGCCGAAACGACGGCCGGATTTTCCCTTATTTCTTGAGAAGAACAGATTCGGTTTCCCCTCCGTCCCCTGCCATGATCCCGCTGAAGCGTGGCAGCATGTCCGGGCCGGACTGGTCGGCCACGGCCTCGCCCTGCTTCACCATTTCCAGGCAGGCGGTGAACGTGCTGCTCCAGGCCGAACGGCGCTGCCCCGGCGACAGGCCGCCCACGGCCCCATCACGCATGCATTCGGGCAGCATCCAGTCCAGCGGCACCGGGGTGTGCCGCGCACGTTCCAGGCAGGTCCGCACGCGCGTGCGCGCATCCTCCACGGAAAACAGGTCCAGCTGCACCGGGGCATAGAAGGGGGTTTCCACCGGCATGGCGCCCCAGTTGCCGTCAAACACCGCAAGACAGCCCCACAGGAATTCGATCCGGTCCACTTCCCACTGGGCCGATTCGTCACTTTCAGGGGCCAGCGCGCCGCCAAAACCGTGCACATCGCGCCCCAGCTGCGCCCGCGCGGCAAGCCAGCCTGCAAGGGCCGCTGCCGCCTCCGCCGCAAGCAGGCGTGTACGCAGGTCCGCCGCCTCCTGCGTGGCCTGCTGCTGGCGGGGGTCATCGGCTGGCAGCATCAGGCGCGATCGCAGCAGAAGCAGTCCGGACGCCATGACCGCCCATTGCGCCTTCAACCCCAGCGGCAGGGCTGTCCTGGCCCGCGCGGCTTCGGCCAGTTGGTCGATCAGGGTGACAATATCCAGCCGGGCCAGGTCAATTTCCCGCGCGTGAACCAGATGCAGCAGGTGTGACAGCCCGCCATGATAGAGGGCAAGCCGGACAACCGGTTCACCATCGGGCACCGTGCCGTCAAACAGCGTGAACTGGCCCGTCATGCCAGCGACCGTTCCGTCAGGCGGAAGGCCAGCAGGGGGTAATGCTCCTCCGCCCGGCGCACCACCGGCACGGGGTTCCCCCCACGGGTGAAGAAACCGTAGACCATGGCCCGATGCCCACGTGGCAGCCTGCGCCCCGCCCTGCGGCCGGGCAGGTGGCTGACCTGCCGGGGGGCTTCGGCAATGCCCCAGTGCCGCTGCAGCCACGCCCGTGCATCAGGGTGCGTGGCGCCCAGGGCCAGGATGTGCCGGGGCACGGGCATCAGGCGGTGGAAGTCCAGCGGGCACGCACCGGCCGGGCGCAGGGTCATCCGGGCATGGCGCGCTTCGGCCGCGGCACGGAACTGGCGCGCAAGGATGCGGCAGCCTTCCACGGACATCCCGGCGCGCCCGCGTGCGGGGCCGTCGTGGCCAATGGCGAGCGCGAACATGTCTTCCTCCACCCGTTCGGCATCGAACGGCCATGGAATGACGCCAGGGCCCGCCACTTCCGCCCCGAAGGCATCCATGGCCGCATCCGGCCCGTGCACCAGCAGGTGCCACCATTGCCATGGCGCGGGCCCGGCGGGTTTCGGCCATGACGAAAGTGGCCGCCGCCCCCGCCTGCCGGGTGGGCGGCGGGTGGTATCGGCGGGGGCATCCCCGCCTTGCCTGGTGGGGGGCAGTTCAGCCCAGGGCAGACGCAGGTTTTCAGTCATCGGCAAGCAGGCGTTCATATGGGCGCAGGGCGCGCGGGTCACGGTAGCGGGTATGCTGGCACAGGGCCGTGGTCTCCATCCCCTGCCGCAACGACTCCACGATGTAGCCCGCACGCAGTGCATGGGCACTCAGCCGGGCCACCACATCGGGCGGGACTTCAGCCATCAGCGCCCGGCGCTGCAGGATGCGGGTCACCGCATAGGGGGTCAGCGCACGCCCGCCCACCCGCTCCCCCTTGGAAATGGCGCGGAACAGCGGGCCGGTCTGGCGATGCGCGACCTGCTGCCATGCGCTGAAGGCGGCCGCCGGGCACAGGAACGGGTCGGCTGGCAGGGGCAGGCTGACCGGCTGGTTTTCCTCCCCCTCCCCAATGGCCAGCACCAGCGCCGTGCGGGTTAAGCCGACGTCCTCCACCTGCAGTCCCACCAGTTCCGAACGGCGCAGGGCGCCGGCAAAACCGAACAGCAGCAGGCACCGGTCGCGCAGGCCGCGCACGCCATCGCCACACCGTTCCACCATGGTGCGCAGCATGTCCGGCGTCACCACGGCGGGCGGTGGCGCGGCCCTGCGGGACGGGTCGACCATCCGGGCAAGGGCCGCGCGGATGCGGGCATCCGTCACGTCCCATGGCATGGTGTTGAAGCGGTGCATCTTGCCAATCGCGGCAAGACGGCGGCGGATGGTGGCCGGCGCGAATTCCCCAAGGCTGCACAGGTAGGCCGCCACCACCTCCGGCGTTGCGGGAATGGGGGCATGGGCATGCGCCGCGCACCAGCGGGTAAAGTGCATCCAGTCCGCGCGGTAGGCGCGCAGCGTGGCCACGGCCCCCGGCGCGGGGGGCGGCGCAAGATCAGCGGTTGTCGTCATGGGATATTCCTGCACGTCACCTGTTATCGGGCCAGCGCCATGCGGTTGACATCCACCATGCCGAAATCCGTGATCCTGAGATGCGCAGTGACCGGCAGTGGCAGGAAGGCAAGCTGCAGGAAGGGTTCGCCCGGCACGCAGCCCAGCGCGCGGGCAGCGGCACGCAGGACATCAGGCCGGTCGCGCACGGTCTCGAACGGGGCGTCACTCATCAGCCCCGCCACCGGCAGCGGCATGTCGGCCACCATCCGCCCGCCACCCCGTGCAATCCGCGCGGAAATCGTGCTGCCTGCCATGCTATCGCGCTTTCGTGCCGTTGCTGATGCCATGCATCAGTCTATCACAACCCGGCGACAGGCAAGGCGGCACACGAATTCTTTTTCACGCCCGGTCCGGCCACCCTCACATGCGTATTGACAGGGACCGTGCGTTTGCTGATCCTGAAATGACCAAGGGGAGTCCCGTCAAGGGGCTGAGAGACCGCTGGCATGGACCAACCATGCGCGCGGAGACCCTGCCGGGCGCATCGTGCGTTCCGGGGAACCTGATCCGGCTCATACCGGCGGAGGGACTGGTGCAGACAATCGGCACAAGGCTGCGGCATGGCGCCCGCAGGTGAACACGCAAGCAACGTGGCGCCCGGTTTTCTCCCCCACACCCCCTGTCGGAGTGGACGCGAGGAGCATTGCCATGACCACCGTTGCTTCGCCTTCATCTCCCGACCATGTCACCACCGGCCCCATCATGGGGTCCACCAAGGTCTGGTCCACACCCGAAGGGCACGCGCATATCCGTGTGCCTTTTCGTGAAATCGCACTTGAACCCAGCGCCAGCGAACCCCCGGTGCGGGTGTACGACACATCCGGCCCCTATACCGACCCTGCCGCGCGCATTGACGTACGCCACGGGCTGGAACCTGTCCGCGCGCCATGGATCGCGGCGCGCGGCCTGCCCGCCGTCACCCCACGCACCGTCCGGCCGGAGGATAACGGCTTTGCCAGAGGCGAGCATCTGGTCCCTGCCTGCCCTGCCCCCCATACGGTGCATGAAGGCAGGCCGGGGCAGATGGTCACGCAGTATGAATTTGCCCGTGCGGGCATCATTACCGAGGAAATGGTCTACGCCGCCCACCGCGAGAACCTGGGCCGCGCCACTGCGGCCGAAGATGCGGCGGCCCGCCGTGCCGATGGCGAGGATTTCGGGGCGGACATACCCGAATTCGTCACCCCTGAATTCGTACGGTCCGAAATTGCGGCGGGCCGCGCCATCCTGCCCGCCAACATCAACCACCCCGAACTGGAACCGATGGTGATCGGGCGCAACTTCCTGGTGAAGGTCAACGCCAATATCGGCAATTCCGCCGTGACCTCATCGGTGGCGGAGGAAGTGGAGAAGATGGTCTGGGCCATCCGCTGGGGCGCGGATACGGTGATGGACCTGTCCACCGGACGCAACATCCACAACATCCGCGACTGGATTCTGCGCAACGCCCCGGTGCCCATCGGCACGGTGCCGCTGTACCAGGCGCTGGAAAAGGTCGGCGGCGTGCCGGAAGACCTGACATGGGAGATCTTCCGCGATACGCTGGTCGAACAGGCGGAACAGGGGGTGGATTACTTCACCATCCATGCCGGGGTGCGGCTGCACCACGTGCCGCTTACGGTCGACCGTGTGACCGGCATCGTCTCGCGCGGCGGCTCGATCATGGCAGGGTGGTGCCTGCACCATCACCGCGAGAGCTTCCTGTATGAACATTTTGCGGAGATATGCGACATCATGCGCCGCTATGATGTCTCGTTCTCGCTGGGTGACGGGCTGCGCCCCGGCTCCATTGCCGATGCGAATGACGCGGCGCAATTCGCGGAACTGGAAACGCTGGGCGAACTGACAAAGATCGCATGGGCCAGAGGCTGTCAGGTCATGATCGAGGGGCCGGGCCATGTGCCCATGCACAAGATCAAGGTCAATGTGGAAAAGCAGCTGCGTGAATGTGGCGAAGCGCCCTTCTACACGCTTGGCCCGCTCACGACCGATATCGCACCGGGTTACGACCACATTACGTCAGGCATTGGCGCTGCCATGATCGGCTGGTTCGGCACCGCCATGCTCTGTTATGTCACGCCAAAGGAACATCTGGGCCTGCCCGACCGCAATGACGTGAAGGTGGGTGTGGTGACCTACCGCATCGCGGCCCATGCCGCCGATCTGGCCAAGGGGCATCCGGCAGCACGCATCCGCGATGACGCGATCAGCCGCGCGCGCTTCGACTTCCGGTGGAATGACCAGTTCAAACTGTCACTCGACCCGGATACCGCATGCACCTATCACGATGAGACCCTGCCACGGGAAGCGCACAAGAACGCGCATTTCTGTTCCATGTGCGGGCCGAAATTCTGCTCCATGCGCATAAGCCACGACCTGAAGGCCGACGCGCAGCGGCTGGCCGGGCTGAAACAGAAAAAGGAAGAATTCCGCAACAGCGGCAACCAGCTTTACGTACCCGTCGAGGAGGCGGCAACACCGGCGGAATGACGGCCACCGCGATCCGCCCGTGCGGCAGGCGCCCCGCCTGCTGCACGGGTACCGGGCCGGCAACCGTTCCAGGGCCCGCTCTTCCCCTGTCAGACCTGTATTGCGCCATGGGGACCATTGCGGACCGGCCATGAATTCCGGTCCTGTCGGCAATGAACCCTTTTGTATGGACAGGCGCCACGCGATATACTGCGTGTTTTCATTTCAGGAGAACACGCATGGCCACCGGTTGGGCTCCCGATGGAGCCGTACAGGACCAGATCGACGATACGATAGCAGATGCCGTCAAACGGGCGCGGGCCCATATTCCCACGGGTGACAGCGAAACCCAGTGTCGCGAATGTGGGGAAGACATTCCCCCGGCCCGGCAGAAAGCCATGCCAGGCGTCAAGCTGTGTATTGACTGCCAGTCGGAACGGGACAGGAAACCGGTCTTTTCCGGCATCAACCGCCGGGGCAGCAAGGACAGCCAGCTTCGCTAGCACCCTGCCGCACGGGATGCGCCCGCCGGCATGCCGGTTCACGAATGCCCGGCAGCGCCTCTGCCCGGTCCGGAAATACGGGACGGGCCGCGTGCCGGCCGCCAGTACGTGATCGGGCCACGGTGACGGGCCGCGATCACGCGGGGGAGAATCAGATCACCTTTTCCACCCAGCCATGCGGGTCGGGCGCCGTGCCGCGCTGGATTCCGATCAGGGCCTGACGCAGCCTTGCCGTCACGGGGCCGATGCCCGTGCCATCCCCGATCACCGCATCCCCATTGGTGCCGCGGAAGCGCCCGATGGGCGAGACCACCGCCGCCGTGCCGCAGGCGAAGACTTCACGCAGGCGACCGGACGCGGCATCCGCATAAAGCTGGTCGATGGCGTAGGGTTCCTCCCGCACCGTCAGCCCCTGCGCGCGGGCGAGGGTCAGCAGCGAATCGCGGGTGATGCCGCGCAGGATGGTGCCGGTCAGCGGCGGGGTGGCGATGGACCCGTCATCAAACACGAAGAACACGTTCATGCCGCCCATTTCCTCAACCCAGCGGCGTTCCACCGCGTCAAGGAACAGAACCTGAGCGCAGCCGTGGCCCTTGGCTTCCTGCTGGGCCAGCAGGCTTGCGGCGTAGTTGCCGCCGCACTTGGCCTCTCCCGTGCCACCGGGGGCCGCGCGACAGAAACCGGACACCCACACGCTGACCGCCTCCTCGCCAAAATAGGCGCCCACGGGGGAGGCAATGACCATGAACAGGTATTCCGACGCGGGCTTGACGCCGAGGAAGGTCTCGCTCGCAATCATGAAGGGACGGATGTACAGGCTTTCATCCGGCCTGCCCGGCACCCATGCCTGGTCCACGCGCACAAGCTGGCGCACCGCCTCGACAAACACGTCCTCGGGCAGTTCGGGCATGGCCAGACGGTCGGCCGATCTGTTGAAACGCGCGGCATTGGCATGGGGGCGGAACAGGGTGATGCCACCTTCCGCCGTGCGGTAGGCTTTCATCCCCTCGAAAATTTCCTGCGCGTAGTGCAGCACGGCGGATGCCGGGTTGAGCGTAAGCGGTGCAAAGGGCTGCACGCGCGCATCATGCCATCCCCTGCCTTCCTGATAGCGGATAACGACCATGTTATCGGTAAAGACACGCCCGAAACCGGGATTGGCCAGAATCTGCGCCCGCTGCTGTGTCGAGACCGGCGAAGCATTGGGAGAAAGCGTGAAGGGAAGGGAAGTGGCGCTGTCCATAGCCGTTGTTTCTCTTTCATCATGGCGCTGGCGCGATCCTGGGAGCGCGCGCCTGCCCGCCTCAGCCGCGGGCAGTCCCAGCAGAAGTTCACCAGAACATTCCGCCGGTCAACCCCGTGCGGACATGGCATGTCCGCATTTCATGCCTGATCCAGCCTGAAGCCCATGGCCCGCAGGGCTTCGGGCAGGCGCTCGCGCCCGTGCAGGGCCGCAACATCGCCCAGCCGCGCCAGCATGGCCTCGCTCCAGCTGCGCGCGGGCTGGTTCTGGCTGGCACGCGCCATGCGCAGGCGCTCGTCATAGGCCGCAAGATCGGCCGCGGCAGGCACGGCCGTATCATACCGCTCGCGGTGTAGGACGACATGCTGCGGCAGGCGCGGCTTGATGGTGGTGGGATGATTGCGATCAGGGTAGCCAACGCTCATGCCGGTTACCGCAAACGTGCCCGGCGGCAGGCCCAGTTCGGCGGCAATGGCTTCGGGCTGGTTGCGCACCCCGCCCACATACACGATCCCCAGCCCGTAGGATTCAAAGGCGGCGGCGGCGTTCTGGGCCGCCAGCGCCGCATCCATCACCGCGGCCAGGAACGTGTCCAGGCACTCCAGTCCCGGCAGCGCACGGTCATGGGTACGGCCCACCTGCTCCAGCCGCGACAGGTCGGCCACCCACGCCAGGAACAGCGGCGCCTGCGCGATGAACGCCTGCCCGCCCGCCAGTTCCGCAATCCGCGCGCGCCGCTGCCCGTCGTGGACGGCAATTACGCTCCAGGCCTGCATGTTCGATGAGCTGGAGGCCGACTGCGCCGCCGCCACCGCCGCTTCCAGCACACCATCGGGGAGTGCCGCCGGGCTGAAGGCGCGTATGGAACGATGCGCCATGAGGCAGCGCGCCACCGGACTTTCGGGCAGAGGCGGCTGGGGTGGCCGGGTGCCATAACGCGCCTGCCACAGGGTATTCATGGATGACAGGGCGGAAACGGAAGAAACGGGACCATCGGACATCGGCATGCCTCCTGCCTGTGCAGTGGTGGCGGAGCAGGCAGCACACCACACCGCTCCCATCGCGGGAAGCAGGGCAAACATCACACCAGCCCTGCACATTTTTGCGGGAGGCAGGCCACCCTTGGCCAGTGCCGGGGTTTCAGGGAACAGACCGGGTGGTCTTTTGAAAATTCATTTTGCAATCACGGTTCTTTGCGTTTTCCGCCTTCACGTTCATGCGAAATGGGCCAGCCAACTATAGGAAAATACACCTAAATAACGCATGAAATCACATCACGGACGGCCCGTGCGCACCATCCCCTTCATGGTCAAAGGAATACGCCAGCATGTTCGAGGCCCTCATGATCAACCGTGCCGATGGCGTCGTGACCACCCGGCTGGAACAGGTCGACCCGCAGGCCCTGCCCGAAGGTGACGTGACGGTGGCGGTCAGCCATTCCAGCCTGAATTACAAGGACGCACTGGCCATGACCCGGGGCACGCCCGTGGTGCGGCACTTCCCCATGGTGCCGGGCATCGACCTGGCGGGGCAGGTGGTGCGGTCGGATGATCCCGTCTACCAGCCCGGCGACCAGGTCATCGCCACCGGCTGGGGACTGGGTGAAAACCACTGGGGCGGCCTTGCGGCCATGGCGCGCCTGCCGGGGCGGTGGCTGCTGCCCCGGCCCGGTGGCCTGTCCGCGCGGCAGGCCATGGGAATCGGCACGGCGGGCTTTACCGCCATGCTGTGCGTGATGGCGCTGGAGGACGGTGGGCTGACACCGGCCAGCGGGCCGGTCATCGTCAGCGGCGCGGGGGGCGGCGTGGGGGGCATGGCCATCATGCTGCTTGCGCAGCTGGGCTACGAAGTCGTGGCCGTAACGGGCAGGCCGCAGCTACATGCCTACCTGACCAGCCTGGGCGCGGCCGAGATCGTGCCGCGTGATACGCTCGGCCTTACGGGCAAGGCGCTGGAGACGGCGCGCTGGGCCGGGGGAATCGACGTGGTGGGGGGCGAGGCACTGGCCACCATGTGCGCCTCCATCAGGCATGGGGGCACGGTGGCCGCCTGCGGGCTGGCGGGGGGCATGAACCTGCCGCTGACCGTAGCCCCCTTCATCCTGCGCAATGTACGCCTGCAGGGAATCGACAGTGTCATGTGCCCGCGCCCGCGTCGCATGGCGGCATGGGCACGGCTTGAGCGTGACATCGACCCGACCCGGCTGGACAGCATGCTGCATGATGCGTCCCTGGCCGATGCCACGACCATCGCCCCGCGCATCCTGGCCGGTCACGTCCGGGGGCGGACGGTCATCAATATCGGCTGAAACAGGGGTCCTGACAGCAGAAAGCGGCATTCCCGCATGGAAATGCCGCCCGGCAGCGCCAGTGATGCGCCGTGTCCGCCTAGTGGCAGGGGAAGCCCAGCAGGTGTCGGCCATCATGCACGAACTCATGCACGTAATGGCCGGAAATGAGGGAAGTCGCCCCCTGCTCCGCACCGACGAAATAGATCAGCAGCGACGCCAGGACCAGCCCGAACACACCCCACGGCAGCAGGTCACGCACCGGGATGGAAACCGGCGGTGCGGCAATGCCCGTGCTGGACAGGACGGATGTATCTTGGCTCATACCGGAAAACTCCATGGATCACGCACGACCCGGGGCAGTATGCACGGAACATGGCGCGCACGCCTGCTTTCCCAACCGGATCTGGCGGCATGTTTCCAAAATTGGCATGAAAGGTCAATCACTCCGTTGCGGGTTCCACCCTTTCCCCTCACGCAGGCCACATCATCATGCACCAGATCCTGACCTGCATCGCCCTGCCCGCGCCCGACAGCATGCGACAGGGCCTGCTTCCCGATCCCGATGCGCTGGTGGCCGTGCCACCGGCCCTTGTGCGCGGGCAGGATGCGGAACCGACCCTGGCGCCCCCGGCACTGGCGGATAGCCTGGCGTCGTCCCCCCTGTTCCGGCCGGACGCGGCCCTGCGTGGCATGGACATGGGGGCATGGCGGGGCCGGGCGCTGAAGGACCTGCCCCCAACGGATCTTTCCCGCTGGGTGGCCGATCCCGATTTTGCCCCGCCGGATGGCCAGAGCCGGACGGACCACCTGCGCCAGATGCAGGCATGGCTTGCCGCCCTGCCTTCCACGCCGGCACGGCTGCGGGTGCTGGCCGATGCGGCGGTCGTGCGCGCGATCGTGGTGGCGGCGCTGGGCGGCACGGCGGCCATGCTGGCACGGCTTGATATCGCGCCATCCACCACCACGCGGCTGACCCGCCATGCGGAGTGGCGCGTGGCGGTTGCGGGTGCGCCCCTGTCATGATGGCAGGGCATGCCGCGTCATGCCGGGTTTCTTTGACAGTGCGGGTCCCGATCGTCTAGACCCCGGGCTGATGGTTCCCCCTCGGGGGAGAATAGGGAAGACGGTGCGCCCCCGGGCAAGGCCGTCGCTGCCCCCGCAACTGTAGGTGGCTGTTTTCCGGCCCGCCCCGCCACGGGGCTGGTATTGTCACTGGCCGCAGCCTTCAGGGCGGGCCGGGAAGGCTGCCGGAAACCGAGGGTCCGCCCTCCGCCACAAGCCAGGAGACCTGCCATCGCATGTGCCGCCATCCCGGCGGCCATGGACATGACCGAATCTGATCGCATGGCTGGCGGGGTGCCCGGCACGCGATGGGCCACCGCCACGCGGGCTTGCGCGGGCGGGGCCGCAACCGTGCACCCCGCCACCCTGCTGCCCACGCAGCACCGCCGCACGGAGGGCACGCAGCCAGATGACCATTCCCCCGCAGCCTGACCCCGCCGGTCCCGAACCGGTTCACCTGCATGTATGCGTTACGTGCCGGCGCGGCCTGCCCGCATCCGACAACCCGCAGGGGCGGCAGCTGCATGATGCCCTGCTGGCGCTGGCCGGAACCGGCACGGGGGTTGTCGTTCACGAAGTTTCCTGCCTTGCCGCCTGCAATGACGGCTGCACCGCCGTGGTGGCGGCTCCTGGCAAATGGGGCTGGCTGCTGGCCAATCTCGGCCCGGAAAAGGCGGAAGACCTGCTGACCTATATCGCGGCCTACGCGGCCTCACGCAGCGGCACCGTCATGCCATCGCGCAGGCCCGCCAGCCTGTCGGACATGGTGCGTGGCCGCTTTCCCGCATCGCTTTTTCCCGGAGCCTGACTGCCATGACCTCCCCCTCCACCGCCCGTGCGCGGGTGCCCGTTACCGTCATCACCGGCTTTCTGGGTGCGGGCAAGACCACGCTGCTGCGCCATGTCCTGGCCAATGCAAAAGGGCGGCGCATCGCCATCGTGGTCAATGAATTCGGCACGCTGGGCATAGATGGCGACACGCTGCGCGCCTGCGGCGTGGAAGGCTGCCGTGACGAGGACATCGTGGAACTGACCAATGGCTGCCTGTGCTGCACGGTGGCGGATGATTTCCTGCCCACCATGGAAGCGCTGCTGGACCGTGAGGCGCCACCCGACCATATCGTGATCGAGACCTCGGGCCTTGCCCTGCCCAAGCCGCTGCTCAAGGCATTCGGCTGGCCCACCATCCGCACGCGCATGACGGTCGATGGCGTGGTGACGGTGGTCGACGGCCCCGCCGTGGCCGCCGGCCGCTTTGCCGATGACCCGGAAGAAGTGGCCCGCCAGCAGGCCGCCGACCCCTCGCTCGACCACGACAACCCGCTGGCCGAAGTATACGAGGACCAGCTTCTGTGCGCCGACCTGGTGGTGCTGAACAAGACCGACCTCATGACCGCCGCACAGGCCGATGCGGTTGAAGCCGCGATCCGTGCCGAGATCCCGCGCGCGGTCAAGGTGGTGCGCGCGCATGACGGACAGGTGGACCCCGCCATCCTGCTCGGGCTGGACGCGGCGGCGGAGGACGATCTTGATGCCCGCCCATCCCACCATGATGCGGAAGGCGGCGAGCACGAGCATGACGATTTCGAAAGCTTCGTTCTGCCGCTTGCCGAACAGGCCGGCGTGGAGGAATTCATCACCCGGTTGAAAACCGTGGCCGAACAGCACGACATCCTGCGCATGAAGGGCTACGCCACGGTAGCGGGCAAGCCCATGCGGCTGGCGGTGCAGGGCGTGGGCAGCCGCTTCCGCCACCAGTTTGACCAGCCGGTGCCCAAGGATGGCCCGCGCACCGGCAACCTTGTGGTGATTGGCCAGAAGGGGCTGGACCAGGCGGCGATTGCGGGCATGCTGGCGTAAATGTAACTGACAAAAGTTTCTGGGTGCCGCCTTTTTTCAAAAAGGCGGCATTCAAAGCTTCGCCAAAAACTTTTGTAATTCCAAAGGCACGGGAACGGGGCGGGCATCATGCATCTGCTGGCACGTGAAATCCGCACGCTGGATGACGGCGATCAGGCGCAGGATCTGGGGCATGCCCCGGCCGATATCGTGTTCCTGTCGTTTTCGGACAGTGACCTGCTGTGCCTGAACGCGGCGCATGCGGCGGACGATACGCCCGCCGCCAGCCTGCGCGCCGCCAGCCTGTCGCGCCTGCTGCATCCCATGTCCGTCGACCTGTATGTGGCCGATACCATCATGGAGTCGCGCTGCGTGGTGGTACGGCTGCTGGGGGGGCTGGAATACTGGCGCTACGGGGCGGAGGAACTGGCCCGTGCCTGTCGGCATGCCCGCATTCCGCTGGCCTTTGTGGCGGGCGACGGGCGCGATGACGCGCGCCTTGCCCAACTTTCCACCGTGGCGGAACCCCTGCGCGCGCGCCTCGATGCCCAGCTGCGCGCGGGCGGGGCGACCAATACCGCCACCGCCCTGCGGCTGATGGCGCATCTGGCCGGACGCGGGCCGGACGAGAACACGCCCCCCGAACCCCTGCCCGCCGCCGGACTGCTGCAGGCAGCCGACCCGGCCATGCCACTGCGTGCCATGGTGGTGTTCTACCGCGCGCACCTGCTGGCGGCGGATATCGACCCCATCATGGCGCTGGCGGCCAAACTGGGCCGCCATGGCATGGGGGCGGACCTTGTTTATGTCACCTCGCTCAAGGATGCGGCGTCCGTGCGCATCGTGGCCGACCGCCTTGCCGCGGCGCCGCCGGATGTCATCATCAACGCCACCTTCTTTTCCGCCCGCACGGGGGTGGATAACGCCTCCCCGCTTGATCTTGCCGGGGTGCCGGTACTACAGGTGCAGCAGCCCGGCATTGCCCATGCCCTGTGGCATGACAGCCTGCGTGGCCTGTCACAGGCAGACCTTGCCATGCAGGTCGTGCTGCCGGAGCTGGACGGGCGGATTCCCGCCTTCCCCATTTCCTTCAAGGAAGAAATCACACCCGGCCTGCCCGCCCGCCATGTGCCCTACCCGCCGGGCATCGACCTTACCTGCCTGCGTGCGGCGGGCTGGGCGCGGCTGGGGCATGAACCGGCACCCACGCGGCGGGTCGGTATCGTGCTGTCCGACTATCCCGGCGCACAGGGCGCCCCCACCGGGCAGGCGGCGCATGCGGTGGGGCTGGACAGTTTTGCAAGCCTGGAGCACATCGTGCGCCTGCTGGACGGTGCGGGCTACGATACGGGCAGGACGCCCCTGCCCACGGCGGACGAACTGGCCCACGCGCTGGCGCGCGCCCCGGCGCGGCCCTTCGTATCCGTTGCCACATACCGGGGCTGGCTGGCGGACCTGCCGCCCACATTACAGGACGCGCTTGAAACCTGCTGGGGCGCACCGGAAAATGACCCGGCCTGCACCGATGGCCAGTTCCTCCTGCGTCATGTGCAGCTGGGTCACATCCTGCTGGCCCTGCAACCCGACCGTGGCACCACCACCGACCGCCATGGCGGCTATCATGACCCCGACACGCCACCCCGCCATGCCTATGTGGCCTTCTACCTGTGGTTGCAGCACGGGCTGAAACTGGATGCCATGGTGCATCTGGGTACGCATGGCACGCTGGAATGGCTGCCGGGCAAGGCGGCTGCCCCATCAGTCACCTGCTGGCCGTCGGTGCTGGTGGGCGGCATGCCGGTCATCTACCCCTTCATCGTCAACAACCCCGGTGAGGCAGCCGCCGCACGCCGCAGGCTGGGGGCCGTGACCATCGGGCACCTGACCCCGCCCATCATGGCGGCAGGGTACACCGGCAATGATACGGGCGAACTGGAACGCCTGATTGATGAATATGCCGCAGCCGACGGGCTGGACCGCAGGCGCGGCGCGATCCTGCGTGGCGAGATCCTGCAACGCGCCGACAGCCTCGGCCTGCTGGGCGAAAGCGGCGTGGACCGCGGCACGGACGAGGACGAGGCCCTTGCCCGCCTCGATGCCTATCTGTGTGATGTGAAAGACCTGCAGATCCGCGATGGGCTGCATGTCTTTGGCTGTCCCCCGCCACGCATGGCGGAACTGGCCCATGCCATCGCCCGCTCCTGCGGTGCGCAGGCCCCGGCAGACATCCCGGCCCGGCTGCATGCCTGCGGGCAGGCGGAAGGCCAGGCGCTGCTGGCGGCACTCGATGCACGGTTCGTGCCCCCGGGGCCCGCCGGTGCGCCCACGCGCGGGCGGGCGGACGTGCTGCCCACGGGGCGCAACCTGTATGCCATGGACCCGCGCGCCATTCCCACCCGCTCGGCACTGGTGCTGGCGCAGCGCAGCGCGGACCTGCTGCTGGAGGAACACCTGCAGGAGCAGGGTGAGCCGCTGCGCAGCCTGGTGATCGACCTGTGGGGCTCGGCCAGCCTGCGCACCGGCGGCGAGGACCTGGCCCTGGCCCTGCTGCTGATGGGGGTGAAGCCGGTATGGGATGGTGCATCGGGCCGGGTCACGGGCATCGAGATCATTCCCATGGCGGTACTCGACCGCCCGCGCGTGGATGTGACGCTGCGCCTGTCGGGCCTGTTCCGTGATGCCTTTCCCGGCCAGATCGCGCTGTTCGAGCAGGCGGTGCAGGCCATTGCGGCGCGCACCGCCGAATCCCCCGACCTCAACCCGCTGGCCGCCAGCACGGCGGGGCTGGAAGGGGATGCGCTGCATGCCGCCACGGCACGCATGTTTGGCGCAGCACCCGGCACCTATGGCACCGGGGTGGAGGACATGCTGGCCAGTGGCGCATGGCAGGCACGTGACGAGTTGGGCACGGCATGGCTGAACGGTTCCGCCTGGACCTATGGCGGTGCGCGCGAGGGCACGCAGGCACCCGACATGCTGGCCGCCCGCATGACGCAGGCCGCCATCGTGCTGCACATGCAGGACAATGCGGAAACCGACATTCTGGAAAGCGTGGAGGCCGCCACCCATGAAGGCGGCATGGCCGCCGCCGCCGCCATGCTGGGCAATGCGCCCCGCCTTGTGCATGGCGACACCTCCCGCCCTGATGCCCCCCGCCTGCGTGCCACAGCGCAGGAAGTAGCGCGCGTGGTGCGCGGGCGGCTGGCCAACCCGGCATGGCTTGCGGGCATGCGCCGCCATGGCTACCGGGGTGCGGCCGAGATCGCCCGTACCACGCAGGCCCTGCATGGCTTTGCCGCCACCCTGCCCACGCGCCTTGACCGCCAGTTCGACCTGACATTCGCCGCCGTGCTGGATGACCCGGAAATGGATGCCTTCCTGCTGGACGCCAACCCCGATGCCCATGCGGCCATCCGCCGCCTGCTGGCCGATGCCCTGAAGCGCGACCTGTGGCGCCCGCGCGCCAACAGCGCTGCCATGCTGCTTGATCCCGCGCCATGACCACTTCCCCCAGCGTGCGCGGCTGGTGTCCCGGCCTGCATACCCCCATGGAAGCCGCCGATGGCTGGCTGGTGCGCGTGCGGCCACCGCTTGGCCGCCTGTCGGACCGGCAGGCCCATGCCATTGCCCGCGCGGCCCGCACCCATGGCAACGGACTGATCGAACTGACCAGCCGGGGCAACCTGCAGCTGCGCGGCCTGACACCGGACAGCGCGCACGGTTTTGCCCGTGACATGCATGAGGCGGGCCTTGCCAGCGCGGACGCCGCGACCGAGGCCCGGCGCAGCCTGCTGCTCTCCCCCCTGGCTGGAATCGACCCGCACGCCGCACCCGATGCGCCCGATGTCATCCGCGCGCTCGATGCCGCCCTTGCCGGTGCCACCAGCCTGCGTGGGCTTCCCGCCAAATTCGCCATTGCGGTGGAATGCGGGGGCTACGTGCCCACCGGCACCCTGCGGGCGGATATCGTGCTGCGTGCAGGCAGGGCGGGCTGGCTTGTGGTGTGCGGGACGCGGGGCTGGCCGTGCACCGGGGCGGCTGGCGTGGAGATGGTCGTGGCACTCACCCATGCGCTGGCGGCGCTGGATGCACCCGCCCGCCCGCTGCGCAATCCGGCACAGGCCGATGCCGCCCTTGCAGCCGCTGGCGTGCTGGATGCCACACGGCCCGCACCACAGGGCCGCCATGTGCCCCCTCCGCTGGCAGGCCCCCTGCCCGGCCACGCCATGGGTGCCGTCCTGCCCCCCGGCCCGATCGATGCCGACCTGCTGGACGGCGTGGCCCGGTGGTGCGCGGACAGG
Source organism: Komagataeibacter sp. FNDCF1 (assembly GCF_021295335.1). Taxonomy (NCBI): domain Bacteria; kingdom Pseudomonadati; phylum Pseudomonadota; class Alphaproteobacteria; order Acetobacterales; family Acetobacteraceae; genus Komagataeibacter; species Komagataeibacter sp. FNDCF1. The sequence continues at coordinate 2,752,085 of NZ_JAIWOT010000001.1, read as the reverse complement.
GGCAATGGCCACATGCGCGTTGCCCCCTGGCGCGCGTTTGTCATGGAACAGTGCGCCGCCCCGCCGCCCCTGCCCGGCCTGATAACCGACCCGGCCGATCCGCGCCTGCGGATATGGGCGTGCATCGGCGCACGTGGCTGCGCCTGCGCCCCACGCGACGTGATTGCCGATGCGCTCTACCTTGCCCCCGACCTGCCACCAGACCTGCGCCTGCATGTCTCGGGCTGCACCAAGGGATGCGCCCATCCCGCGCCTGCCGACCTGACACTGGTGGCGGGCACGGACGGCTACAGCCTGTGCCCGCATGGCCGGGCGGACGAGACACCTGTAGACAGCGGGCTTTCGCTGGCACAGATACAGCGGATCATGCGGGGCTGGCCCCGCACCCAACAGGACGCCACCCAACCCAACGGGAGAACACGACCGGCATGACCCCGCAGACGGAACCGTACGACTACATCCACGATGGCGCGGCCATCTATGCCCGGTCCTTCGCCATCATCCGCGCCGAGGCCGACCTGAGCGGCCTGAGCGAGGCCGAGGCCCGCGTGGTCGTGCGCATCATCCACGCCTGCGGCATGGTGGATGTGGCGCAATCCATCCGCATGTCGCCCGATTTCGTGACCCGTGCGCGCGCAGCATTGCTGGCGGGCCGGCCCGTGCTGTGTGACGCGAACATGGTGGCGCACGGCGTGACCCGCGCACGCCTGCCTGCCGACAATCCGGTCATCTGCACCCTGCGCGACCCGCGCACGCCCGCCATTGCAAAAGAAATCGGCAATACCCGCTCGGCTGCCGCGATGGACCTTTGGGGCAGTGACCTGAAGGACAGCGTGGTGGCCATCGGCAACGCGCCGACGGCACTGTTCCACCTGCTGGAAATGATCCGGGCTGGCGCACCCCGCCCCGCCGCCGTGATCGGCATGCCGGTGGGCTTTGTCGGTGCTGCCGAATCCAAGGAAGCGCTGGCGGAGTTTGGCGACCTGCCCTTCATCATCGTGCGCGGGCGGCTGGGCGGCAGCGCCATGGCGGCGGCCACCGTCAACGCGCTGGCGAGTGAAGCGGAATGACGCAGGGTAAACAGGCAGGCCGCCTGTCCATACTCGGCATGGGGCCGGGTGATCCGGAACTCATGACCGTAAAGGCCGCGCGCCTGCTGCGCGAAAGCCCGGTCATTGCCTGGTTCTGCCGCCATGACCGTCCCGGCCATGCACGCGAGATTGCGGGTGACAGCCTGCCCGCCAGCGCCACCACCCTGCGCTTTGCCTATCCCTTCACCACCGAGATCGCGGTCAGCGACCCGGCCTATCTGGTGCGCATGGCCGCCTTTTATGATGACTGCGCCCGGCAGGTGGCCGATCACCTGCTGGCGGGCACGGACGTGGCGCTGCTGTGCGAGGGCGATCCCTTCCTGTTCGGTTCGGCCATGTACGTGTTCGACCGGCTGCATGAGCGCTTTGAGTGCACCATCGTGCCCGGCATTACCGCCATGAGCGGCTGCTGGTCGGCGGCACAGCGCCCCATGGTGCATGGCGATGACGTGCTGTGCGTCATACCCGGCACGCTGGATGAAGCGGCCCTGACGCAGTGGCTGGAACATGCCAGTGCCGCCGTGATCATGAAGCTGGGCCGCAACCTGGAAAAGGTGCGCCGCGCACTGCGCGCCACGGGGCGGGAGGCACGTGCGATCTACGTCGAGCGCGCGACCCAGCCGCAGCAGCGCAGCATGAAGCTTGCCGACATGACAGGGCCGGCACCCTATTTCTCCATCATCCTCGTCCCCGGGCGGGAGGGCGCGCGATGACGGACAGCACGGGCCGGATTTTTGTCGTGGGGCTGGGCCCGGGCAATACAGCCCAGCGCACGCCCGAGGCCGATGCGGCCCTGGCGCAGGCCACCGACCTGATCGGCTACGCCCCCTATGTGGCCCGCGTTGAAGCCGGGCCGGACGTGGTGCGCCACGCCAGCGACAACCGCGTGGAACTGGACCGCGCGCGCCATGCGGTGGAACTGGCGCTGGCGGGCCGGACCGTGGCCGTCGTATCGGGTGGGGATGCAGGCGTTTTTGGCATGGCCAGTGCGGTGTTCGAGGCCATTGACCACGGCCCCGCCGCATGGCGCGGGGTGGAGGTTACGGTCATTCCCGGCCTGTCTGCCGTGCTGGCGGCGGCAGCCCGGCTGGGGGCCCCGCTGGGGGGGGATTTCTGTGTCATTTCGCTGTCCGACAACCTCAAGCCGCGTGAGGTCGTCCACCGCAGGCTGGCGGCCGCGGCCGGGGCGGGGCTGGTCATCGCGTTGTACAATCCGCGCTCAAGGGCACGGCCGGACCAGTTGGGCGAGGCCTTTGCCCTGCTGCGCACCATCCTGCCCGGCACGGTGCCGGTCGCCTTCGCGCGCGCCATCGGCCGTGCGGATGAACGCGTGATCCTGACCGACATCGCCCATGCCGACGCCGGGCAGGTGGACATGAGCACGCTGGTGCTGGTCGGCTGCCCGCTGACCCATGTCATTACCCGCACAAACGGGGAAAAATGGCTCTATACCGCCCGCAGCGTGGCGGCCCCGTGCGCGTGAAGCCCGTCCAGCCATGCCATGGCGCCAGCAGCATCCGCCACGGTACGGGCGGCAGCCACGGGGGGACGGGCCACCATGATCACCGCCACCCCCAGCCTGCGCGCCGCCGCCAGCTTGGCATATGTGGCGCTGCCGCCGGAGTTCTTGGTCACGATCACCCCGATCCGCTCCTGGCGCAGCAGGGCTTCCTCACCCGCTTCATCAAAGGGGCCACGTGCCAGCAGCACCCGGCAGCCCGGTGGCAGCAGGCTGTCATCGGGACGATCGACACTGCGAAGCAACCAGTCATGCAGACCGGCACCGGCAAAAGGCAGCAGGTCCTTGCGGCCGACCGTCAGCAGGACGCGCCGGGGTCTGGTACCCAGCGCGCGGGCGGCGGCCTGCATGTCGGGCACGATGGTCCAGTGGTCATCTGGCGCAGGGATCCAGCCGGGCCGCTCCACGCGCAGCAGCGGCACATGCGCTGCCGCACAGGCGTGTACCGCATTGCCGCTGATTTGCGTGGCAAAAGGGTGAGTGGCGTCCACCACTGCCCCGATGTGGTGCGCCAGCAGCCAGTCACGCAGCCCTTCCGCCCCGCCAAAGCCGCCAATGCGGACTTCCAGCGCCGGGAGCACGGGCGCACGCGTGACACCGGCCAGCGAAACAGTGGTGTAAAAACGCGTGGCGTGGCGTTCCAGCAGCCCGTAAAGCTGCCTTGCCTCCGTTGTGCCGCCCAGAACCAGAACCCGCATGTTTTCTCTCTACCATGGAACAGGGGGGCCGCATGAGCACCCCGTGGCTGCATGTTATCGGCATTGGGGAAGACGGTGTCGAGGCCCTGCCCGCAACCCATCGGGCGCTGATCGCGGGGGCGGAACTGGTGGTCGGTGGCACGCGGCACCTCGCGCTTGCCGCCCCGTTGGTCACGGGGCGCACGCTGGCATGGCCGCACCCGCTGGCGGATGGCATTGCCGGACTGCTGGGCTGGCGGGGCAGGCCGGTCTGCGTGCTGGCATCGGGTGATCCGTTCCTGTTCGGCATTGCCAGTACACTGCACCGCCATGTGCCAATGGGGGAGATGGCCTGCCTGCCCGCGCTGTCCTCCGTAGCGCTGGCGTGCAACCTGCTGGGCTGGGCGGAGCAGGAGATCACGCTGCTTTCCCTGTGCGGCCGCCCCATGGAGGCCACCGCCCCCGCCCTGCAACCCGGCGGCAGGCTGGTCGTGCTTTCGGCGGATGAACATACACCCCGCACCTTTGCGCACTGGCTGGACACGCGTGGCTTTGGCGACTCCACCCTGCATATACTGGGCAGGCTGGGTGGCGGGCGGCAGACACGCCGCAGCGCGCGCGTGACGGAGATTGCGCGGGCGGGCGGGCTGGATATACCGCGCCTGAACCTGATGGCCATCGAAGTGGTGGCAACGCGCGACGCACGGGTCATTCCGCTGGCCTGCGGGCTGCCTGATGACATGTTTGACCATGACGGACAGATCACCAAGCGCGAGATCCGGGCCGCCACCCTGTCCGCCCTTGCCCCCCGACGGGGGGAAGTGCTGTGGGACATTGGCGCGGGGTCGGGCTCCATCAGTATTGAATGGATGCTGCGCCACCCCGCCAACCGCGCTATTGCCGTTGAGAAATCGGCTGCCCGCCGCGCCCGCATCACCCATAATGCGCTCAATCTCGGCGTGCCCGCACTTCAGGTCGCAGCGGGAGAGGCCCCGGCCTGTATTGCGCAGATGCAGGCTGACGGCCTGCCCGCGCCCGATGCCATCTTCCTCGGTGGCGGCATCAGCAATCCCGGCATGCTGGAGGCGGCATGGCGGGCGCTGCGCCCCGGCGGGCGGCTGGTGGCCAATGCCGTGACACTGGAGAGTGAAGCCAGCGTGATGGCCGCCCGCACAAGGTGGGGCGGCACGCTGACCCGCATGCAGGTGGAGCGGCTGGAGCCGATCGGCCGCTTTCATGCCTTCCGCCCCGGCATGACCGTAACCAGCTATGCCGTCACCCGCACGGAAGACACGCCATGATCGTGGCGGGACTTGGCCTGCGCAGCGGATGCGGGGCGGGCGAAATCATTGATCTCATCAACGGCGCACAGGCGCGCTGTGGCAGGCGGGCAGACCTTGTGGCCGTGCCTGCCTTCCGCTACCGCGAGGCGGGGCTGCAGGCCGCAATGGCGCGGCTGGGGCTGGACGTGCGCGCCATAACGCCCGATGAACTGCTGGCCGCGCAGCCGCGCTGCGTCACCCGCTCGGCGCGGGCGCAGGCGGCCCTTGGCGTGGCGTCCGTGGCAGAAGGCTGCGCGCTGGCGGCGGCGGGCGGGACCGCACGGCTGATCGTGCCACGCCTGACCGGCCCGCACGCAACATGTGCCATGGCACAGGGAGAGGATGCATGACCGTACACTTCATTGGTGCAGGCCCCGGTGCCGCCGACCTGCTGACCCTGCGCGGGCGCGACCTGCTGGCGAAATGCCCGGTCTGCCTGTACGCGGGCTCCATCGTGCCACCCGAAATGCTGGAACACTGCCCGCCCGATGCGCGGCTGGTTGATACCGCGCCGCTGACACTGGACCTGATCGAGCAGGAATACCTCCGCGCCCATGCCGCACGACAGGATGTGGCGCGCCTGCATTCGGGCGACCTTTCGGTCTACAGCGCCGTGGCCGAACAGATCCGCAGGCTGGACCGCCACAGCATTCCGTGGACCATGACGCCGGGCGTGCCCGCCTTTGCCGCCGCCGCCTCCGTCCTGGGGCGTGAACTGACGGTGCCGGAAGTGGCCCAGAGCGTGGTGCTGACGCGCGTGAGCGGCCGGGCCTCCGCCATGCCGGAGCGCGAGAAGCTGGCCGCCTTTGGCGCCACGGGGGCCACGCTGGCCATTCATCTGGCCATTCATGTGCTGGAGCGGATCGTGGCTGACCTGACGCCATTCTATGGCGCGGACTGCCCGGTAGCCATCGTGGCGCGGGCGACATGGCCGGATCAGGTCGTGCTGCGGGGCACGCTGGGCAACATTTGTGAAAAACTGGCAGAAAACCCCATCGAACGCACGGCGCTGGTGCTGGTCGGCCCCGCACTGGGCGCCCATGATTTCCGTGAAAGCGCGCTGTACAATGCCGACTACCACCGCCGCTTCCGGTCCTGAACCGGGCGCTACAGGAGAATAAACGTTTCTGGGTGCCGCCTTCTTTCAAAAAGGCGGTGTCTTCTGGAGCTTTCTGAAAAAAGCTTTACCAAAAACTTCCCTGCGCTTTACGCCACATTATACGGGCCATGCCGGGTGACCAGCGTGCCGGCGCGGTCGAACAGCAGCACATCCAGCATGCACGGCGTTCCGGCCAGCACACCGGCTGCCGTCCGCCATGCGTCCCGCGCCACAGCCGGGCCGAGGGGACAGCCCGCATCAGTCGCCAGCGCGAAGGCACTGGCAACGGAATGGGCCTGTGCAATGGCCGCCACCAGCGTATCCGGTGCCCCGATGCCGCGTGCAAGGTCTGCCAGCCGGGTCATGTCCGCCTGCCCCCGGCGGGAATGCAGGTCAAGAAATCCCTGCGCCAGCTTGGTCATCTTGGCCACGCCACCGCCAATGGTGACGCGGCCCACGGGGTGGCGGCGGATGTATTTGAGCAGCCCACCGGCAAAATCCCCCATTTCCAGCATGGCCTCGGGCGGCAGGCCGTACAGCGCCTGTGTCGCGCGTTCCGACACATCGCCCGTGCAGCCCGCCACATGCGGCAGGCCCAGTGCGCGCGCCACGTCCACGCCACGGTGGATGCTGTCGATCCACGCCGCGCAGGAAAATGGCACCACGATGCCCGTCGTGCCCAGGATGGACAGTCCCCCCACAATACCCAGACGGCCATTAAGCGTATGGCGCGCGAGTTCCTGCCCGCCTGCAATGGATATGGTCACCTCCACATCCGGCTCATGGCCGTCCGCACCGGCCAGCGCCGTGCGGATCATGTGCCGGGGCACGGGATTGATGGCGGGCTGGCCGGGCGGGATGGGCAGGCCCGGCAGGGTTACGGTGCCCACCCCGCTGCCCGCGCGGAACACCACGCCGCTGCCCGGCGGCCCATGGCGCACATCCACGCGTACATGCGCGCCGTGGGTTACGTCCGGGTCGTCGCCTGCGTCCTTGACCACCTCCGCCCACGCGCCATCACCCGCATGGCCGTGGCCGGCCAGCGCAAACGCCACATGCTGTCCACCGGGCAGGATGATGGTGACCGGATCGGGAAATTCCCCTCCGCACAGCCCGCCCCATGCGGCACGGGCGGCGGCGGTAGCGCAACTGCCTGTGGTCCATCCCCGGCGCAGGCTGGTATGGGTACGCTCCATGAGGGTGATCTCGTGCTCCGGCAGGTGTTAAAGAGGGCTCCGCTCACCACGGTCTAGCAGGAACGGACATGATGACACGAGGGCTGATGATCGCCGCCCCCCGCTCTGGCAGCGGCAAGACCACGCTTACACTGGCCATCCTTGCAGCCCTGCGCCGCCGGGGCATTGCCGTGCGCGGGGCCAAGACCGGGCCGGATTATATCGATCCCGCCTTCCACGAAGCCCTGACCGGGCTGCCCAGCCTCAATCTGGACAGCTGGGCCATGCCTGCCCCCCTGCTGGACAGCGTGATGGCGCAGGCCCATTCCGGCTGCGGGGTGGTGGTGACAGAAGCCTCCATGGGGCTGTTCGATGGCCTGCTGGGGCCTGCAGGCGCACGCGGCGCGCCAGCCGATATTGCCGCACGCTACGCCCTGCCGGTGCTGCTGGTGCTCGACATTTCCGGGCAGGGCCAGTCGGCTGCGGCAACCGCGCTGGGGTTTGCCCGCCTTGACCCTGATGTACGCATTGCGGGCGTGATCCTCAACCGTGTCGGCTCGCCACGCCATGCCGGCATGGCCACGCAGGCCATCACCGCTCTGGGCATACCGGTGCTGGGCGCATTCGGGCGCGATGCGGGCCTGCAGATGCCCGAACGCCATCTGGGGCTGGTGCAGGCGCGTGAACATGCCGGGCTGGACGCGCTGGCCGACCGGCTGGCCACGCAGGCGGAACGTGACCTGGATCTGGACGCCATACTGGCCTGCGCCACCGTGCCGGACATACCGCTGCCGGGGGGGTGGGTCCGCGCCCTGCCACCGCCGGGGCAGCGCATCGCGGTGGCGAATGATGCCGCCTTTTCTTTCATGTATGCCCATATCGTGGCGGGCTGGCGGGCGGCAGGAGCCGAACTGCTGCCATTTTCACCGCTGGCGGATGAAGGCCCGGCACCCGGCTGTGATGCCTGCTGGCTGCCCGGCGGCTACCCGGAACTGCATGCCGGGCAACTGGCGCAGGCGACGCATTTCCGCACGGAACTGGCCAATTTTGCCCGCACCCGCCCGGTGCATGGGGAATGCGGGGGCTTCATGGTGCTGGGCGAAAGCCTGACGGACAAGGCGGGCCAGACCCATCGCATGACCGGACTGCTGGGTCATGCCACGTCCTTTGCCACCCGGCGCATGAACCTGGGCTACCGTGCCGCCACCCTGCGCCATGACTGCGCACTTGGTCCGGCGGGCACGCACCTGCGTGGACACGAATTCCATTATGCCACCCTGACAGCCCCCGGCACGGACACACCGCTGGCCGACATGCACGACGGTTATGGAACCCCCCGCCCCCCCGGTGGCCTGCGGCGAGGACTGGTATCAGGCACGTTTTTCCATGTGCTGGCCACCGGCACGGCGGCGATAGCGCCATAATGCACATGCACAAGGAACATGACCGGGCTGGTCATGGTGCATGTACCGGAACAAACGTGATGGACAATTTTGCGATGTATATTTAATAATAATTATTACTTGCTTTTATTATCTGGACAAGATCGCCTGATGCGCCTGAGTGACCTGCCACGCGGGGCCGATGCCATAATCGACAGTGTGGATGACCACGCCAGTACGGACCCGGTGGCACGGCGGCTGCGTGAACTGGGCTTCGTACCCGGTGAACCGGTGCGGATCGTCGCAACCGCGCCGCTGGGCGGTGACCCGCTTGCCGTGCGCATCGGCTTCACGCGCTTTGCCCTGCGTCGCACGGAAGCCGACCGTGTCAACGTACACATGGCGGCAGACGCGCCATGACCACGCTGAACATCGCCCTGGTTGGCAACCCGAACTGCGGCAAGACCGCCCTGTTCAACCTGCTGACCGGCAGCAGGCAGAAGGTGGCCAACTACGCGGGCGCCACCGTGGAGCGCAAGGAAGGCTGGTTCACCACGCCCGGCGGCCGCAGCGTGCGGCTGCTGGACCTGCCCGGTGCCTACAGCCTGAACGCCACCAGCCCCGATGAGGCCGTGACGCGTGACGTGTGCGCGGGCACCTACCGCGGAGAGGCGGCACCCGATCTGCTGGTCTGTGTGGCGGATGCGACGAACCTGCGGCTGCACCTGCGCTTCGTGCTGGAAATGCGTGCCCTGGGCCGCCCGGTCATACTGGCGCTGAACATGATCGACGCGGCAAAACGCGCCGGCATGGAAATCGACCTGCCGCGCCTGCAGGCGGAAACCGGCATGCCCGTCATTCCCACCGTGGGCATCAGGCGCGATGGCGCGCGCGACCTGCTGGCGCAGCTGGACGCCACCGCACCGCCCATTCCCGCGCCCCTGCCGCCGGGCACGGACCTGCACGCCATGGTGCGCCAGATTCTGGCGGACTGCGTGACCCATGCCACCCCCCTGTCCGACCGGGTGGAGGAACGGCTCGACCGCTGGGTGCTGCACCCGGTGTGGGGGCCGGTCATCCTGGTCGTGCTGCTGTTCCTCATGTTCCAGGCGGTGTTCGCATGGGCGCAGCCGCTGATGGATGCAATCGACGCGGGCATGGGCCTGCTGGGCCAGAAGGTGGGCGCGCTCCTGCCCGATGGCGTGCTGCGCAGCCTGATCGTGGATGGCGTGATTGCCGGTGCGGGCAGCGTGGTGACCTTCCTGCCGCAGATCCTGATCCTGTTTGCGTGGATACTGGTGCTGGAGGAATCGGGCTACCTGCCGCGTGCCGCCTTCCTGCTGGACCGGCTCATGTCGCTTGCCGGGCTGAGCGGGCGTTCCTTCATTCCGCTGCTGTCCAGCTTCGCCTGTGCCGTGCCCGGCATCATGGCGACCCGCACCATCCAGAACCCGCGTGACCGGCTGATCACCATCCTGATCGCACCACTCATGACATGCTCGGCCCGATTGCCGGTCTACACGCTGCTGATCGGGGCTTTCGTGCCGCACCGTACCGTAATGGGGTTCATGAACCTGCAGGGGCTTGTGCTGTTCGGGCTGTATGCGACCGGTATCGTATCCGCACTGCTGGTGGCGCTGGTGCTGCGCTGGCGCAATGCCGACCGGGCCGAGGCCACGCTGCTCATGGAACTGCCCGCCTACCGCCTGCCCAACCCACGTGACATCGCACTGGGGCTGTGGGAGCGGGCGCGCATCTTCCTGGTGCGCGTGGGTACGACCATTGTCTCGCTGACCGTGCTGCTTTGGGGGCTGTCCAGCTTTCCGCCACCGCCAGCGGGTGCGCCGGGGCCCGCCATCGACTGGAGCCTGGCCGGGCGGATCGGCCATCTCATGCTGCCCGTCTTTGCGCCGCTGGGCTTCAACTGGCAGATCTGCGTGGCGCTCATTCCCGGGCTTGCCGCGCGTGAGGTGGCGGTAGGCGCCCTGGCCACCGTCTATTCCCTTGGCTCCGGCACCGATACCGACCAGGCGGCCGAGCAGCTTGGGCAGATGCTGCCCACGCACTGGAGCCTGGCCACCGCGCTGTCGCTGCTGGCGTGGTATGTCTATGCGCCACAATGCGTGGCGACACTGGCGGTCATCCGGCGCGAGACCACATCGTGGCGCGTGGTCGCCATTACGGCGGGCTACCTGTTCGGCCTTGCCTACCTGGCGGCTTTCCTGACCTACCATATCGCGCGGATCGTGTGATGCACGTGCTTTCCCTGCTTCAGGTCATGGTCGCGGGCCTCGTGGTCATGGCATGCGGGTTGTACTGGATGGGCCGCCTGTTTCCCGCCCTCGGCCACAAGGGCTGGCAGACCACGGGCACGATACTGCGCGGACTTCACGCGCCCGCACCCCTGGTCCGCTATGCCACCCGGCGCGGGGTACCACAGACACGGCAGGGCTGCGGCGGCTGTTCGGGCTGCAGCCGGGCAAGTTGTGGTCCTGATCAGGAAAACTGAGCGGTCTGCCCTGTTTTAGGTAATGGATCGACAGCGCGGCAGATGGTATATGGACCTTATGGTCACGGAATCAGAAAGACAGGTGACGGTCCTTAATTTGTATCAAACCGGCATGACTGTTATTTTATATGATATGTAATACGTTTCAGCCAATCATATGATATGCCTGCGCCCGTCATAACCAGCCGGTATGCCCGTATTGCCGCCCGTACGGGCGGCAATACGGGCGGCCATTCTGAAAGCATGAGTACTGGCCGCAACCATTATGGATCACGGCAGTCCATCCTTGTCCCTTTTGCGAGGTAACCCGATGTCACAGCCCAACCTGAGTGCCGAAGTCCTGATTTCGGCACTGGAGCAGGCCATAGACGCAACCATTATTATTGATGACCGGAACGACATCATCTTTTTCAATAATGCTGCGGCCAACCTATGGGGCATGGACAAGTCGGATGTGATTGGCCAGAACGTGAACGTGCTGGTGCCCATGCTGCACCGCGCTGGACATGACAGCTTTATCGACCGTAATCGTGAAAGCGGACTTAACCGGATTGTCGGCACATCGCGCGAAGTGGAATTCACCCGCGCGGATGGCGAATATGTGTGTGGCGAACTTTCGCTTTCCAAGGTGATCACCGATACCGGGCGCATCTTCTACATGGGGGTGATGAAGAACGTCACCGACGAAAGCCAGCAGCGCAAGATCCTGATCCTGCAGAACGACGTGCTGCAGGCGCTGGCCAGTGACATGCTCATACAGGACGTGGCCGACCTGCTGTGCCGACGCGTGGAAAGCTTCGTGCCCGGCACGGTTGCGGTGCTCATGCGCATTGCCCCCAATGGGCAGCTGCGCGTGCTGGCAAGCCCCACCCTGCCCAAGCGGTACCGCGTCTCGCTCGAGAGCCTGTTCATTTCTTCCTCCGAGCATGAAAAGCTGCGGCTCGACCCCAACTACGCCACCCGCCTGATATGGGACAGCTACCGTTCGCTGGGCATATCGCTGGGGCTGCAGCAGTGTTTCTGCACACCGGTCAAGACCCGCTCGGGGCAGGTGCAGGGCATTTTCGCCCTCTATGCGCGTGAGGATCAGGGACGCAACACATGGCCACAGCGCATTGTCGATTCGTGCATTCCCTTCTGCGCGCTGGCCTTCGAGCAGAACGCGACGCAGGAACATATTTCGCATCTTGCCAATTTTGACAGCCTGACCGGCCTGCTCAACCGCTCCTCCGTGCATAAGGTCATCGAGGGCATGATCAGCAAACAGGATGGCAACCGGCAGTTCGCGATCTTCATGCTTGATATCGACCGCTTCCGCGATATCAACGACGCGCTTGGCCATGTCTATGCCGACCAGTTCCTGATCGAGATCGCGGCCCGCATCCGCTCCATTTCGCTTGATGGCTATGTGATCAGCCGCTCGGGCGGGGATGAATTCGTGGTGGTGGTGCCCAACTGCCCCAACCAGGAAGCCACCGCCTTTGCCGAGCGCCTGCTCGCCACCATCGCCAAGCCGATGCAGATTGGCGAGAACACGCTCACCATTTCATGCAGCATCGGCATCAGCACCTATCCCGATAACGGACCGGACAGCGAATCCCTGCTCAGCACTGCGGACGTGGCGCTGCGCCAGGCCAAGGAAGACGGGCGCGGCACCTTCCGCTTCGCCAATCTGGAAAAGAACCAGGTGGCACAGGACCGGCTGGTACTGGGCTCGGCACTGCGCGATTCACTGGCCAAGGGCATGCTGAACCTGCATTACCAGCCGCAGGTCCGCACCCATACGCTGGAACTGAGCGGGGTGGAGGCGCTCTCGCGCTGGCATCATCCGCATCTGGGCAACATCTTCCCCTCCCGCTTCATTGCCGTGGCGGAAGAAACCGGGCAGATCGAGGCCATCGGCCGCTGGTCGCTGCTTGAAGCGTGCCGCCAGATCGTGAAGTGGGACCGTGACGGGGTGCATGTGCCCACCGTGGCCGTCAACCTGTCCGCCGTGCATTTCCGCAACCGCGCGCTGCCCGAGCATATCGCCGCCCTGCTCAAGGACCACAATCTCAAACCCGCGCGCCTTACGGTGGAAATCACCGAAAGCGTGATGATGGACAACAGCAGCGATACCGAGGAAGTGCTCCAGTCCATCCGCAACCTGGGTTGCGGGCTGTCGATGGATGATTTCGGCACCGGCTATTCCTCACTTTCGCGCCTGACGCGCCTGCCACTGACCGAGATCAAGATCGACCGCAGCTTCATCAATGACTTTGAATACGACACCAATGCCCAGGCCGTGACGATGGCCGTGATCGGCATCGGATCGCGTCTGGGCATGACCGTGGTGACCGAAGGCGTCGAGACCGAGCAGCAGCGTGCCCTGCTTGAGGAACTGAACTGTGACGTGATGCAGGGCTACCTGTTCGCCAAGCCCCTGGCGCCTGATGATCTGGAAAAATGGGTAAAGCACCACAAGACGATCCGCGCCATCCTGCCCGATGCGGCGGCCGCCAAAAGTGTTTCAACAAAAAAGAAATCATCCTAAGTTACCAATAGGTAAATTCCGGTTTTCCGCTCCGTTGTCGAGGTAACAGAATGTCCGCTCACCATGATAACAGGCTTCGTGCCCTTACACATGAAGATGCCGACTTCTGGGCGGATGTGGTCGATAACGTTCTTATTGTAGCCGTAACCGACCGCAGGGGGGTCATTACATATGTCAATGACAAGTTCTGCCAGATCAGTCAGTACTCCCGCCAGGAACTGCTGGGCCACACCCACCGCATCCTGAATTCGGGCGAGCATAACAAGGCCTTCTTCCGGGACATGTACCGCACGCTGTACGCAGGTCGGACATGGCATGGCAACCTGTGCAACCGGGCCAAGGATGGCAGCCATTACTGGGTGGCCACCACCATCATCCCCCATCGTGATGCGCATGGTGAGATCAGCGGGTTCGTCGCGACCCGTTTCGAGATTACCGAGCTCATGAACACCAAGGTACGGCTGAAGAAGCAGGCGGCGACCGACATGCTGACCGGGCTGCTCAACCGTGGCGGCTTCAACGCCAGCCTGGTCGGGGCGGTGGAAGCCAGCAAACGCCGCAACCCGGACCCGCAGGTGCTGGTCATGTTTGACCTGGACGGGTTCAAGCCGGTCAATGACATCCATGGCCACCATGCGGGCGACGAGGTGCTCAAGACCATCGCCACCCGCCTGATCGAACTGGTCGGGACGCAGGATGCCATAAGCCGGCTGGGTGGGGATGAATTCGCCCTGATCCTGCATCACAGCCTGAAGATCACGCCGCTTGAGACCATCCTGAACAAGCTTCAGAACCTGCTGGAAGAACCGATCATGCTGGAAAGCGCCACCGTGCGCATTTCGGGCAGTATCGGCGCCACCCCCATCACCAGCGAGGACACGATGGAGGGGCTGCAGAAAAACGCCGACGTGGCGGTCTATGCCGCCAAGCAGGCAGGCGGCAAGCAGGCGCGCATGTTCACGCCCAGCCTGCACAAGACCACGATGGAGCGCGCCAAGATACTGGAAGAAGCGCGCGAGGGCGTGATACAGAAACAGTTCGAGGTGTACTACCAGCCCATCCTCAACGCACGCACGGGCCGCATCGAGCAGGCGGAAGCGCTGATGCGCTGGCACCACCCCGAGCGTGGCCTGCTGTCTGCTGGCGCCTTTACCGATGTCTTTGCCGATTCCGCGCTGGCCCAGATCATGGAAACGCATCTGGTGCAGTCCTTCCATGATGATATCCAGAAATGGAAGGAAGCGGGCCTGCCCAGCCTGCGGCTGGCGGTCAACCTGTCGCATCTGGACCTGCTCAATCTGGAGCAGCAGATCGACCTGTTCAGCGAGATCCGGCAACTCAATCTTGACCCCAGTACCTTCATGCTGGAAGTGACCGAGCAGATGCTGCAGGGACGCAGGGCGGAAAAGAGCCGCCTGCGCCTGCGCGGACTGGCGGAAGACGGGTTCGGGCTGGCCATGGACAATTTCGGCTACGGCACGGTGCGCCTGTCCACGCTGCGCGAACTGCCGTTGCAGTCGCTCAAGCTCGACCGCTGCCTTGTGCGTAATATCGATACGGATGAAAAGGCACGCAGCCTGCTCGCCTCCCTCATCAAGCTTGGCCATGGCTACAACCTTGCCGTAACGGTGGAAGGCGTGGAGACACAGGATGAGTTCGACACCGTACGCCAGCTGGGGGTGGATTACGTGCAGGGCTTCTTCATCTCCCGCGCGGTATCGGCAACCGAACTGATCCGCATCACGCGCGAGGAAGCCTGGAACCCCGTGCCCACCACGACCTGAAAAAGTCGCTCTTTTTACCTGAAGTTTTGTTCCAGAAATAAAAAAAACCACCCGGCAGGAAACCTGCCGGGTGGTTTTTTTATCTAACTTATACCGGTTCAGATATGGATGGCGCGCTTGTCGACATCCAGCGCCGCTTCCTTCACCGCCTCGCTCAGCGTGGGGTGGGCGTGGCAGGTACGTGCAATATCTTCCGACGAAGCACCGAACTCGATCGCCATGGTGCATTCGGCAATCAGTTCACCCGCCATCGGGCCGATGATGTGCACGCCCAGCACCTGATCGGTGGCGGAATCCGCCAGCACCTTCACAAACCCGTCCGTCATGCCGATGGCGCGCGCACGGCCATTGGCGGTGAAGGGGAATTTGCCAACCTTGTAGGAAACGCCTTCTTCCTTCAGGTTTTCCTCGGTCTTGCCAACGGTCGCGACCTCCGGCCATGTGTAGACCACGGCGGGAATGGCGCCGTAATTCACATGACCTGCCTGCCCTGCCAGCAGTTCGGCTATGGCAACGCCTTCTTCCTCGGCCTTGTGGGCCAGCATCGGGCCTGCAATCACATCACCAATGGCATAGATGCCGGGCACGCTGGTGGCGTAATGTGCATCGGTCACGATGCGGCCGCGCTTGTCCAGTTCGATCCCGGCTTCCTCCAGCCCGAAGCCCTTGCTGGCTGCCGTGCGGCCAATGGCCAGCAGCACCACGTCGGCTTCCAGCGTCTCGGCCGTGCCGCCCTTGGCGGGTTCCACGGTCAGGGTCACGCCCTTGGCGCTCTTTTCCGCCTTCGTCACCTTATGGCCCAGCTTCATCTTCAGGCCCTGCTTGGTCAGGATGCGCTGGAAGGTCTTGGCCACCTCGTTATCCGTACCGGGAACCAGACGGTCGAGATATTCGATCACCGTCACCTCGGCGCCCAGACGGTGCCATACGCTGCCCAGCTCAAGGCCGATCACGCCGCCACCAATCACCACCATCTTCTTGGGAACGGCAGAGAGTTCAAGCGCGCCGGTGGAGGTGACGATCTGCTTTTCATCAACTTCCACGCCCGGCAGGCCGGCGCTGTCGCTGCCGCTGGCAATCACGATGTGCCTGGCCGTGACCGGCTTGCCATCAACCGTGATGCGGCCCGTACCCTCGACCTTGCCGGTGCCCTTGAGCCACGTGACCTTGTTCTTCTTGAACAGGAACTCCACGCCCTTGACGTTGGCTTCGACCACCGACTGCTTGCGCGCCATCATCTTCGCCAGGTCCAGCTTCACGCTGTCGATGATGATGCCCATCGCGCCATATTCATCCTTGGCGGCATGGAAGTTCTCGGACTGCTGCAGCAGTGCCTTGGAGGGGATACAGCCTACATTGAGGCAGGTGCCCCCCAGCGTCGCGCGCTTTTCCACGCACGCCACTTTGAACCCAAGCTGGGCGGCGCGGATGGCGCAGACATAGCCGCCCGGTCCCGCGCCGATCACGATCACATCGTAATCCGTCTCGGCCGGGGCTGCGGCAGCGGCCTTGGGCGCGGGTTCGGCGGCAGGGGCCGCAGCCGGTGCGGGCGGGGCCGGTGTGGCGGCAGCCGGGGCCGCCTTCTGGCCACCCGCGCCGGGCGTAAGCGTGGTCAGCACGGTGCCGACCTCGACCTCGTCACCTTCCTTGACGGCATGCGCGCCAAGCACGCCTGCCTGCGGGGCCGGTACTTCCACGCTGACCTTGTCGGTTTCCAGTTCGGCGATCGGGTCGTCCGCATTCACGGCGTCACCGGGCTGCTTCAGCCATTTGCTGACCGTAGCCGTGGTCACACTCTCGCCCAGCGTGGGCACCTTGATGTCGATTGTCATATCTCTTGTCCTGCTTGCGTTGCGGTTGCGCTTGGGGGCCACGCGCGGGCGCGGCCCCGGCAGGCATCAGACCTGCAGCAGCAGACGGCGCGGGTCTTCCACGTTCTGCTTGACCCGCACAAGGAAGCTCACCGCTTCCTTGCCATCCACGATACGGTGGTCATAGGTCAGCGCGATATACATCATCGGGCGGATCACCACCTGCCCGTTCACGGCAACCGGGCGGTCCTGGATGGCGTGCATGCCCAGGATGGCCGACTGCGGCGCGTTGATGATGGGTGTTGACATGAGCGAGCCATAGATCCCGCCATTGGTGATCGAGAACGTGCCACCGGACAGTTCATCGATCTTCAGCGTGCCCTCGCGCGCCTTCTTGCCAAAGCCCGCGATCGCGCTCTCGATCTGGGCGAAGCCCATCTTGTCCGCATCGCGGATCACGGGCACGACCAGCCCGTTGGGGCCGCCCACGGCAATGCCGAGGTTGACGAATTCACGGTAGATCACGTCATCGCCGTCGATCTCGGCGTTGATCGCCGGGAATTCCTGCAGGGCGGCAATCACCGCGCGGCTGAAGATGGACATGAAGCCCAGTTTCACGCCGTTATGCTTCTTGATGAACAGGTCCTTGTATTCGGCGCGCATCTGCATCACGCCGGACATGTCCACTTCGTTGAAGGTGGTCAGCAGGGCGGCGGTGTTCTGTGCATCCTTCAGGCGGCGCGCGATGGTGCGGCGCAGGCGCGTCATCTTCACGCGTTCCTCACGCGGGTCATCCTGGCGCGGCGGCCGGGGGGCTGCGGCGGGCTGGGCCGCGCGCGGCTGGGCGAGGAAGCTCTGCACGTCACCCTTGGTGATGCGGCCATCCTTGCCCGTGCCGGTGCCGACCTGCGCGGGGGACACACCCTGCTCGGCCATGATCTTGCGCGCGGCGGGGAACGCCACGGCCGCAGCACCCTGTGCCGCGATATCGGATGCGGGGGTGGCGGGACGGGCGACCGGGCCGCTGGCCACGGGCTGGGCCTGCACGCCGGTGGGGGTGGCTTCCTTCTTCGGGGCCGGGGCGGCAGCGGCCTTGGGGGCCACGCCACTGCCCGCCTCGATGGTGGACAGCACTGTGCCTACTTCCACTTCCTCGCCTTCGGGTACCAGCAGCGGACCCAGCACGCCTGCCTGCGGGGCGGGCACTTCCACGCTTACCTTGTCGGTTTCCAGTTCCACCAACGGATCATCTTCGTTCACTGCATCGCCCGGATGCTTCAGCCATTTGGCCACGGTTGCTGTGGTAACACTTTCACCCAGTGTCGGTACCTTGATCTCGGCAGACATCTCTTGTTTCCCAATCCCTTGCCGTCCTGGCGCCCCGATGGCGCGCCCGGACGGCCTTATCATTATTCTGGGGTGCGGCCAGAATGCCGCCCCCTTATCCTCTACGTGCAATCAGTGGTGATCAGGCGCTCACGCCCAGCGCCTCGTTCACCAGCGCCGCCTGCTCGGCCAGATGCACCTTGGCAAGACCCGTGGCCGGGCTTGCGGCTGCCACGCGGCCGGCATAGGTGGGCCGTGTGCTCTTGTGCCCGACCGATGTCAGCACGCCCTCGATCCGGCGATCGACAAAGTTCCAGCCGCCCATGTTCGCCGGCTCTTCCTGGCACCAGATCACCTTCGCCTGCGGGTAGCGGGCCAGTTCCTCGGCCAGCATCTTTTCGGGGAAGGGGTAGAACTGCTCCAGGCGCAGGATGGCGACATTGTCCAGCTTGCGCTCGCGCCGCTCGGTCAGCAGGTCGTAATAGACCTTGCCCGAACAGATCACCACGCGCTCGACCTTGGCGGGGTCGGCAATCTGGTCGATCTCGCCAATAACCGGCAGGAAGCGCGTGCCCGGACCGAAATCCTTCAGCTCCGACACCGCCAGCTTGTTACGCAGCAGCGACTTGGGCGTCATGATGACCAGCGGCTTGCGGTAATCCAGGAACAGCTGGCGGCGCAGCGCATGGTAGTAGTTGGCCGGCGTGGTCAGGTTGCACACGCGCATGTTGTTCTCGGCGCACAGTTCGAGGTAACGCTCCAGCCGCGCGGAGGAATGCTCCGGCCCCTGCCCCTCGTAGCCGTGCGGCAGCAGCATCACCAGACCGGACATGCGCAGCCACTTGGTCTCGCCCGATGCGATGAACTGGTCGATGATGACCTGCGCGCCGTTGGCGAAGTCACCGAACTGGGCTTCCCACAGCACCAGCGCGTTGGGGTCGGCCAGCGAGTAGCCATATTCAAAGCCCAGCACGCCGAATTCGGACAGCAGCGAGTTGTAGATCTCGATCCCCGCCTGGTCCTTGGCAATGTTGTTGAGCGGCACATAGGTGTTCTGGTTGATCTGGTCGATCAGCACCGCGTGGCGCTGGCTGAAGGTGCCACGCTGGCAGTCCTCACCCGACAGGCGGACCTTGTGCCTGTCCAGCAGCAGGGTGCCAAAGCCAAGCGCCTCACCCGTTGCCCAGTCGATTCCCTCACCTATCTCGAACATCTTCGCCTTGGCCTTGAGCTGGCGGATGATCTTGGGGTTGGCGTTGAAATCATCAGGCACGCGGGCCAGTGCTGCGCCGACTTCCTTGAGCGTGTCGATGGCAACACCCGTTTCGGGTGCGGGCAGGGTCGCGTCCACCGGCGGCGGCTTGAGGCCCTTCCACGCGCCCTCCAGCCAGTCGGCCTTGTTGGGCTTGTAGCCCTGGGCCGCCTGATAGGCCTTTTCCAGCCTGTCATGGAAGCCATCCCACTCGGCGGTGACCTGTGCTTCGGTCACGACCCCTTCGCGCACAAGGCGGTCGGAATACAGCGTGCGGATGGTCGGGCGCGCAGCGATGGCCTTGTACATCGTGGGCTGGGTGAAGGACGGTTCATCGGACTCGTTATGGCCATGGCGGCGGTAGCCCACGATGTCCAGCACCACGTCGGATGCGAATTTCTGGCGGAATTCGGCCGCAAGGCGCGAACAGTAGATCACGGCTTCCGGCTCGTCGCCATTCACGTGCAGGATCGGGGCCTGTACGGCCTTGGCCACATCCGTGCAGTAAAGGCCCGAGAAGGAATGGACCGATACGGTGGTGAAGCCGATCTGGTTGTTGACCACGACATGGATCGTGCCACCCGTGCGGTAACCGATCAGCTGCGACATGGCCAGCGTCTCGTACACGATGCCCTGGCCCGCAAACGCCGCATCACCGTGCAGCAGCACGCCCATATGGCGGCCGCGCTGGTGCGGGTCGTCATCATCCTGCGTGGCGCGGACCTTGCCGATCACGACCGGGTCCACTGCCTCAAGGTGCGAGGGATTGGGCTGGAGCGAGATATGGACAGGAGTGCCGCCGATCTCGACATCGGTGGAGGTGCCAAGATGGTATTTCACATCGCCCGAACCCTGCACGTCATCGGGCTTGAAGGACGCACCCGCGAATTCGCTGAAAATGGCAGTGTAGGGCTTGCGCACGATGTTGACCAGCGTGTTCAGGCGGCCACGATGCGGCATGCCGATGGCGACCGAGCGCACGCCCCCGGCAGCCGCCTGGTCGATGATCGCGTGCAGGGCCGGAATGGTCACGTCCTCGCCTTCCAGCCCGAAGCGCTTGGTGCCGACATAGCGCTTCTGGCAGAAGGACTCGAAACCCTCGGCCTCGGTCAGCTGCTGCAGGATGACCTTTTTCTGCTCGGGGGTTGCGCCCTTGCGCCAGTTGTCGCCTTCCAGCCGCGCCTGCACCCACATGCGCTGCTCGGGGTCCTGGATATGCATGAACTCGGCGCCGATCGGCCCGCAGTAGACCGCGCGCAGGGCATCGAGCACCTGGTTGATGGTGGCGGTGTCCGACCCGATCAGGCTGGCCACGATGTGGCCGAGATAGATCGGGCGGTCCAGGTCCTTGGGGCCGAAGCCGTAGGTGGCCGGGTCCAGATCGGCATGGGGCTTGGGCACCTGCAGGCCCAGCGGGTCAAGGCGGGCCTCGAGATGGCCACGCACGCGGAAGGCACGGATGAGCTGCGTTGCGCGCAGACTGTCATCGGCTGCCGCCTTCAGCCCTTCCGCCGTGACGCCCGCCGCCTTGCCATCGGGCAGGGGGGCCGGTTCATCACCGGTGATGATATGCGGGCGCGGCGCCCAGGAGGCCCCTTCCGCATCATGAACGATTTCTGTCCCTTCCTCATGCAGTTCCTGGAACAGGGAGGCAAAGGAAGGATCGACGCTGTTGGGATCGGCCACCCAGCGTGCATACAATTCGGCCAGATAGGCCGTATTGGCACCGCTGAATGCGGTCGAAAGAATATCTACGCCCGCCATATTGAAGACATCTCCTCGCTGGCGGCCTTTGTGGCCGCGCTATTTGTCGGGTCCGGCCAGACTTTCACCGGCCCGATTTGTATCGCTACCCTAGCCGCACCCTTGTCCGGATGCCGCCGTCAATCATCAGGAGCAGGTCTGCTTGCCACGCATACTGACATTTCCGTGCCTGCCCCGGATGGCGGGGACGGGGCGCTGCAAAACATCCTTATCCGCAGCCACGCGCCCGGCTGATGCGAACCTGCCCATACCCAAGCAAAGACGGTGCCACTTGCCTACCGCCCCGGCAGTCACACCACCGCCATAACCGTCACGATGGCGTGACCCTTCCGCCATTTCCGCCACTTATGCGTTCAGGTGCGGCAGCTGCATATAGGCCGCGCTCTGCATCTCCTCAAGCCGTGAGGCCGTGCGCTCGAACGCGGTCGCACCCTGCCCTTTTGCATACAGGGCATCGGGCCTGTCCTCGGCGGAGGCAAACAGCTTGACGTTCTGTTCGTACAAGGTGTCGATCAGCACGATGAAGCGCCGGGCCTCGTCAAAATTGTCCGGCCCCATCCGGGGCACGCCATCAAGCACAAGGTTGGGGAAGCGCGTGGCCAGCGCCAGATAGTCGCCCGCCCCCAGCGGCCTACCGCACAGATCGGTAAAGGCAAAGCGGGCGACAGGCCCCGCCGCCTGCGCCACCTTCAGGCTGCGGCCCATGACATCAAGCGTGACCGGCACGACCGGCGCACCGGCGGCAAGGTGGGTGAAGATGGAATCGAGCGCCCTGCGGGCCGCGTCATCGGCGGGAATGATCCATGTCTGCATGCCGCGTGCGTTGCCCCGGCGGTAATCGCGCGGGGAATCGAGGATGACGGTATCAACTTCCTTCAGGATCGCGGCGATGAACGGCTTGAACGCATCGGCGCCCGGACGGTCCTGGAACAGGTCCTCGGGCTTCGTGTTGGAGGTTGCGACCACCACCACCCCGTCGGCGAACAGGTAATCGAACAGGCGGCCAAGGATCATGGCATCGGCAATGTCGTTGACCTGGAATTCATCGAAGCACAGCAGCCACGCCTCCTGCGCGATCTGGCGGGCCAGCGGCGGGATGGGGTCGGCCAGGTCCGGGTCGGCTTCCTTCATGTCATGCAGGCGCTGGTGCACGTCCTGCATGAAGCGGTGAAAATGCACCCGGCGCTTGTGCTCCACCGGGGCAAGGCTGAAGAACAGGTCCATGAGCATGGTCTTGCCCCGCCCCACCTGCCCCACCATGTAGACCCCGCGCGGACGCGGGGTTTCGGAAGCGGGGCGCGACGCCAGGCCGAAGCGCGCCTTCAGCCCGCCCAGCCAGCCGGTGGCCTGTGGCGCAGCCTGCTGGACCACGGGGTGGTAATCATGCAGTTCCCGCCACAGGCGGTCGAGCCTGCGGGCAGCCTTTTCCTGCTCGGGATCACGATCAAGACGGCCTGAAGCCACGCGGGCCTCATAGGCGGCGAAGGGGCCGGTGCCTGCGGGCAGCGCCGCAGAGGACGGGCGGGCGGGGGCTATGTCCATGTTCATAATAATCTGGCGATAGTCCGTTCAAAAAACCCCTTCAAGGGCACAAACTCGCCAAACTGTGTCATGACAGGGGTTCTCTCCATCTGGTGAACTCAAACGGTCCAAAATGGAGAGTTTGTGATGACTGACTGGAACGCCTATCGCGCCCATCTGGGCGAGTCCATCCACGCCTTTGCCACCCTGTCGCCCGATACGCTCAGGGGACTCCAGACACTTGACGGCGCGGCTGCCAGGACCGGCAGGCTGGATGCCAAAACGCGTGAGCTGATCGCGCTGGCCGTGGCCGTCACCACGCGGTGTGACGGATGCATCTCCGTCCATTCCAAAGCCGCCGTGCAGGCGGGTGCCACCAAGGAGGAAATTGCCGAGGCACTGGGCGTTGCCGTGGCACTGAACGCGGGGGCCGCCGTTGTCTATTCCAGCCGCGTGCTGGATGCGGTGGACAGCGTGCAGGGCTGAAGCGGGCGACACATCTTGCGGGGGGGCGGGTTCTGGCCCTACTCTTGGGCCATCAACCGATGTGCTTGCAGGATGGCATGATCCAACCCGTCACCCCCGACTATGCGGCGCTTGAGGGCGCACCCGTTTCCACCACGCCCTTCGCCCATGTCATCGTGCCGCATTTCATCGGGCGGGCGGACCTGCATGCCCTTGGGGCCAGCCTGCCCGTCATCCGCTCGGGCGGATCCTTCCCGCCGCAGGCGCTGGGCCTTTCACCGCTCATGGCCCGGCTTGTGACGGAACTGGAGGGGCCACGCCTGCGCGGGCTGATCGGGCGGAAATTCGGTCTGGAACTTGATACCGCCCCCACCATGCTGACCCTGCGCGGCCGCACGCGGGCGCGTGACGGACGCATTCACCGCGATTCCGACAGCAAGCGCGTGACCGTGCTGCTGTACCTGAACGCGGCCACCGAAGGTGATGCCTGGTCCCGCCACGAAGGCTGCCTGCGCCTGCTGCGTGGCCCGGATGACCTGGAGGACTTTGAAGCCGAGGTCCCGCCCGTCAATGGCACGCTGCTTGTCTTCCCCAACGGGCCGGACACATGGCACGGGCACCGGCAGTATGTCGGCCCGCGCTACACCATACAGCTCAATTACATGACAAACGATGCCCGTGCGCGCAACGAACTGCGCCGCCACCGGTTATCCGCCCTGACAAAGCGGCTGCCATGGGTGGCGTAGGCCCGCGCGGCCATCGTTTGGACACGAGTGGGGACCATTGTGGTCCTGTTATCTGGCTTCACGACATGTCGAGGTTTTCAAGCTCCATGCATCTGCGCAAACTGACTGCATCCCTCCTGTCCGCCAGCCTGGCGCTGGGTATCGTGGCCGCGGCCGCGCCCGCGGCGCAGGCACAGCCCTTCCGTGGTGGTCCCGGATGGCATGGTGGTCCGCCCCCGGGTCGTGGCTGGCACGGTGGCGGCTGGCACGGTGGCCGGCGCGGTGGTGGCGCCGGCCTGGCCATAGGCAGCGGGGTCGCGGGCCTGGCGGTCGGCGCCATGCTGGGCAGCGCCATGGCGGAACGGGGCGCCATGGCCCCGCCGCCCGCCTATTACCCGGCCCCACCGCCGCCGCCGCCGCCGCCGGCCTATTACCCGTATGGCGGCGGTTACTGAACCCGCGCCACAATGCCTTCCACCCACATACACACGACACCCCTGCCAAGGAAAATACGCATCATGATGTTCCGCCGGTTCCTGCCTGCCGCAGCCCTGTTCCTGCTTCCCGCCATGGCGATGGCGGCACAGCCCGCCGCCACCCAGCCCCAGGCGGGACAAGCCAACCCGACCGCGTCCCTCGCGCATACCCCGCGTGACCCGGGACCCGAGCAGGTGGAAGCCCATATCAAGGCACTGCATGACGAACTGCGCATTACCAAGAAGCAGGAAGCCCTGTGGACCCCGTTTGCCGAGGACATGCGCGCCAATGGCCAGCGCCTGCATGACGCCATCGAGGCCCGTCGTGAAAAGCTGCCGCAGCTGAACGCGGTGGAGAACATGCAGTCCTATGCCGAACTGGTGGAAGAACGCGCACATGACATGCAGACGCTGAACAGCGCGTTCGCCGCCCTGTACGACAGCTTCTCCAAGAAGCAGCGCAAGAATGCCGACACCCTGTTCAAACAGGGCGATGCCGAACATGCCGAACAGCAGCAGGCCCGTGCTGCGGCCCAGCAGGATGCGGCCGCACCGGCCGCCCAGTAACCCGGCAGGCCGGAAACAGGCGGGGCAACCCGCAGCCATGTAAAAAAGCCCGCCCTTGTGAAGGGGCGGGCTTTTTTCATATCGGGCGTCTCATTCAAACGGATGGCAGGACCTTTCGGGCGCCGCCTTTTTTCACAAAGGCGGCGTGCCTCGAAGCTTTTTGAAAAAAGCTTCACCAAAAACTTCCGTATGATTTACCGCCTGTTTCGTGGGCGCGACCTCATGCCCCATCAAGCGGGTACCAGGACCGTCCGTCACGGCGGAGCAGTTCATCGGCTTCCTCCGGGCCGGACGTGCCCGCGGCATAGAGTTCGGGCCCCGCCCTGTCCTGCGCCCAGGCCTGCAGCACGGGGTCGACCGCCTTCCATGCCGCCTCGATATTGTCGGCCCGCTGGAACAGGGTCTCGTCACCGATCAGGCAGTCATACAGCAGGGTCTCGTAGCCTACATTGGGGGACCTGGTGAACACATCCTCATAGCGGAAGCGGGCCTGCACGTCGGTCAGGTCCATTTCCGGGCCCGGCTTCTTGGCTCCCAGTTCCACCGTCAGCCCCTGGGCAGGCTGGATGTTGAGGATGATGCGGTTGGGGGGGCAGGTCATCCGTCTCGGTATTGCGGAACATCAGCATGGGTGGCTTGCGGAACTGGACCACAACCTCCGTTCGGCGGCCGCCCAGCCCCTTGCCGGTACGCAGGTAGAACGGCACCCCGGCCCAGCGCCAGTTCTCCACATGCAGCTTGAGCGCCACATAGGTTTCGGTACTGCTGTGCGGGGAGACGCCGGGGCTTTCGCGGTAGCCGACCATCGGTCTGCCTTCCACCGTGCCTGCCGCGTACTGCCCGCGCACCGCGTCCGCCGGGTCGATCGGGGTCACGGCCTCGAACAGCTGTTCCTTGGCGTTGCGTACGCTTTCGGCATCGAATGTGTTGGGCGGCTCCATCGCCACCATGGCGAAAAGCTGGAACAGGTGGTTGGGCACCATGTCGCGCAGCGCGCCGGTGGGTTCGTAAAACGCGCCACGCTGTTCCACGCCAATGGTCTCGGCGGCGGTGATCTCGACATGATCGACATATTCGTTGCGCCACAGCGGTTCGAATATCAGGTTGCCGAATCGCATGGCCAGGATGTTCTGCACCGTCTCCTTGCCCAGGAAGTGGTCGATGCGGAAGACCTGCGACTCGTCCAGTACCGCCAGCACGCGGCGGTTGAGTTCCTGCGCGCTGGCCAGGTCGGAGCCGAAGGGCTTCTCGATCACCACGCGGCGGAAGGCGCCTTCCTTCTGCGCCACCACACCGGCATGGCCCAGCGTTTCCACCACGGGAGCGAAAAAGCGCGAGGGGATGGCAAGGTAGAAGATGGCATTGCCCGGCAGCTTGTCCCCCAGGGCGCGGATGGCGTCCACATCCGTGAAGTCGGCCTGCATGTATTCCAGCCGCCCTGCCAGCCAGTCCCACTGCGCGGGGTCGATGCTGGCGGGGTGGAATTCGGCATTCGGGTCGGTGGTGAAGGACTGCATCATGGCATTCAGCCCGTCACGCCATTGGGCGCTGGTGCTTTCCACCCGGTCCACGCCAATCACGCGGAACCCGTCATCAAGCAGCCTGCTGCCCACCAGATTGTACAGTGCCGGCATGAGCAGCCGCTTGGTCAGGTCACCATGCGCGCCAAATATGACAAGGGTGCATGCTGGTGCCTTCCTTACGCCTGCCGGGGTAACGGGCCGCCCGCCGGCGGCGGGATTTGCGGAAATGTCAGATGATAGGGGCATAATCTCTCTAACCGTCCTTGCCTGTGCGCCATATGGTGGGCAGGCGGCATGAACCGCCCGCCTGCTGGCGCAATGGACCAAGCGTGCACCCGGCACGCGCCGATGGGCAATGCCTATCACCGCACGGGACGCGCGACCTTGACCTTACCCCCGATTCGATTCCCGGTTTCGCACGGGTCGTGCTGCTTGCACCTTTGGGGCGCAGGCTCTAGGTGTCGCTAAAGTTATCCGGCCCCGGTCCTTCGCCTGAATGGCCGGGCATGACAGGACAGGAAAGAAGATCATGGGTTACCGCGTTGCGGTGGTGGGTGCCACCGGCGCTGTGGGGCGCGAAATCCTCAAGACTCTGGCCGAGCGCCAGTTCCCTGTGGATGAGATCGTGGCCCTCGCATCCGCCCGCTCGGCGGGCAAGGAAGTCTCCTTTGGCGAAAAAAAGGTCCTGAAGGTCCAGAACCTCGAGACATTCGACTTCACCGGCTGGGATGTCGCCCTCTTCTCGCCCGGTGGCGCGGTTTCGGCCGTGCATGCGCCGCGCGCGGCAAAGGCGGGCTGCATCGTGATCGACAACACGTCCCACTTCCGCATGGAACCGGATGTGCCGCTGGTGGTGCCCGAGGTCAATCCCAATGATGTGAAGAAGGCGAAGCGCGGCATCATCGCCAACCCCAACTGCTCCACCATCCAGATGGTGGTCGCACTCAAGCCGCTGCATGACCTGTTCACGATCAGGCGCGTGGTGGTGGCGACCTATCAGGCCGTGGCGGGTGCTGGCAAGAGCGGCATGAACGAACTGTTCAACCAGTCGCGCGGCAGCCTGGTGGGCGACCCGCTGAAGGCCGAGCAGTTCACCAAGCAGATCGCCTTCAACTGCATCCCCCACATCGACCGCTTCATGGATGACGGCGCGACCAAGGAAGAGTGGAAGATGACGGTCGAGACCCGCAAGATCCTTGACCCCGACATCGCCGTCTTCGCCACCTGCGTGCGCGTGCCCGTATTCATCGGCCATGCCGAGGCGGTGACGGTGGAATTCGAGGAACCCGTTGATATCGAACGTGCCCGCGAAGCCCTGCGCGAAGCCCCGGGCGTGGTGCTGCATGACAAGCGCGAGGATGGCGGCTACGCCACCCCGCTCGAGGTCGCGGGCGAGGACGCGACCTATGTCTCGCGCCTGCGCATCGACCCGACCGTGCCCAACGGACTCGGCTTTTGGTGTGTGGCCGACAACCTGCGCAAGGGGGCTGCGCTGAACGCGGTCCAGATTGCCGAGACCATGGTGGCGCTCGACCTGCTCGGACACTGAAACGCGCCCCGCCAGACAGCCCTGAACGGCGGTCTGGCGGGGCTGTACCGCGCTTGTGGCGGGCGGGCGTCTCTCAACCTCGTGTTCCGGGCGTGCGTTGACCCGGACTTCCGCCGGGCGTAGGACCGAATTCAGACAAGGCGACGGAACAAACCGAAGCCATAACAGGGAAATTGACGAGACGACCATGCAGGATGTCCGTGATGCGCTCTATGTAGGGCGGCGAAGCGACGGAACTCTGACCAGGCGGCCTATGTCCCCACACCTCCAGGTCTACCGCTTCCGTCTTTCCATGTTCCTTTCAATCGCGAACCGCGCCGCCGGTGTTGCAGCCGCGGCCGGCTCAGCACTTGGCCTGTGCTGGATCAACGCGGCGGCGAAGGGACCCAAATCTTTCAGCAAGGTGCAGAAGGTCACCGGCAACCCGCTGGGGCAGCTGCTGCTGGCCGGGTGGGCGCTGGCGCTGGTCTACCACTTCGTGGCGGGGCTGCGCCACCTTACGTGGGACAGCGGCTATCGCTTCTCCAAGAAGGAAATCAACGAGGATGGCCCCGTGGCCGTGGGCGTGACCCTGGGCACGACGCTGGCGCTGGTGACGACCATCCTTGGTGTCGCGATCTGTCGTTCCCGCAAGAAGGCATCCTGACCATGAGCAATATGAAGAAGCCACATGTCACGGTCATGCGCTCCCAGCTTTCACGCGCGCGGGGGCTTGGTTCGGGGCAGGCCGGTGTTGGCCACTGGTGGGCGGAACGCGCATCGGCGGTGGCCCTTGTGCCGCTGTCGGGCTGGTTCGTGATCCAGGTGTTCCGCCTGGCGGGCGCATCCCAGCCGGAAGTGGCGAAGTGGGGCGCGCGTCCGTTCAACACGACCATGATGCTGTCGCTGGTGATCCTGACCTTCTACCACACCCAGCTTGGGCTGCAGGTCATCATTGATGACTACGTGCATGGCAAGGCGCACCTGCCCGCAGGGCTGCTGATGAAGGGGATCATCTTCCTTCTGGGGCTGTTCGGCACGGTTTCCGTACTGAAGCTGGCCCTTGCCGGTAGCACGAAGGGACGCGTCGCCGCGGGCTGAGCCCCGGCGCACCACCTTCGCGCAGAACATGACATTCGCGGGCAGGCGGGCGGCAGCGCCGCCGGCTGTCCGAACGAGCATCGGGACACGTCCAAGCAATGAACGCGACCACTTCACCACTCACCGGCTCCTACAGGATTGTCGACCACGCATATGACGTGGTTGTCGTCGGCGCCGGCGGCTCTGGCCTGCGGGCCACGCTGGGCATGGGGGCTGCCGGCCTCAAGACCGCCTGCGTGACCAAGGTCTTCCCCACCCGCAGCCATACCGTTGCCGCCCAGGGCGGCATTGGTGCCTCCCTTGGCAACATGGCCGAGGACAACTGGCGGTGGCACATGTACGATACCGTCAAGGGATCGGACTGGCTGGGTGACCAGGACGCCATCGAATACATGTGCCGCGAGGCCGTACCCGCCGTGCAGGAACTGGAGCACATGGGTGTGCCCTTCTCCCGCACGGAAGATGGCAAGATCTACCAGCGCCCCTTTGGTGGCCACATGCGCAATTATGGCGAGGCCCCCGTGCCCCGCGCCTGCGCCGCCGCCGACCGTACGGGCCATGCGATCCTGCACACGCTTTACCAGCAGTGCCTCAAGCATAACGTCGAATTCTTTGTCGAATACTTCGCCATCGACCTGATCATGGATGATGAGGGCGCATGCCGTGGCGTCATGGCATGGTGCCTGGAAGATGGCACGCTGCACCGCTTCCGCGCGCAGAAGGTCGTGCTGGCCACCGGCGGCTATGGCCGCGCCTACCATTCATGCACCTCCGCCCATACCTGCACGGGTGATGGCGGCGGCATGGCGATCCGTGCCGGACTGCCCATGCAGGACATGGAGTTCGTGCAGTTCCACCCCACCGGCATCTTCCCCGCCGGCTGCCTGCTGACGGAAGGCTGCCGTGGCGAGGGTGGTTACCTGACCAACTCCAAGGGCGAGCGCTTCATGGAACGCTATGCCCCCACGGCCAAGGACCTGGCATCGCGTGACGTGGTCTCGCGCGCCATGACCATCGAGATCAACGAAGGTCGCGGCTGTGGTCCGGAGAAGAACTACATCATGCTCCACCTCGAGCATCTTGGTCCCGAAATCCTGCACGAACGTCTGCCCGGCATTTCGGAAACGGCGCGCATCTTCGCAGGTATCGACGTAACCAAGGAACCGGTGCCGGTGCTGCCGACCGTGCATTACAACATGGGTGGCATTCCCACCAACTACCATGGCGAGGTCATCCGCCCCACGACCGATGACGTCGATGCGGTGGTGCCCGGCCTGATGGCGGTGGGTGAGGCAGCCTGCGTGTCCGTTCATGGCGCGAACCGCCTGGGCACCAACTCGCTGCTCGACCTTGTGGTGTTTGGCCGTGCCGCCGCCCAGCGCGCCGCCGCCACCATCAAGAGCGAGGAGACGATCCGGCCGCTGCCCCCGGGTGCTGGCGACGCCGCGATCGCACGCTTCGACCGCCTGCGCTACGCCAAGGGCAAGACACATGTGGCCGACATGCGCAGCAAGCTGCAGCGCACCATGCAGAAGCATGCCGCCGTGTTCCGCAACACCGAAAGCCTGGCGCAGGGTGTCGAGAAGATCAGGGAAATCTGGTCCGAAATCCCGGACATCTCGATCAATGACCGCTCGCTGATCTGGAACAGCGACCTTATGGAAGCGCTCGAGTTCGAGAACCTGCTGGCCAATGCCACCGTCACCATGGCAGGCGCCGATGCCCGCCATGAAAGCCGGGGTGCCCAGGCACATGACGACTACCCCGACCGTGACGACAAGAACTGGATGAAGCACACCGTCGCCCACATGACCGATGCGGGTGATGTCACGCTTAGCTACCGCCCCGTGCACATGAAAACGCTGACCGACGATGTGCAGGTCTTCCCCCCCAAGAAGCGCGTCTACTGACGTAACGGCGGAAAAGGAACGAGACGATGGTCGAATTCAGACTGCCAAAGAACAGCACGGTGGGCAAAGGCCGCATTTTCACGGCCGCGCCCGGTGCCAGCAATGTCAAGAACTTCCGGATCTATCGCTGGAGCCCGGATGACGACAAGAACCCCGTGGTCGATACCTACGAGATTGATCTGGACAAGATCGGGCCGATGGTGCTCGACGCGCTTATCCACATCAAGAACGATGTCGACTCCACTCTGACGTTCCGGCGCTCCTGCCGCGAGGGGATCTGCGGGTCGTGCGCGATGAACATCGCGGGCGAGAACACGCTGGCCTGCCTCAAGCCCATCCGGGACATCGAGGGGGACATCGCGATCTACCCGCTGCCGCACATGCCGGTGATCAAGGATCTGGTGCCGGATCTGGACGGGGCCTATGCCCAGTTGCGCTCGATCGAGCCATGGCTGAAATCCGACACGCTGCCACCGCCGGATTCCGAGCGCCGCCAGAGCATCGAGGAACGTGCCGAACTGGATGGCATGTGGGAGTGCATCCTGTGCTTCTGCTGTTCCACCTCCTGCCCGTCCTACTGGTGGAATGGCGACCGCTACCTTGGCCCGGCAACGCTGCTGGCGGCCTATCGCTGGATTGCCGACAGCCGTGACGAACATACGGGCGACCGGCTGGATGCACTGGAAGATCCGCTCAAGCTCTATGCCTGCCGCACGATCATGAACTGCACCCAGACCTGCCCCAAGGGCCTGAACCCCGCCAAGGCGATCGGGCGGATCAAGGAACTGCAGCTTGAACGCAAGGCATGATACGGCCTGCCTGATACATTCCTGATTGACGTGAAAGGCGCCGGATGTGAAAAATCCGGCGCTTTTTTCATATTCACCCGACTGAAAGGACATGGCCGGTTGTTTGAGGGAAACCTGTCCACCCCCGCCGGCCGCAGCCGTGCCTGGATCGACAGCCTGTTCGTGGATCATGCGATCCTGCGGCAGACATGGACCAACTTCCGCGTGGTCATTCCCGGCCGGGTCTATCGCTGCAATCACCCCACGCCGTGGCGGCTGCGGCTGGCCACGCGGCGCTACGGGCTGAAAACGCTGGTCAACCTGCGCGGGCACCGCAGATGCGGGTCCGATGCCCTGTCACGCGAAGCTGCCCATGCCATCGGCCTGACCCATATCGACATGGCATTCGAAAGCCGCAATGCCCCGCATCGCGACCGGATCGAACGGTTCGAGCGGATATACCGTGACATCCGCTTCCCCATGCTCATGCACTGCAAATCGGGTGCGGACCGCACGGGGCTGGCGGCGGGGCTTGTCATCCTGTTCGAAGGGGGGACGGCGCGGCAGGCGCTGCGCCAGCTTTCATGGAAGAACGGTCACTTCAATTCATCACGAACCGGCGTGCTCGATGCCTTTTTCCTGCGCTATCAGGCGGAAGCGGAAGGGCGCATTCCCTTCATGGACTGGGTGCGCACCGAATATGACGAGAACCGCCTGCGGGCCGATTTCCGCGCGGGTAAAATCGCGGCCTTCATGAACGACAGTATCCTGCGCCGGGAATAATGCCGGCTCAGCACGCCCCCATGGAACGTACGAGGTCAAGCACGCGGCGGCGCGTGCCGCTGTCCTCAATGCCGTAATAGGCCCGCAC
Organism: Komagataeibacter sp. FNDCF1; assembly: GCF_021295335.1. Taxonomy (NCBI): domain Bacteria; kingdom Pseudomonadati; phylum Pseudomonadota; class Alphaproteobacteria; order Acetobacterales; family Acetobacteraceae; genus Komagataeibacter; species Komagataeibacter sp. FNDCF1. Next base: position 2,719,366 of record NZ_JAIWOT010000001.1, on the reverse strand, counting down.
AAGTTCAATGGTCTCGCGGCGCGAGAGCATGGTCAGGTCATCCGGTGCGGTGGCCGTGGCAGGCGGCTGCCCGCCTTTTTCCGCCACGGTCTCGGGTAGTGCGGCAACGGGTTCGGACATGCCTTCCGCCCCCGTGGCGGGGGGTTCCATGCTGCCGACCGGATCCGGTAGCCCGATAAAGAAGAAGGCCACGGGAACATCCAGCACGCAGGCCAGGTCATACAGCCGGGATGCCCCCACGCGGTTGCGGCCGCGCTCGTATTTCTGCACCTGCTGGAATGTAAGACCCAGCGCATTGCCCAGCCGCTCCTGTGACATGCCCAGCAGCGTACGCCGCAGACGAATACGGTTACCAACATGCACATCAACTGGGTTGGATGTTGCTGGCATTTTCCCGGTCACAATAATGGCCTTACCCTTCGTATCTGATTTTTCGGGATCCGATGAAACGGAAAATAGATGGTCACCCATGCCGGGTGTTAAATCTTTCTACATCAAACCCTGCGACAATATACGCCGTATTTCCATACCGAACTCCCCCGCCGCAAGGTCAGTATGCGTAAAAAAAATCCATTCGCGGGAGCAGATAAAAAATTAGGAAAATATTCATGCATTTCAAATGCATTAATAAAAGTCCATCAAAGGGCAAACAGGTAGTTTTCAGGAATCTTTAACCCGCGCGCAACCAGACCAGCCCCCTGCCAGACCAACAGCCAACGCCAGAAATAGCGGAATCCAGCGCCCGAAACGGCCAAATGCCGTTTGCGGCAATGCATCGGGCATGGAATGGACCAGCACACCCTGCCGGCCCCAGCCCAGACGGGCCAGTTCATGCCCGCGCCCGTCAAAAACGGCCGAGATACCGGTATTGGCGGCACGGGCGACGGGCAGCCCTTCCTCCACCGCGCGCAGGCGGACGGCAGCCAGATGCTGGCGCGGCCCGGCGCTGTTGCCGTACCAGGCATCATTCGTGCTGTTCAGAAGCCATGCCGGCCGGTCATACGGGTCGACCACCTGCCCCGAAAAAATCACTTCGTAACAGATCAGCGGTCCCACTGGCGCAACATCGGGCAGGTGCCATGTCCGCACGGCAGGGCCGGGGGTCATGCCTTCCCCCGGCACTACATGAAAGGGCAGGAACGCGGGCTGGTACTCGCCAAAGGGGACCAGGTGCGCCTTGTCATATACGGCGGCCGGCATCCCGTCGGGCGGCACAAGCGCGGCCATGCTGTTGCGCCAGTGGTGATCATTCTCCAGCCACCGCACGGTACCGATGACACCCGCCATCGCCCCCTTTCCCGCCTGCATGATCATGGGACGGGCGATGTCATCTTCCATCAACAGGCCGGGAAAGGCTGATTCAGGCCAGGCGAACACGACCGGCCTGCCCCCGGCCTGCGCAAGACCCTGCGCAACACCCTGGCGGGTCAGCCCAAGATAGCGGCGGAAGATGGCGACATCCGACGTCCCGGCCATCTTTTCCTTCTCCGGCACATTGCCCTGCACCAGCACGACCTCCGGGTTATGGCGGTAGGTATCGTGCAGGCAGGTCAGGCGCAGCGTGCCCGATGCAATCCACACCAGCCCAATCCCGAGACAGGCCAGCCGGCCCGTGCGGCCGTACAGGGGCGCAAGGGAGAGAACACAGGTCAGCAAGGTCAGGCCATCCACCCCGATCCACGCCGCGGGCTGGATCATGACATCCCCCGCGAAGCCGGGAAATGTCCACACGCTACCCGGCGGGTTCCATGGAAAACCACTGAAGACATATACCCGCGCCATGTCCGTCAGCGTCCACAGCGCCGCCAGCACCATCAGCCGCCCCGTCCCGCGCGGCACCAGACGGGTCATCCCCGCCGCCAGGGCGCTGAGCGGTGCCAGGATCAGTGCGCAGCCGGGAGAAGCCAGAGGCACCAGCCACCAGAAATCATCCGCCCGGAGGAGAATGGCGTACATGAGCCAGTACAGCCCGACACTGTACAGCCCCATGGCGAACATGAAGCCACGCCGCGCCGCTTCCCGCCAGCCGGTGGCGTTGTTGATGGCCAGCGCCAGCAGGCAGAACGCGACCGGCAGCACGACAACCGCATGCACCGGCGGAAAGCCAAGGGCGTACAGGCTGCCTGCCAGCAGCATGATACAATCTGCGCGCCACCCGTGCAGGCGCGCGAGACAGGCGTATTTCCGCAGCAGGGATGTCATGAAGTGCAGCAGTCCGCTCCCCGGTACCGGGGGGTTACGGTGGCGCTAGTCCAGCGCGTCACGCAGGCGACGCTCGTAATGGCGGTAATATTTGTCAGCCAGCAGTTCGCTCTTGACCAGCACCGCGACATCGGTGGTGTTGAACTGCTCATCTATCACCGCACCGTCCCCCACATAGCCGCCCAGCCGCAGGTACCCTTTTATCAGGGGGGGCAGGCGGGCAAGCGAGCGCCGATGGTCAAGCACCTGCGGGTCGGAACGCAGCATTTCCACCCGCCGCTCGGGCAGCGCGCGCACGCGCAGCGCGGGCGGGGCAAGGTGGTTGTGATAGAGATAGGTCAGTTCATCGGACAGGGCATCGGGGTTGGTGCCCGGCAGGCTGGCGCAGCCGAACAGCACATCGATCCGGTGCAGGAAGATGTAGGAGGCAATACCCCGCCACAGCAGCTGCATGGCGGCACGTCCGCGATAGTCCCGGTCCACGCATGAACGGCCGACTTCAAGCAGCCGACCGGGGAATTCGGTCAGCGGTGAGATGTCATATTCACTGGATGTATAGAATTTGCCCAGCTTTCTGGCCGCATCGCCCTGCATCAGCCGGTACGTGCCCACCACCCCCCTGGCGCCTGAGGAAATGGCATGGTCGATCACCAGAAGGTGATCGGCATGTTCATCAAATTCATCCACGTCACGGCGCAGCCTGGCGGTGCGGGAATCGGGGCGGGCTCCCATTTCCTCATAGAACACGCGGTAGCGCAGCGCCTGCGCGGCATCGCGCTCCGCCTCCGTCGTGGCAATCCGTACACCCAGGTTGCCCCCCCGCAGTTCAGGAAAACCGTTGCGTTCAAGGTCCAGGGTAGAAAGGGAGTGTATGGTCTTTTCGATACTCAAGGCCGTGATCTGCCTTTCCGCTCCGTTTGCGCCAACCGTGCCGTCTGTTCTTCTGGCACGTCAGGCAGCTTGCGCGCAAACAGTTCCAGCCGGTGGGACACCAGATCGAACCCCAGCTCCGCCGTAATCCTGCGGAGCAGTTCCGCATGGGCGGCATGGGTGAACTCCACCACCTGCCCGCTTTCCACATCGATCAGGTGGTAGTGGTCGCCTTCCTCCGTCGCCTCGTAGCGCGCGCGGTTGCCGCCGAAGTCACGGCGTTCCAGAATGCCGTTTTCCTCCAGCAGGCGTACGGTGCGGTACACCGTGGCAACCGATATGCGCCCGTCCAGCGCAGCGGCGCGGCGGTACAGTTCCTCCACGTCCGGATGGTCATGGGCTTCGGACAGGACGCGCGCGATGACCCGGCGCTGGCCTGTCATCTTCAGGCCACGCTCGATGCACATGCGCTCAATGCGCGTCTGTAATCCGTTCTTGTCCATAACCATGCTTAACGGCGTAGCCGATCACGCGGATACCTGTCCACACTGCCACCCACTCCGCATGGTTCAATCCTCCCGCTTCGTGCCCAGGCCGATCTTGCGGGCCAGCGACGAACGGTGGCTGGCATAGCTCGGCGCCACCATCGGGTAGTCATGCGGCAGCCCCCAGCGTTCACGATATTCATCGGGGGTCATGTTATAGGCGGTCTTGAGGTGACGCTTGAGCATCTTCAGCTTCTTACCGTCCTCAAGACAGATGATGTAATCGGGAAAGACCGACTTCTTCAGTGGCACGGCGGGCACCGGCTTTTCCGGCACGGGCTCCGCCCGCCCGAGGGACGCCACGGCCTCGTATACCCGGTGAATCAGATCGGGAAGCGTTTCCGCATCAAGTTCATTGCGCGATACATATGCCGAAACGATTTCGGCAGCCAGTTCACGCACTTCCACTTCTGCCGTTGCATCAGCCATCAATCTGATCCTGTCACTCTGGAATAATGATGTATCCTATATAAATAATTCCCGACGGATCGCAACCGGCAACAACAGAGGTTCCATGGTAATATGTCTGATATTGAGATGACGGTACTGGATATCACCCATGAAGTATGCCCCATGACTTTCGTGCGTACACGGTTGGCTCTTGACAGACTTCCAGCCGGAGAAAAACTGCTTGTCCGCCTGCGGGGCGCGACCCCGCTGGACAATGTTTCACGCAGCCTGAAGCTGCTGGGTCATGTCGTGGAAGAAATACAGACAGAAACAGATGGCATGACGCACCGGCTGGTCGTGCTCAAATCCGGCGTTGCATGACACAGGCATCCATCCCGTCCGGATAATATCCGCGCCGCATCCCAACCTGCGCGAATCCGGCGGCGCGATACAGCGCCAGGGCTGGCGTATTGTCGCGCGCCACCTCCAGGAACAGGGTCGTCGCCCCGGCATCCGCCGCTTCACGCATGCAGCGCGCCAGCAGGTCACGCCCGATTCCGCGGCGCCGCCATGCGGGATTGACGGCAAAGGTCAGGATCTCGGCTTCATCCAGCGTCGTCCGGGCCATGATGAACCCCGCTGCGTCGTGCCCGGCCTCTCCCGCCGCCTTTTCCTGCGCCAGCACGATGAATATGCCCGGCATGTCCAGCAGCGCCTGCATCGCCACCGCATCCCAGCGATGGACGGGCACGAAGGCCGTAGCATGGATGCGGGCCAGCATGGCCGCCCGCATGGCGGACGTTGCGACCGGTGATACGGTCATGAAGCGGGCGGGACGGGGGCTGGACGCAGGCCCGCGGCAGGTAGCCGGGCCTCCGGCGCATCCACATAAAGCGGCTGGGCCGGACGCGGCGGCAGTTCCCCGCGCCAGCGCCGCAGGGCAATGGTGGCAATACCCATCGGGTCGGGCTGCACAAGGGGGAAAAGCCGCACGTCATCACGGTCCGGCATGCTGTCCTTCACCCATTGCGCGCCATTACCGGCCAGCAGCAGCGGCCCGGGAGGCAGATCCAGTGTCTCGAGCATGTGGGCGGATACGCGGGCATCCCCGCCCTGACCTTCTCCATCCTGTCCCGATGTTTCGATGAAGACACGCCCGCGGCGGGCGATGGTGCAGCATAGCAGCCGCGCGGGGGGCGCCATGCCCGCCGCATGCAGGGCGGGGGCCATGGCCTCACCCACCGTGACGCCCACCACCGCGCAGCCACAGCCCGCCGCGAGCCCGTGCGCGAAGGCCACCGACGCCCGCAGTCCCGTAAAGGACCCCGGCCCCACGACCACGCCCACCAGTTCCGGCATGGCGTGGTTCCAGCCGCATTGGGCAAACAGTTCTGTGGCCAGCTGCGGAAACTGCTCGGCCGCGCCCCGCCCCGTGGCGACGCGGGTGGCCAGGACGGACGGCACGCCATCGCGCACCACAAGGCAGGCGATCACGGCACGCGCATCCGCCCCGGCGGGGGCACCATCCATCACCAGCATCCGCATGGGCTACACAACCACGCAGGCGTCATCAAAATCCAGGCGCGGCGCGCGTGGCGTGGGCAGCGGCCCGTCGGTATAGCCAAGGCTGACCAGAAAATTGGCCTGCCAGCCCTGCCGGGAGAGGAAACTCTCCTCCACCATCGCCGCATCGAACCCCGACAGCGGCAGCACCGACAGCCCGAGCGCGCGCGCGGCCATGATCAGGTAGCCCCCCTGCAACGTGCCGTTGCGAAAGGCCGTCTCCTCCGCCAGCCCCACATCGGCGGCAAACCACTGCCGGATGCCCGGGACGTCGTTGAGTCTGTCCATGCGGTCAAAGAACAGCGGATCATGCGCCACGATAACCGTGACCGGGGCGGTCATGACGGGCTGCACGTTACCCGCCGACAGGGCGGGGCGCAGGCGCTCGCGACAGTCCCCGGTGGTCAGGAACACGAAGCGGGCCGGGCAGCAGTTGCCCGATGTCGGCCCGAGACGGACCAGATCGTACAGCTGCCGCAGGGTATCGTGCCCCACGGGCCGGTCGTTCCATGCGACCGGGGTGCGTGCGGTACGGAACAGAAGATCAAGCCCAGCGTCGTCAAGCGCCATGAAACATTCCCAGTTTACGCGCAGGCCTGCCGATCAGGCCTCTACCTGTTCCACCGATACCACTTCCGGCACGTAATGGCGCAGCATGTTCTCCACCCCGTGCTTCAGCGTCGCGCGTGAGGACGGGCAGCCCGAGCACGCACCCTGCATGGTCAGCCTGACCACGCCATCACGGTAGCCACGGAACACGATGTCCCCCCCGTCACCCGCCACGGCAGGGCGGACACGGGTGTCGAGCAGTTCCTTGATCTGCTGCACGATTTCCTCATCGCCCGGCGCAATCAGGTCTTCCACGACCTGCCCGCCGCTTTCCACGACCGCCTGCCCGGTTGCCAGATAGTCGGCCAGCACCGCCAGCACCTGCGGGCGCAGGTCGTCCCATTCCATGCTGTCGGCACGCGTCACCGCCACGAAGTCCGCGCCGAAGAAGATCCGCGCCACGCCATCCAGATCAAACAGCAGTTCGGCCAGGCGCGAGCGTCCGGCCACGGAATCGGGGCTTATGAAGTCAGCCGTGGCGCCGTTGGCCATGATCTCGCGCCCCGGCAGGAATTTCAGCGTGGCAGGATTGGGGGTGTCTTCCGTTTCGATGAACATTGCTCGGTCTTCCAGACATGACGGGACAGGGAGGGGCAAAAGTACTTCCCGGGTCCTGTTATATGATCGACCCGGCCGCAAATCCAACCCCACGCGGGGCATGCATTCCCGCTTTTAGCCGGCCTGACGTATCACGGCATTGCGGGGCAGGACAATTTCGGCGCACAGGCCGCCCTGCGGGCGGTTGTACAGCCGGAACCGCCCGCCATCACGCGCGACCTCGCGGCTGACAATGGCAAGCCCGAGCCCAAGCCCGCCCGTACTGCGCGAGCGCGAACCCTCCACCCGGTAGAATGGGGTGGTGACACGCCCGATCTCGGCTTCCGGCAGGCCGGGACCACTGTCCTCCACCCGGATCAGCAGGCTGTCCGCCATCACGGCCAGGCTGACATGGGCATTGCCGCCATAGTTCACGGCATTGTCAATCAGGTTGCCCAGCACGCGCTTGAGCGCAAGCGGACGCACCACGGCCCGTGCCTGATCGGGGCCGGCATAGGTCACGTCGCGGCCCTGATCGGCATCGTCATCCACCCGTGTGGCCAGAATCGAGGCAACATTGGCCGAACGTGCCGGCTCGGGATCCTTCTCCCCCGACAGGTAGGCCAGCACGCCGGTGATCATGGCCTCCATTTCCGTAACGTCCGCCTCGATCTCCTTCTGGGCGTTCGCATCATCCAGAAAGCCCGCGCGCAGCCGCAGGCGGGCAAGGGGGGTGCGCAGGTCGTGCGATACGGCGGCCAGGGCCTCGGTACGGTCGGTGATCAGGCGGTTGATGCGGTCCTGCATCTCGTTGATGGCATGGGCAAGGTAGCGCACCTCACGCGGGCCCTTGTCCGCCAGCGGCACCCACCGGCCGGAGCCTACGGTATCGGCCACATCGGCCAGCGCGCGCAGCGGCATGCTGAGTGCCCGCACCAGCATGCCCGCCGCCAGCAGCACCGCCCCCGCCAGGATCGCAGCCGAAACGATGCCGCGCCGCATGTGATGGGGCTGTAGGATATCCGGCGCCATGAACCCCATGTAGCTGCCATCGGGCAGGCGCAGCGTGCCGCGCACGTCCGTCGTACCCGCAATGGTGCCCGACAGGTTCAGCGCATCCCCCTGCAGGACGGGCAGCGTACCCGCCATGCGGTCATGCAGCTTGCGCAGCGAGGGGGGCTGCACCTTCATCACCCCCTGTTGCGACTGGGTGCGCCAGTCCACCGTCAGGTCCCCGGTGGACAGCATGGCGGCCAGTACCATGCGCTGCGACGTAGGCGTGGCCGCCAGCACGCGTGCGTCAATCACCAGCCGCTCGCCCACCTGTTCCAGCTGGGCGTCGTCTATGGTGTAGGTCTCGGCTTCCTCATAGAAAGCGGAACTGCCGACAAAAACGAGGGCGACCGCGACAAGCAGCACGAACATGACCCGTCCCACCAGCCCGCGTGGCCACAGCGTGATACGCCGCGGCACGGGCATGGGCGTGCGGCCCTGCTGTGCCTCCCCCTGCCCCGCCGTCATGTGCGCGCTCAGATCCGCTCCACTTCCGATGTGAAGATGTAGCCCATGCCGCGCACGGTACGGATCAGGCCATCCGAATCCGGCCCCAGCTTGCGCCGCAGGCGGCTGACCAGCACATCCACGCTGCGATCGGACACATCACCCAGCCGGGTGCGCGAGAGTTCAAGCAGCCGGTCACGGCCGATAACGCGCTGCGGATTGTCAAGGAAGCTGGTCAGCAGGTCATGCTCCGCGCCCGATATCTCGACCGCCACACCCGAAGGGTCGGTCAGTTCGCGCCGCCGCAGGTCCAGCATCCACCCCGCGAAGCGTACGGTCTCCCTGCGCTGCCGCCCGGCGCTGGGAATGGTGACCCCACCACCACGGCGGCGCAGCACGGCACGCACGCGCGCCAGCAGTTCCTTCTGGCCAAAGGGCTTGGGCACGTAGTCATCCGCCCCCAGTTCAAGCCCCTGCACGCGGTCCAGTTCCTCGCCACGGGCGGAAACGATGATGACCGGTACTTCCGTCAGCGCCGCCTCGCCCGGTCCTGCGGGTTCACCCTGCGCCCGAAGCCCGCGGCACAGATCAAGCCCGTTGGTTCCCGGCAGCATCACATCAAGAATGATCAGGTCGGCACCCTGCGCCCGCAGCGCGTCCCACATCTCGGGTCCATCCTGCACGCCACGCACGCGGTATCCATCCCCCTGCAGCGCGCGAACGATCAGGGTGCGCATGCCAGGGTCATCTTCCACCACGAGGATACGGGCGGGCAGATCATCAGTGGCAGGTATCTGTGTCATTACTCTCGGCCATGGTTTCGGGTTCGGGACAGGCATGATGCCATTCATGCGATGACCGTCAGCATATCCAACGCACCGGGGCGGGATAAGACCATCGTTCATGTCATAAAATGTCTTTCCCACCGGACCATGACCCGCCCGGCCATGAAACGCACAACGGGGCGCCGGATCACCCGGCGCCCCGTTCCATGCAGGCCCTGCGTGGCGCCTGATGCTTAATGCGCGGCGGGGGCTGCGTTGAGCTTCAGCACCCAGAACTGGGCAATGTCACGCGCGCCATTGGTCCCTTCCACGCTGTTGAGCGTGGCGATGGCGGCAGCCTTCTGGCCCGCCGCGGCCTGCGCCAGACCCAGATGCAGGCGGGCGATGTTCACGTCCGACGGTCCCTTGGCAATGCCCTGCTGCATGAGGGAAAGCCCCTTGTCCGCCTGGCCGAACAGTACGTAGTTGTAGCCCGCCGTCAGCATCGCGTTGCCGGTGGTGGCCTGTGCCGCCGCCGTATCAAGCCCCGCCTTGCGGTCGGCGGCGCTCTGGGTCACCAGCGCCTTCAGCTTTTCCTCACGCGGGGCGCTGGCGTCATGACCCAGCACGCCGGTGCTGTAGCCCTGGTTGATGATGTCCAGCGCCATCTGCGGCAGGCCCGCCTGCATGGCAAGTTCGGTAATGTCCATGTATTCGGCCGGGGTCTTGACCAGACCCGCTTCCAGCCGCACGCGGTCGATATCCAGCCGCAGCCCCGGCGCCATGTTGGGCGCGCTCAGCACGGAATGGACAACCTGCGCCCAGTAATCGGGCTTGGGATAATAGGTGGCAAGCAGGACATAGGTCTTGGTCAGCGCCGCGTTGTCCTTCAGCTGCGCCTGACAGGCGGCCAGAAGCTGGAGCTGGTTCTCGGTCGGCTTGCCGCCCGCCTTGATCGTGTCGTCCACCTGCGCCTGCTGCACGCGGGCCGCATTGGCATAGTCATGCTGCAGGTAGTAGGCTTGGATCAGGATTGTCAGCATCTGCGGGTTCTTGCCACCCGCCTTGATGTATTTTTCCGTAACCGTGATCGCCGTGGGATAATCCTTGGCGGTAAACGCCATGCTGCCTTCGGCCAGGGCCATCTGTTCTTTGGTGGCGGCAGGCGTGCGGGGGGAAGCGATCAGCTTGTCATAGGCCGAGATCGCGGCAGGCACGTTGCCGGACTGCGCGGCAACGGCGGCACGCATCTGCGCGATGGTATAGGATTCGTACTCGGACTTGCCCGTCACGGCATCCGCCGCATCCACATCGGCCATGGCCTGCGGGTATTTCTTGGCGGCAAGGTCGGTCTGGGCCTTCTGCAGCGCCGTGCCGACCTTCTCTCCCAGCTGGTCCGCCGCGTGAGCGTCATGCACGGGCAGTACGCCCGCCACCGGCAGGACCATCATGACCCCTGCCAGCAGGCGCCCGCGCAACCGGAACAGCGATTTGGATGTGATGTTCTTCAACTGGATGTCCTTCCATGAACGGGTCATGGCCCGAATGATCATCGGCCAGGGCATCAGGATGGACCCGTGCGGCCCATCATTCAATCCACCCCTGAACCGAAGATACGGCAGGCCGCGCATGCGTACCCGCCGTACCAGAAGCTGGGATTCAGATCACACGCATGCGCGTGGCTTATTTTGGCGTATCGTGTGTTTCATGGCGGTAGCCGCCAATCAGGATGGACTGCAGATCCGCGGCAAAGTTGCGGACTTCATCCAGCGCACCCTTGTTGCGGCGGACGAGCATGTTGTAGCCCAGCACCGCCGGCACGGCGGTGCCCAGGCCGATGGCCGTCATGATCAGCGATTCACCGACCGGGCCCGCAACCTTGTCGATCGAGGCCTGGCCCGCGATGCCGATGGCCGTCAGGGCGTGATAGATGCCCCACACCGTGCCGAACAGCCCCACGAACGGAGAGGTGGACCCCACCGTGCCGAGGAAGGCCAGCCCGCCCTGCAGGCGGTTCTGCACGAAGTCTACCGAGCGCTGCAGGGACAGCGCGGTCCATGACGGCAGGTCGATGGTCTCCTGCATCGTGCCTTCATGGTGCTCGGCGGCCTTGATGCCGGTATCGGCAATATAGCGGAACGGTGATGCGGTATCGAGCTGGCTGGCACCCTGGCGGATGTCGGAAGCGGGCCAGAACTTGGCCTTCACTTCCTTCACATCCTTGAAGATGCGGGCCTGCTCCAGGAACTTGATGATCATGATGTACCATGTGCCAACGGACATCACGACCATGATCAGCAGCACGGTACGGGCGATGAAATCACCATTCGACCACAGCGCACCCAGCCCGTAGGGATTGGCCTCGGCCGCGGCGGCGGGGGTTGCGTACGCAAGGGCTGGCAGAGCGGTAAGCAGCGCGGCCGCGATGACTGAGTTACGATGCTGTCGGGTCATTTCCCTAAAATCCTCTGACGAATAAAGCCTTGGTTCTGGCCTGCCACACTCTTCATGGCTGCTATCTGACCAGTCCGGACATTGAAAATCAATCCACCTGTAACGTTTTCGGAACAATTTTCGGCTGGTGGACGCGCCGGTCCGCCCCGATGACGGGTGCGGGAATGACAGGCACCTCCGGCTGGAGCATGACCGGGCGCGGCAGGACGGGCGCGGCCGGAACGGGGGGAAGTGGCTCGGGAATGATCCTGAGCGTGACGGGCGGCAGCGGCCGGTAGGGGGCGGGAAACATGGGTCTGGCCTTGGGGCGCAGCCCGTAGGCCAGCACGGACAGGACAACGACGTGAACCAGCACGATCACCCCGGTCACGCGCAGGTACGGTGTCCGCCTGCGCTGCCGGGCGGCGTAGTCCTGTCCCATCGCTTCGTTAGACCACATACCGTCCCTTATCACCCATCACAGTGCGGGCCCGCCGCTGCCGCGCAGACCCGCAACCAATTACCAGATCATGAATTGGGGGTGGTCGGGGGGTGCGTGTCAAGCCGGTTATGCAACAGATACGCAACAAAATTCCCTTTTTGGAACAATGTCTCATCCGGCATGGCCCAAAAAAACCCCGCGGGTGGCCCGCGGGGTCTGATGGCGGCAGGACCGCGGGGCTTACTGCGCCTGCGCACTTGCCTCCGAACGGGTGGCCCCCACGCGCGCGGCCAGGGCCGCGGCCATGAAGTCATCAATGTCACCATCAAGGATGGCGTCCGGGTTGGTTTTCTCGACGTTGGTGCGCAGGTCCTTCACCAGCTGGTAGGGCGCGAGCACGTAGGAACGGATCTGGTGGCCCCAGCCGATATCGGTCTTGTTCGCCTCGGTCTGGGCGGCGGCTGCCTCACGCTTCTGCAGTTCCTGCTCGTACATGCGTGCCTTGAGCATGGTCATGGCGGTAGCGCGGTTGCGGTGCTGGGAACGGTCGGTCTGGCAGGCCACCACGATTCCCGTGGGAACATGGGTGATGCGGATGGCCGATTCCGTCTTGTTGACGTGCTGCCCGCCAGCACCCGATGCGCGGAACGTATCGACACGCAGGTCGGCCTCGTTGATCTCGATCTCGATCGAATCATCGACCACCGGATACACCCAGACGGAGGCGAAGGAAGTCTGCCGCCGCGCCGCCGCATCAAACGGCGAGATCCGGACCAGACGGTGCACGCCGGCCTCGGTCTTGAGCCAGCCATAGGCATTGGGGCCGCTGACCTGGATGGTGGCGGACTTGATGCCGGCCTGCTCCCCTTCCGAGCTTTCCATCATGGTCACCTTGTAGCCATGCTGCTCGGCCCAGCGGGTGTACATGCGCAGCAGCATTTCGGCCCAGTCCTGCGCCTCCGTCCCGCCGGCACCCGCATTGACTTCCAGATAGCAGTCATTGCTGTCCGCCTCGCCCGAAAGCAGGCTTTCCGTCTCGCGCCGCTTGGCTTCCTCGGCCAGCGCGCGCAGGCTGGATACCGCTTCGGCCACGACAGCCGAATCGTCTTCCATCTCCGCAAGCTCGACCAGTTCGAGCGTATCGTTCACATCGGCTTCAAGCCGCTGCACGCCCTCGATCTGGTTGGCCAGCAGCGTGCGCTCGCGCATCAGCTTCTGGGCGGTTTCGGAATCATTCCACAGTTCGGGATCTTCGGCCCGGTTGTTCAGTTCCGCCAGGCGGTCGATTGCGACATCCCAGTCAAAGATGCCTCCTCAGCAGTGCCACCGACTGCTTGATCTGGTCGTTCAGGGCCTCTGTCTCGGCAGACATGGGCTTGCTCCTTGGTCAACGGTCATAAGTGCCGGATGCGCATGGCGCCCGGCAATGGGGCGTCAATACAGGCCGCCCATGCCAATGTCACCCCCGGATGGCTGGGAAGCCGCCGGGGCCCCGGGTGCCGCTGCATGCCCCGCCGAGGTCGTCGCATCGGGTACCGCCATCGGGCTGCCTGGCGTGGTGGCCATGTCCGTCTCGGAGTCGGGCATGTTCTCGGCACCGGTATCCGCCGCCGTCAGCGCCATGCCCGAGCCGGCACCCAGATCAACACTTATGCCGGGCACCTGTCCGGGCTTGAAGGCATCGATCGCCATGCCCATGCCGGTATCATAGCGGGCCAGTTGCACGCCCTCGGGCACGCGGAAATCAAGGCGCGGGCGGGTGGCCAGCGCCGCCTTCATCACCTGGTTCCAGATCGGTCCGGCAATCACGCCACCGGTCTCGTTCTTGCCCAGCGACTGCGGGGTATCGAATCCGACCCATACCACCGTGACCAGATCGGGCGAGAACCCGGCGAACCACGCGTCATTGAAATCCTGGCTGGTGCCGGTCTTGCCCGCGATGGGCCGGTCGATGCCCGCACCCGCACGCACACCGGTGCCGCGACGGATCACATCCTGCATCATCGCCACGATCTGGCTGGCCGATGCGGCGGACACGACCTGCGGCCGGGTATCGACCATCTGCGGGCCATCCGCGGGCGTACCGCCGGCCTGCTGCCATCCAATGCTGTCGGCCCGCCATATCACGTTGCCGTTGCGGTCCTTGATGTCATCGACCAGGGTGGGTGTTACCAGCCTGCCGTCATTGGCGATGGTGGCATAGGCGGCGGCCTCGTGCAGGACCGTGGTTTCCACGGCACCCAGCGCCGCGGGCAGCACCAGCGGCATGGAATGCGCAAGCCCCAGCGTCTGCGCCAGTGCTGCCACCGGTTTCATGCCGATCTGGGCGGCCAGGCGGATGGTGACAAGATTGCGCGATTCGCGCAGCGCGTCATGCAGGGTGGTGGGGCCCCAGAAATCCTTCTCGTAGTTGTTCGGATGCCATTCACCATAGCTTACGGGGGAGTCATCGAATTTCTGCGATGGCGAGATCCCCTGCTCCATCGCCGCCAGATACACGAACGGCTTGAAGGAGGAACCGGGCTGGCGCGCCGCCTGTGTCGCGCGGTTGAACTGTGATTCCCTGAACGACCAGCCCCCCACCATCGCCATCACGCGGCCGGTATGGACATCGATGGTAGCCAGCGCCCCTTCCACCCGTGGCACCTGCCGGATGGCGACCCCGCTGCCATCGGCCTGCGGCTCGACAAGCAGCACGTCACCGGTCTGAATGCCCTTGCCGCTGCGCATCCATGCCCGGTCACGCGCCAGCAGTTCGCCCGTGCGGGGCATGACCGGGTCGCGCCCTTCCAGCCAGCCCACACGGCCCGTGGCGGCGGACAGCACCACCGCGACCCGCCACTGCTCCAGCATGGCGACCGGGGGGGTGACATGCGCCAGCGCATTGGCCCAGTCACCCGTCGTCTCGCCTGCATCCACATGGGCAAATGCACCGCGCCAGCCGCCATGGGCGCGGTCGTAACGCAGCAGCCCGTCACGCAGGGCGGTGGTGGCCACCTGCTGGAGGTGGGAGTCAAGTGAGGTATGGACCGAAAGCCCGCCTTCCATCGTGGTGCCGATGCCGTAGCGTTCGATCAGTTCGCGGCGCACTTCCTCGGCAAACCATTCGGATGCGGGGACCGGGCCGGGGCGGGTGAAGTTGGCGGGCACCAGCGGTTCGAGCTGGGCGGCGCGGGCTTCTTCGGGCGTGATGACCCTGAGATCCGCCATACGGTCCAGCACCCAGTTGCGGCGGTTGGTCGCCGCCTGCACGAAGCGGTGCGGGTTGTAGTTGGTGGGCGATTTGGGCAGCGCGCCAAGGAAGGCGGCCTCGGCATTGTCCAGCTGGTCGAGCGGCTTGTTGAAATAGGTCTGGGCGGCAGCGGCAATGCCGTAGGCCCCTTCACCCAGATAGATCTCGTTGAGGTAGATCTCGAGGATCTGCTCCTTGCTCAGCGTCTGTTCCAGCCGCATGGCCAGCAGCGCTTCCTTGATCTTGCGGTCGATCGACACCGCATTCGACCCCAGCAGCATGATGCGGGCAACCTGCTGGGTGATGGTGGAAGCCCCGATGGGACGATGCTTGGTGCCATGCATCATCATGTCGGTCAGGCCGGCACGCAGGATGGCCAGCGGGTCGACACCACCATGGGAGAAGAATTTCTGGTCCTCGGCGGCCAGGAAGGCACTGCGCACACGCTCGGGTATGGCGCTGTAGGGCACGAATATGCGCCGCTCCGCCGCCAGTTCCGCCATGACCTGGTCATCACCGGAATACAGGCGGCTCATCACCGGCGGCTGGTAGGTGCGCAGGCCATCCACGGTGGGCAGCCCCTCGCTCAGGCGTTCATATTCCCGCCAGGCCACCACGCCCGCGGTGCCGCCACCCAGCAGCAGCACGGCCAGCGTGGTGCCGGCAAGCCAGCGCACCATCCGGTAGCGGGGCCGGCGTGGGCCACCCGTACCGGGCCGGGAGGGTCCATCAATCCGGCCATCGCGGCCTGATCCGTCAGCAAGCGTCATCCGGTATCCAATAGGCAAAGAAAGGGGCCGTTATGTGTCGGTGGCCCCTGTCTAGCATTGTCCGCCGCCGCCGTCGCCCCTGATCCATCCGCTCGTGCCCGCCTGCGCGCCCAGGGACCATTTCCAAAAAGACCCATCGATAGGAGCAGCAAAAGTTTTCGGGTGCCGCCTTTTTTCAAAAAGGCGGCGTTTCCTGAAGCTTTTCGAAAAAAGCTTCACCAAAAACTTCTTTATGTTTTAACGGATTTTCAAATATGGCCTTTCTGTCAGGCATCGTTCCGGCTGGCCCATTCGGCCCGGCCATCGTTATCAAGCTGGCGGAATTCCTCGTCACTCAGTTCAATGGCGGCGGCCGCCGCGTTATCGGCCAGGTGGTCGGGGCTGCCGGTGCCGGGAATGGGCAGCATGACCGGCGCGCGCCGCAGCAGCCATGCGAGCGCGATCTGGCCGGGCTGGACACCTTTCTCACTGGCCAGGCGGGTCAGCAGGGTATCGCCCTTCGTCAGGCTGCCCGCCGCCAGCGGCGCCCATGGGATGAAGCCGATATTCTCCTCCGTGCAGTAATCCAGCACGTCCTCGGAATACCGGTTGACGAGGTTGAAGCGGTTCTGGACGGTCGCAACGGGAAAATACAGCCGCGCACGCTCGATCATCTCCACCGTCACTTCGGACAGGCCGACATGACGGATCAGCCCCTGCGCGCGCATGGCGGCAATGGCCTCGAACTGCTGTTCGGGCGTGCAGTCGGCCCCCACGCGGTGCAGCTGCCACAGGTCGATGCGCTCCACCCCCAGCCTGCGCATGCTCATCAGCACGCACTGGCGCAGGTAGTCCGGGTTGCCCACCGGCTTCCATATGTTCGGGCCGTGGCGGGTATGGCCGCCCTTGGTGGCGATGATGGTGTTTGTATAGGGATGCAGCGCCTCACGGATCAGGTCCTCGCTGACAAACGGGCCATAAGCATCTGCCGTATCAACGAAGTTGATGCCCAGTTCAGGCAGGCGGCGCA